>JBFICQ010000369.1:0-1500 GCA_041581895.1 Polyangiales bacterium | reverse complement strand
TACGAGGCCGATGCCTATGCGCGATGGGCCGGTGCGCGCCTACCGACGGAGCAAGAGTGGGAAGCCTCGACGACCCATCCGGAGCCTGCGCCGCTCGGCGGACGCGCCCTTTGGACACATGCGTCGCAGCCTCGTATCTACGGGGCCTGTTGGCAGTGGACAGCCTCGAGTTACGCGCCGTATCCGCGTTATCGCCCCGTGGAAGGCGCCATCGGTGAGTACAACGGCAAGTTCATGTGCGGTCAGCATGTCTTGCGCGGGAGCAGCTTTGCGACACCTGCGGGTCATGCCCGTAAGACGTACCGCAACTTCTTCCCTCCGGATGCGTGCTGGCAGCTCACCGGCATCCGACTAGCGCGCGACGAGAGTTGAAAGCCGATGATCGCATTTGATCCCCTGAGCAATCGTGAACGTGTGCGTCTGGTCGACCTGCACCCCAAGCTCGGAGATCTCCGAGCAGAAGCGGTGGCTGGGCTTCGCCGCGCGCACAAAACACTGCCCTGCAAGTATTTCTACGATTCTCTTGGCGCGCGCCTCTTCGAGGCCATCACCGAGCTGCCCGAGTACTACCTGACGCGCACAGAGCTGGGGATCCTCGACGCAAAAGTGCACGAAATGGCGGACGCGATCGGCGCCCACGCAACCCTGGTGGAGTTCGGTTCTGGCGTCGGTCTCAAGACCCAAAAGCTTCTCGACGCCCTTATCGAACCGAGTGGTTGCGTGCTGATCGACATCAGTAGAGAGGCGCTCGAAGCGTCGTCGGAGCAACTCGCCGAACGGTATCAAGAGATGCCGATTCTCGCCGTTTGTGCGGACTACACACAGCCTCTCAGGCTTCCAAAGCCTCACCGTCCGAGCTCTAGGACGGTCGCGTTCTTCCCTGGGAGCACCCTCGGCAACTTCACACACGGCGAGGCACGAGAATTTCTTGCACGGGTGGCCGAGCTCGTTGGGCCTGGCGGCGGCTTGCTGATCGGGATCGACCGCCAAAAAGACGCGCAGGTCATCGAAGCCGCCTACAACGATTCGATCGGCGTGACGGCTGCTTTCAATCTGAACATCCTCAACCGCTTGAATGGACTGGGGGCCGACTTCGACTTGGCCGCCTTCCGGCACCATGCCCCATACGTCGAGAGCGAGGGTCGCATCGAGATGCGACTGATCAGCGAGGCCGATCAGGAAGCCCGCATTGGCAATGCCGTCGTGAGCTTTCGCAACGGCGAGTTCATCGTGACCGAGCACTCCCACAAGTACGATCTCGGCCATTTCGAAGCGATCGCCCGGGCGGCGGGTTTTCGCCTCTCTGGACATTGGAGCGATGAGCGCGACTGGTTTAGCGTTTGCCTGCTCGAGGTCGAAGGGGAGTCGCTTTGAGCGACGCGGTCGAGGCGCTTGCCGCCCTTTTTGCCGAAACCGGCAAAGCCCATCACGTCGCCTTCAGCGCCACCGATGGCGTCGATCCGGATTGGCCGATGTGGTACGCCGATTACGTCCACGAGC
>JBFICQ010000368.1:0-1550 GCA_041581895.1 Polyangiales bacterium | reverse complement strand
GCAAAGCGCTGGTAGTCTCCTCGTCTCGATGAAGCAAACCAAGATCACCCTCGAAGAGAGAGAAATCCCTGAGCGTTGGTACAACATCGTCGCGGACATGCCCAACCGTCCGTTGCCTCCGCTCAATCCAGCCACTCAAGAACCGATTGGACCCGAGGCGCTCGCGCCGCTCTTCCCAATGGCGCTCATCCAACAGGAAGTGAGCGATGAGCGTTGGATCGCGATTCCGGAAGAGATTCGAGACATCTACACGCGATGGCGGCCAACCCCTCTCTATCGCGCGCACGGGCTCGAGAAGGCGCTCGATACCCCCGCGCACATCTATTACAAGTATGAAGGCGTCAGCCCGGCGGGTTCGCACAAGCCCAACACCGCCGTCGCGCAGGCCTTCTACAACAAGGAAGAAGGGGTCAAAAAGATCGCCACGGAGACTGGCGCCGGCCAGTGGGGGAGCGCGCTCGCTTTTGCGTGCCAACTCTTCGGCGTGGGGTGTGAGGTCTACATGGTCCGCATCAGCTACGACCAAAAGCCCTACCGGAAAATGATGATGAACACATGGGGCGCGGAGGTGGTTCCATCCCCAAGCAAGCTGACCGAAGCAGGTCGAAAGATCCTCGCTGACGATCCCGAGTCGCCAGGGAGCCTCGGAATTGCGATCTCCGAAGCCGTCGAGCGTGCGGCCACCGATCCGGACACGAAATACTCACTCGGCAGCGTGCTCAACCACGTGTTGCTGCACCAGACTGTCGTCGGGCAAGAAGCTCTTGTGCAAATGGAAAAGGCCGGCGAGCTTCCAGACGTGGTGATCGCGCCGTTTGGGGGAGGCTCCAACTTTGCTGGCCTGAGCTTTCCCTTCCTTCGATTGAACCTCACGGAAGGCAAGCGCATTCGGTGCCTGGCGAGTGAGCCGACGTCGTGCCCAAAGCTCACACGGGGCGTCTTTCGTTACGACTTTGGCGACACCGTCGGGATGACTCCGCTCCTACCGATGTACACGCTTGGCCACGACTTCGTTCCGGCCAAGATACATGCCGGTGGGCTTCGATATCACGGTGCGGGGGCGCTGGTGAGCCAGCTCCTTCACGACGATCTGATCGCTGCCGAGGCGATCGACCAGCTCGAGAGCTTCGAAGCGGGTGTAACGTTCGCGCGCGCCGAAGGCATAATCCCTGCTCCCGAGGCCAACCACGCCATTGCGTCGGCCATCCGTGAAGCCAATCTCGCCAAAGAACGCGGTCGTAAGCGGGTGATCCTCTTCAACCTTTGCGGCCATGGCCATTTCGACATGTCGGCCTACGAGGCGTACTTCTCGGGCCAGCTCGAGCGTCACGAGCTGAGCCAGCAAGAGGTCGACGCGGCGATCGCGAAGATCGACACGCCAGAAATCCCTGCCAGCATGCAGTGAACCAACAGCCAAGCGATGCGGATCACGGCCATCGAACTCTACCACGTGTCGGTCCCGCTTCGGGAAACCTTCTGGCCGTCGTGGATTCCAGGCTACCCGCAAACACACAATCGGTTCACGCTGGCCAAGCTCGTCACCGATGAGG
>JBFICQ010000367.1:0-1649 GCA_041581895.1 Polyangiales bacterium | reverse complement strand
GCGGTGGAAGACCCCGTCGAGCTTCCGCTGATTGCGATCGCACACGCACGCAGCGGCGACAAAGGTCCGCATTCCAACATCGGCGTTCGGGCACGTCATCCTGACTTCGTGCCCCTACTCCGCGACCAGCTTTCGGCCGAAGCCGTCGCCAGTCGGTTTGCACATCTCGTAAAAGGCAGGGTGGAGCGCTACGACTTGCCCGGCATCGATGCGATGAACTTTCTCCTCCGCAACGCGCTTGGCGGCGGCGGCATTTCGTCGCTGCGATTCGACCCGCAAGGCAAAGCCTACGCGCAGCAACTTCTCGATATGCCGATGCAAGTACCCGCCGCATGGCTGACGCACCCTTCGATCGCGGACATCCCCGAGGTCGCAGCGACGCGGTGCAAGCTCGAGCTCAATACTCAGGGGCAAGCCGGGACCGACCGAGGGTCGCCTGCAGGCTAATTCACGCCGCGTTCTCGGTCGCCCCAATACTCTTGGCGGAGCGCCTTTTTGTCAGGCTTGCCTAGTGGCGAAAGCGGGAGCGACGTCACGAAATCGACTGACTTCGGTGATTGCACCGCGCCTTTGGCGTTTTTGACGGCTGCTTGAAGCTCGAGAGCGAGCTCGTCGGTGCCTTCGTGGCCCGGCCGCAGGATGACCACCGCCTTTACGGCTTCGCCCCATTTGTCGTCGGGCACGCCTATCACCGCGACTTGGCCTACGGCGGGATGCGAAGCGAGAACGTCTTCGATTTCGCGCGGGAAGACGTTGAACCCGCCAGTGACGATCATGTCTTTCTTGCGATCTACGATGTAGAGGTAACCATCGTCGTCGTAGCGGCCTACGTCGCCGGTATGAAGCCAGCCGCCGGCGAACGCCTCGGCCGTTTGCTCGGGCAGCTTGTTGTAGCCCTCCATGACGAAGGGCGCGCGCACACAGATTTCGCCGGACTCGCCCTCGGCTATGGGTTGATTGTTCTCGTCGAGGAGCGCGACGTGAACCCAGGGGCTCGGACGACCGCACGACGAGAGCCTTTCGGGCGTCGAAAGGTCGTGCTCGGCTTTTTTCAGATGCGTGATCGCCATCGGTGCCTCGGACTGGCCGAAGCATTGGAAAAAGATCGGGCCCCATTTCTCGAGGGCCTCCTTGAGCCGCGCCGGGTTCATCGGTGCGGCCCCGTAAAACAGGGTTTCCAAGCTCGACAAGTCGGCGGTTTGAGCGCGCGGGTGATCGAGAAGCGGGTAGATCATGACCGGCACGAGAAACGTCGAGGTGATCTTGTGCTTCTCGATGGTGTCAAAGAAGAGATCCGGCGTGAACCCCTGCATCACCACGAAAGCACCACCCGATTGAAGCGTCGGCACGATGAAAGCCGCGGCAGCATGAGAGAGGGGTGTCGCGATCAGAAATCGCATCTCTTCGGGCCACTCCCACTCAGCCATCTGCACGATCGTCATGTACGCAGCCGAACGATACGGCTGTCGAACGCCTTTGGGCTTTCCCGTGGTGCCACCGGTGTAGACGATGCTGTTGAGGTCGTCCGGCCGGATATCTGGGGCCACGAGCGGCTCCGGCTCGAACTTTGTCGCGATCTCTGCGAGGTCTTCGCCTACTTCGGTCGGACCGAGCGCGAGGAGGTTCTTGAGCCCCGGCACTCGCTCCTT
>JBFICQ010000366.1:0-1841 GCA_041581895.1 Polyangiales bacterium | reverse complement strand
GTAGATACGAGGCTGCGACGCATGTGTCCAAAGGGCGCGTCCGCCGAGCGGCGCAGGCTCCGGATGGGTCGTCGAGGCTTCCCACTCTTGCTCCGTCGGTAGGCGCGCACCGGCCCATCGCGCATAGGCATCGGCCTCGTAGTAGCTGACGTGCGTCACCGGGTCGCCGGGTCGCAGCGGGCCCCGCCCGTGAAGGGTGAATACGCTCCAGCCATCTCGGCCTAGGTGCCAATAAAGCGGCGCGCGCCTGTCGTCCTCTTGAATGCCCACCCAACCCGCGCTCAGCCAAAGCTCGGGGCGCTCGTAGCCTCGGTCTTCGATGAAGTTCAAGTACTCCCGATTCGTGACGAGCCGCTTCGCGATCGCGAATGGCTCGAGAATTACGTTGTGGATGGGGCCCTCGTTGTCGAAGTGGAAGGACGACTCCGCAAAGCCAACAGTGGCGACTCCGCCTGCGTGGCTCGTCCAACTCGGTGCGGCGGGAGCGCCCTCAGGCTCTGGCAGATCGTCTCTGGTAAATGCTGGAAAGAGCGGATTGAACGACAGGAGATGTTTGATGTCGGTGATGATCAGCTCTTGATGTTGTTGCTCGTGATGGAGGCCGAGCTCGATGCGCCTGGCCGTCGCATCGTCAACGCCCTTCCGAAGCAACGAGAGCACGTGTTCGTCGACCCTGCTTCGGTACTCGGTGACTTCGTCGTGGCTCGGGCGCGTGAGCAAACCTCGCGACGGTCGGTGATACTGCGCGCCCACCGCGTTGTAGTAGCTGTTGAACATCACATCGAACGGCTCGGGGGAGAGCGGACGAACGCCCGCTGCGCGCAGCACGAAGGTCTCGAAGAACCAACTCGTGTGCGCGCGATGCCACTTGGTTGGACTCGCGTCGGGCATGCTCTGCACGCATTGGTCTTCAGCGGAGAGGGGCGCCACCAACGCTTCGGTCTGCGCGCGAACTCGTTCAAAATCGCTCGCAAGCCGTTCGAAGTCCATCTCGCCTTTCATAGGTACCGCTCTGAACGGGTCAAGAGCGTTGGTGTTACCAAAAATCCGGACTGTCGTCACTGCTGGGCTTGTGAATCGCTCGCGAAAAAGGTCGTGCTCGCCCGGACGAGCTCGCTAGGTTGGCAGAGACGCGCCGCTGTGAAGCAATCGCACGGCCGTATCTTTCCAGCCGTATGTGACCGCCGAGCAGACCTCGAAGCGCGTCTTGCTGATCAGCCACTTACCGTCTGCACGCTCGTATTGGTCGTCGTAGTAGCCACCCACCACGCTGATCGTCTGCAATTTCGTGTCCATCAGATGGTACACTAGACCCCATCGCCCGCTTGCCTCATTTGGGCCGTGGATCTCGATGCGAGGTGGACCGCCGTGATGCATTTCCACGATGTGTGTCTGGCACGCAACGTCTTTGAAGACTTGGTAAAGCTCATCGCGATGACTCACTAGGCCAACCGGCCCTTCGTAATGAATTTCGACGACACCCTCGAGAAAGCAATCGCGTACGCCTTCGACATCCTTCCTGTCACAGCAGTGCCAATAGCGTGCCTTCAATGCCTTGATCGCCTCGATTGCTTCGAGTCGAGCGATTCGGGCCTCGAGATCGACGGATAACGTTTGGCTCATGATGTGCTTCCTTGCGCGTTTAATGTAGCGCCAAAGCCACGAAACAACGCGGCAAGCGCAACGCATGATTCGCTTTGAAAATCCATGCGAAGGTGCTGTAGGTCAGGTCGCTCGAGAGCTCGTTTGACTGCAGGCGAGGGGTTGGATGCCTGTCCGATACCGACTATCACGGCATGCACGTGAAAAAGCAGCCGAGCTCCCTGCCCTGGCTCGAGCGT
>JBFICQ010000365.1:0-1969 GCA_041581895.1 Polyangiales bacterium | reverse complement strand
GTCGAGCCACCCCGCCCCTTTGAGAATGCCGGCTCGACCAACAGCCCCATCGATGCCGAGCAATCATTCCCGCTTCCTCCGACCTTCGAAGCCTACCGTCAGCTCGGGCTCGACCGCGACGGGGTCACTTGGCTCATCGAGCATGAAAACGAGCTCGTGGCGGATTACGCGCGAGCCCAACGAATACCTCTTCTTGCGACGATGTACCATGATGTCGGAGCGTATCGGGAGGGGCTTCGCCTCGCGCGTCGTCGGATGGCGTATCTGCACTCCGATCCCAAGGAGCAACGATGGTGGTGGAACGCAGCGTACCCGATGCCATGGCTCTCGATCGTCGATGAGCACCGTGGCGATCTTCCAAGGGCGTTGATTTACGCCACGATGCGTCAGGAAAGCGGCTATCGCCCTGAGGTCGTCAGCCCCGCCGGGGCGGTTGGGTTGATGCAGGTCATGCCGGAGGTTGCAACGCGGATCGCCGGTCAACCCGTCACGCGGCGCATGCTCGAATCGCCCGAACGCAACATTGCCCTCGGTGTCGCCGAGATGGCCGCGCTCGCTGCCGACTTCGACGATGTTTACCCTTTGAGCATCGCCGCCTACAACGCCGGAAAGAAGCGGGTCAACCGCTGGCTTCGCGAAAGCCGGCGCATGGAGCTCGACCGCTTCGTCGAGCGGATTCCGTTCAATGAAACCCGGAACTACGTGCGCCGCGTCACCACGCACTATGCGCGCTACACGTACCTCGACGACCCCGAGCCGGGATGGCCGAAGCTGCCTCGGTTCGTTAACCCCTGATTTGCCAAAAGGAGGCTTTTCAATAGATCTTTCATCGCGTTTTGGGTTGCTCACGTTTGCGTCGAAGGCCAAAGAAGGCGTGGGCGATTCGACAGGTATGTGAACCTCCATGAACTTCGTAGCAGCAGGGATCTCGGACGTCGGATGTCAGCGAGAGCACAACGAAGACAGCTTTTGCATCCTCTCGAAACACCGGCTCTTCGTAGTTGCCGACGGAATGGGGGGCCACCGCGCTGGTGACGTCGCCAGCCGCATGGCCACCGCCGAAATCTCGATGTTCTTCGATGCGACCGAGGCGCGCGACGGCGAGCCTTCAGACTGGCCCCTCGAGCTCGATTCGCGACTCACCGCCGAGCAGAACCGTTTGGTTTCGGCCGTGAAGGTCGCAAACCAACGCATCTTTCAAGCCTCGATTCAAAATCAAGCGGTGCAAGGCATGGGCACCACGGTCGTGGGAGCGCTGTTCGTGCGGGACGATCGCAAGATCCACATCGCCCATGTCGGCGACAGCCGTGCCTACAGGATTCGCGGGGAGAACATCGTTCAGCTCACTCGCGACCATTCGCTTCTTAACGACTACTTGCTCGTGATGCCGAACCTGACGGACGCGCAGAAGGGTCGTCTCCCTACCAACGTGATCACGCGCGCCCTTGGGATGCAGGATGGCGTCGCAGTCGACCTCTACTTCGAGCGAGTCGAGCCCGGGGATACATACGTGCTCTGTTCAGACGGCCTGAGCGGCATGGTGAGTGACGAAGACATCCTGAAAATCGTGCTGGATTCGGACTCCGACATCGAATCTGCCGTGAAAAACCTCGTTTCCGAGGCCAACGGCAAGGGTGGCGAAGACAACATCACGGTGGTCCTGGTGCGGATCACCGAGTGAATCGCAAACGACGATCAACGGCCGGCTGGGCTTCCTTTTTTCCGCGGATCGCTCGCCGCGTGAAGCCGTCGATCGGGCACGGTGACGATTTGGATGGCTTGGACGTTCGCCACGTTTCGAATCGACTCGATCACGTGGCCCCTCGCTCGCAACTCGTCTTGGAGTGACGCATCGAGTGGAGCCAAGCTTTCGACGCGAAGCTTCTCCGGAAAACCCTGATGATGGATGCGCGGCGCGTCGACGGCGCGATCGGCATACATGCCGAAGAGGAGAACGTTCATGGCCACC
>JBFICQ010000364.1:0-2104 GCA_041581895.1 Polyangiales bacterium | reverse complement strand
TGACCGTACACGCCGCGCCGAAGCCGCGTCTCGGCGAAGATCTTGTCGTCGATCTTCCCTTCTTTCTTGAGCTCGATTTGGCCCTCGAAGAGGTCGACCTCGCCGCCGAGCTTTTCGGGGACGCGCGTGCCGAGCTGTTCTTTCCACGAAGTCATGGTGCTCCTGTGCCCAGGCAGCGAAAAGCGTTGCCAGCGGCAACCACGACTATTCTGCAGTTTGCACTATGGTCAAGTCAACAATCGCAGAAATGCGGCGCTAAGGCTATTTTTAGCCCTAAAATCAACATAAATACATGACCAAAAAACTAAAGATTATGAGGGTTGCCGTCTCGGTTGCTGGCTCAAGCCCTGCCGCTATAGTGCCGCCGCTCGACGCCCGATGTTAAGGTGTCGCTCCATTCGGGGATCGTCTAATGGCAGGACTCCAGATTCTGGTTCTGGCTATCTAGGTTCGAATCCTAGTCCCCGAGCCAGCCTTCTGTTAAGAAGGCTCGATCCAAGGCCCCATCGTCTAGTGGTTAGGACATCGGCCTCTCACGCCGGTAACAGGGGTTCGAATCCCCTTGGGGTCACCGCCACCAGAAAGTCCGGCTTTGGCCGGGCTTCTTCCTTGCAAGCGACCTTCTCAAATCGAGGGCCGCGCTTATCGGTGTGATCAGGCGCCACGCTTCTCGACCCACCGTGCGAAAAACGCGCACTCCTTCCCGCGCGCTCTCCGCAGCTCTTGGTCGAGGCTTGACTCGATTAGACCCGCGAGACCGAACATTTTTGCCTCGATGGAGAAATCGTCGGTGCGCCGGCAATGTCCGTCATCAACCATTTCGACCCGGACCGTCCCGTGCATCGTGACTACGTCCTTCCGTGGCTTGCTCGTGGGGTCAAGGTTCGCGGGCTGCACCATCCGCCACGTCCACTCGTTTCTAGTGCGGTCGAGTGTGCCGTGATCTTCGTACGCAAAGCTCTCGCCGATTAGCCTGGCGACCGGAGCGGGAAGCCTCATCTTTGGCACGATGCGCAGCTTGCGCGACGTCTCGCCAATCTCAATGACAGCAAAGGCCCGGCACTGCAGCTCCTCGAGGTACAGCGCGTTCAGATACGACTCATCCAGAAAGGCAGCCCAGAACGTCTGGGGCGTGCAGGGCAGCACGGCGGATGCAGTAGAGGTCTTCATGTGGGTCGGCGCAGAAGGCGAACGTAACGCTTCAGCTGTCGAATTGCATGGTTCTAGTTCCTATACCCACTTTTTCTGGGACGAAAGAGGGCGGTTGAACCTATTATCCACGGCACCTCGCAATGTTTCCTGTACACAAACCGCTAGCCGAAGACTTCGAACGCGTTGAAGTCACCATCGACGGGATGATGAAGCCCGTCTGGCGAAGCGGCAACGGTCCCGGCGTAGTCATTATGCACGAGGTTCCAGGGATCACGCCACGCGTGGCGAGGTTCGCCCGTATCGTGCGCGACCACGGGTTTACCGTGTTCCTGCCGGAGATGTTTGGGGTGGTCGACAAGCCGGTGAGCGGCGGATACATGATCTCTTCGATGGTGCACTGCTGCGTGTCGCGTGAGTTCCACGTATTGGCGACGGGTGGCTCGAGCCCGATCACCGATTGGCTGCGCAAGCTGTGTCGCCAAGTGCATGAGGAGCTCGGCGGGCCGGGCGTCGGCGCGCTTGGCATGTGCATGACCGGGAACTTCGCTCTGGCACTCATGGTCGACCCTTCGGTGCAAGCTCCCGTGCTATCCCAGCCCTCGCTGCCTTTCCCGATCGGAAAGGCCCGAGGCCGCGCGGTTCATGCCTCTCCCGAGGAGCTCTCGGTCATCAAGAGACGGGTGCGCGAAGAGGGTGTGAAAGTGCTCGGCCTCAGGTTTACAGCCGACCCGATCTGCACCCGCGCGCGTTTCAAAACGCTGCGCCGAGAGCTTGGCGAGGGGTTCGAGGGAATCGAGATCGACTCTGGCCCCGACAATCCGTGGGGAATCAAGCGTGTTGCGCACAGCGTCCTCACCGAGGAGCTCATCGACGACGACGGGCATCCGACCAAGCAGGCGCTCGACCGCGTGCTGGGGTTCTTTGACGAGCGGCTTCGACGCTCTGCGTAGCT
>JBFICQ010000363.1:0-2121 GCA_041581895.1 Polyangiales bacterium | reverse complement strand
TACCGACTCTGATCGACCCCTGCAAAGTAAATGTGAGCCCGATGCGCTCGTGTGCTCGCAGTATCAAGCTACCGAGTGCGCGCGGTCTCGGGGCAAGCGACGGCTCACCCCGCACTGTCAACGATTCGCACGCCGCGAGGCACCATTCAGCGGGGGGGATCGTTGGTGACGCAAAGGTCCCGCTGCTTCACGCCTTCGACGATCTCCAGCGGCGTCGGCATCGAGACTCAGAGTCGAAGACGATCGCCCTGCCTCGGCGTGAGCACGCTTGGGAAGCCCCTTGCCTCGAGCAGCTCTTTGAGGGTATCGCGCGGCTTGTCCTCTCCGTGGACCAAGGCGATCGTGCGTAGGCTGCCCGCTTCGCGAACGGCTTCGGCGTAGTCGATGAGATCGTCCTGCCCTGCGTGGGCGCTGAAGCCGTTCAAGACGGCCACCTCCGCGTGACGGTCGCGTTCGACCCCAAAAATGCGAACACGCGATCGCCGCTCCACCAGCCGCCGCCCGAGCGTATGCTGGGCCTGAAAGCCGACGATCATGACGGTGTTCTTTCGATTCTCGATACCGGCGACGAGATGGTGAACCACCCGCCCGAACTCACACATACCGCTCGCCGAAATGATCACCGCTGGATCGTCGCTCCGATCGATCGCTTTCGAATCCTCGACGGACGAGACGTACTTCAACCCCTCGAAGTCGAACGGCGAGTCACCACTGAGGACCAGGTCCCTTGCTCGGCGGTCGAAGCAATCGGGGTGCATGCGGAAAACGTCGGTGAGCTTCACGGTCAACGGAGAGTCGACGTAGACGGGCACGTCGGGCAGACGACCCTGGTTCTTGAGGTGTTTGAGCGCGAAAATGATTTCTTGGGCGCGCTCCAGAGCAAAGGACGGGACGATGACCTTGCCACCTCGATTGACCGTCCGCGTGATCACGTCGTGAAGCTCGTCCTCCATTCGCTCGATCGGGTCGTGCGTTCGATCGCCATACGTGCTCTCCATGAGCAGGTAGGAAGCCCGAGGCGGGATTTCCGGATCGCGCAGGATCGGCATGTTCCGCCTCCCGACGTCGCCGGAGAAAACGAGACGACGCTCTTCGCCGACGACGTCGATGTCCAGTGCCACCATGGCGCTTCCAAGCACGTGGCCTGCATCGTAGTAGGTCAGCTTGACGCCCTCGGCGATCGCGATCTCGCGGTGATAGGGCACGCTCACCATCAAACTGAGAGTGCCGGCGACGTCGTCCTGCGTGTAGAGCGGCTCCACCGGCTCCATGTCGGCATGGTCACGCTCGATCGCGCGATTGATATAAGCAGCGTCCTGGGCCTGAATCTCCGCCGAATCCTCCAGCATGACCGCGCAAAGATCGCGGGTCGCAGGCGTGCAGTAGATCGGGCCGCGAAATCCTTGACGATAGAGTCGTGGCAGCGCCCCCGAATGGTCGATGTGCGCGTGCGACAAGACCATCACGTCCACCTTGGACGCGCGAAAGCCGAGGTCGCGGTTTCGTTCGTAGGTGTCCTTTCGTCGCCCCTGAAAGAGACCGCAGTCGAGCAGGATTGTGTCCTGCTCGGTGTGCACGAGATGCCGCGAGCCGGTTACATTGCCGCCGGCCGCCCCCACGAACTCTACATGCATGGAGCCCTCTTACTATCCAAAGGCGAAGGCGAAAAGGGCGTTCTTCGCTTGGGGCGTCTAGCTCGGGGTGGCGTCACGCCGGCTCGTGCCCTATGCCTCCCGAATGGCAAACCTCCCCCGAACCCGCAATCGATCGCGCGACTTCGACATCGTCCTCTGGGGCGCAACTGGCTTCACCGGACAGCTCGTCGCCGACTATCTCGTTCGCAACTACCTGCACCAAGCCGGAAACCCGACAGGCCTTCGGCTAGCCTTGGCCGGCCGCAACGAAGAAAAGCTTCGGGCCCTCGCTCAGGAGATCGGCGCCTCAGAGCTCCCGATCTTGATCGGGGACAGCTTCGATGCCGCATCCCTCGATGCGATCGCATCGCGTGCCGAGGTGGTCATCTCCGCGGTGGGCCCCTACGCCAAGTACGGTCATGAGCTCGTCGCTGCCTGCGTGCGAAATGGGACTGACTATTGTGACTTGACCGGTGAGTCGACCTTC
>JBFICQ010000362.1:0-2134 GCA_041581895.1 Polyangiales bacterium | reverse complement strand
TCTCGGGTTCAACACGAAGGATTTGCTGCCGGTCGAATGGTACGTGGTACCAAAGCCCGCGAGAAGCTCTTTCGACGCAGAGTTGGGGTTTCCCCAACAACGACACGTGATCTTGTCGCAGGCTCCGACGACGGCGCCGAGCGGGGCTTTGCCTTTCTCGTTGGCGAGGTGCGCAGCAAAGGCCTCGTCGGTGGCATAGATCTCCGTCCACTCGCTGATGCGCTCGGAAGGGTAATCGGCGTGGTAACAGATCACGCCTGGATGCTCGAGCATCACCTTGCAGAGCGCTTCCTGATTCTTTTTGAAGTCGGACTCGGCGCCTTCTTTGATCTCCCATTGGATCTTGAGCATGAACGACATGGTGGCACCTCCTTGCCCGATAGTAGCTTCCGTCGACGATTTCCTGACACGAAATTGTCTCACACCCTCGTTTTGGTAAGGTCTCGGCAGCGAACAATGAGCCTCGCGCCGAAATCACTCGGGCCCTCCTTTCCACTTTCGTTGGTCACGCTCCTCGGCGACCCTTTGCGCAAGCAGCTCTTTCCCGTCGATGCGGAGCGCGTGATGAAGCTCGCGGAGCGTCTCACGGGGCTTCACGACTATCGCGACACCGATGGTGGCTTTCGGAAGCGATTGGACGAAACGATAGAGACCGTCCTTCAAACCGACTGGAACACGCTCGGTCGCTTCGGGGTTCGCTACGTCCTACACTGGCAATTGAGCAACCGTCTGCGTCTCGTCGAGCTGCTCAAGCAACGCCCAGACCTCGAAGAGATCGAGATCGAACGCCCGGTCGTGATCACCGGCTTGTTTCGAACCGGGACGACGTTCGTGCACAACGTCCTAGCCGCGGACCCCAAGAGCCGTGTCGCCCGCATGTGGGAGCTCGCGCACCCGGTTGGACGCAAGCGTGACTTGTTGGGTGACGAGAAATGGCGACGTTGGCGTGCCGGACACGAGGTTGCCATGAACCACGGCATAATCCCCGAGCAGGCCGAGGCCCACTATGTCACGGCAGACGCCTACGAGGAGGACTTCTTTCTGCTCGAAAACGACATGGCGGTCATGAAGTTCTTCATTGGTCTCGGCGACTTCGACTACGCGCGGCGCATGCTCGAATGGGACATGGTCGAGCCCTACCGTTGGCACAAACGGCAGCTGCAGATCTTATGGGAACACCGGTCGGCAAAACGATGGCTCTTGAAGTGTCCCTGGCACCTCTGGAACTTGCAGGCGCTTCTTACCGTCTACCCCGACGCCCAGGTGATCCAGACCCACCGAGGGCTGGTGGACGCCATCGGATCGCAGTGCAGCCTGACCGCGCGGATCGCCGCAAAGTTCCAGCGCACCCTCGACTTGCACGACGTCGGGCGGTTTTGGCTCGAGTACTCGCGCATCGGACTCGCGCGCGGCCAGCAAGCGAGAAGCGCCCTTCCCCCGTCGCAAGTCTATGACGTGCACCTGAGCGACCTTCGTTCGAAACCGCTCGAGCTCGTCGAGGACATCTACAGTCGGTTCGATCTGCCTTTTGACGGCGCTCTGGCCGACCGGTTTCGTGCCCGCATCGCGGAGGAGCCGACCGCGCAATACGGCGAGCACGACTACGACATCGCAGACTACGGGCTCAGCGAAGATCAAATCCAGGCTGCCGGCCTTTGCGGCCCAGTGGACTCCGACTGAGCGGGTCGTGGAGTCGAGCAGCTAAGGTTGAAAGTCCTCACGCGCGCAGAAGGCGCACCTTAATCCGGGGTCGTTGAAGTATCCGAAAGCCCCGCAGAACTCGACCTCGGGCGGCTGGCAATCGAGGTCGGGGCAGTCGCCGAATGCGCCGCAATCCGAGCAAACGACTCCTGGACAGCCACCCTCACCTCCACAGCTGGGGATTCCCAGAGCAAAGATGCAACCAAAAATCATGACGATCCAAGTTTTCCTTTTCATCGCTGCCCTCCTTCGAAGTCGCGGGCCTTCTGCCGGAGCACGTCGCATGCCAGCGCCCATTGCTAGGAATTCCGCGGTGCTGGGACAAAGGGCGGATGAATATTCTGCGTCTCATTGCCAGAAGACCGCAGCAGATGCGTCACAAAACATCAGAACGAAAACAAGTCTCGTGGGACCTCGAGCGACGCGTGCGGAT
>JBFICQ010000361.1:0-2162 GCA_041581895.1 Polyangiales bacterium | reverse complement strand
CCGGCCCACCTGCGCCACGCGCGAGGCCCCGCGCTCGAGCACGCGCCGGCTTTCGGGCTCACGCGACAAACCGTGACCATCGGCGATCTGGTTTCGAAGGCGTCTGCCGCCTGGCAGCGAGACGTCGGTACCTGGGTACTCGGGACGGTGCTCATGCTGCTGATCGGGTTCGGCATCCCCTTCGCGCTCGGCTTGGTGGTCGGCGTTTTTGGGGCGCTCATGTCCGGAAGCGGCGATCCAAACCCTGCGGCCCAAGCCCTCATGACCGGTCTTCAGGTCGGGGTTCAGATCCTGCAAACCATCATTCAAGGCGTGCTCGGGATGGGCTTCACCGCGATGGCGATCCACGCCCTTCACGGAAAGCCAACACCCATCGGGGCGCTATTCAGCCAGATCCCCAAGGCCCTAAAATACATCCTTCAAGTGCTCGCGATTTGGGTCCCGCTCATGGCCGTATTCGCCGCGATCGGCGCGGTCGTGTTCTTCCTCTCCGTCGGATCGATCGACCTCGACATGCCACTCGAAGACGCATTCGAGCTCGCGAGACCCGGCCTGCTGATCTTCTTCGTCGTCAGCGTTCCGATCTACGTCTACATCTTCCTCGGAATCGTCTTCGCGCAGTTCGAGCTCGCGTACAATGATCGCGCCGGTCCGATTGAAGCGGTCGTGTATTCGTGGCGCATCGCCCGCGGCCGGCGCTGGCTGCTGCTGGGCGTCACGATCATTTCTGGGCTCATCGCTTTTGGTTCGATGTTGCTCTGTGGGATTGGTTTTCTATTTGGTGGGCCGTTGGCCACCCTCATCCTGGTCGCGCTCTACTTGGCGCTTCGAAACGGCGCAGATGTCCCGGAGCCCGACACCGGGTCCACCTTGGGCCGAGTCTACTAGCGGGGTGCGGCCGCGATGTTGCCGCCATCGACGGTAACGACACATCCCGTCGTGCTAGGCGCGAGCGCTAGGTTGACGAATGCTTGGGCGACATCCTCCGCGGTGACCTCGCGATGAAGCAGGTTCGAGCGGTAGTAGGCTTCCGGGTCGAGGCCGCGCGCTGCGGCTCGCCGCTCGATGTCCTCTGGGGGGAGCAATCCGGTTCGAATGCGGTCGGCGTTGACCGCATTGCTGCGCACCCCGATGCTTCCGCCCTCGATCGCGTACTGCTTCATCAAAGCGACCACCGCTGCCTTGGGGATGGCGTAGGGGCCGAAGCCCTTGCCGGGATTGAACGCGGCTTTCGAGGCATTGAAGAGAAGAAAGCCGCCCATCCCCTGAACGCGCATCACCTGCAGCGCCGACGACGCGAGATACTGATGCGAGAAGAAGTTTACCTCGAAGCTCTGCTTCAATTCGGCTGTGCTGATCTCTCCAATCGCGCCCTGGGGAGCGATGCCCGCGTTCGACACGACCCCGTCTAGCCCACCAAATGCACGGACGCACCGCTCGATGCTGCTCCGAACGGCCGCCTCGTCCGCAACGTCAAAGACTTCCGAACGGGCTCCGAGAGGCTTGGCGACTCCAGTGAGGGCCTCCTCGTCCAGGTCGGTTAGGTACAACGACGCACCGGCATCCGCGAAAGCTCGAGCGCACGCGGCACCTATGCCCCTGGCTGCCCCGGATACGTACACCACCCGACCCTGCAGAGGCTTGGGCTGCGATTTTCCGAGCTTCGCCTGCTCCAGCGACCAGTATTCCATATCGAAGAGATCAGTCGGGGGAAGCGTCTCGTAGCGACCAATCGCCTCGGCAGCTTCGATCACGCCGAGAGTGTGTTCGTAGATGTCGCCCGCAATTGCCGCCGCCTTCTCCGTCGTGCCAGACGAGATCAGGCCGACGCCCGGGACCAAGACGACTCTCGGATCGGGATCGAGTATCGCCACCTCGCGCGCCTTGGCCTTCGACTCGCGGGCCACATACGTCCGGTATTCCTCTCGATAGGCCTGAAGCCTTTGCTCGATGTGCGATGCCAATGTCGCAGGGTCCATCTCGGAAGACAGATCCAACAGCAAAGGGACCCGCTTGGTTCGAATGACGTGGTCAGGGGTGGCGGGCCCTCGCTGGGTGATCGCGCCGAGGTCCGAGCGCGTGAGGAACCCGCGAATCCGGTCGTCTTGTCGAAGACTCAAGAGGTATCGCCGTTCGCCTCCCCCGAGTTTTCCCCGCAACAT
>JBFICQ010000360.1:0-2179 GCA_041581895.1 Polyangiales bacterium | reverse complement strand
TTGTTTGGCTTCGGCGGCTCGATCTTCTCGCTCGCGATTTCCAAATGGGTGGCGAAGAAGTCGACCCGTGCACGCGTCATCGAGACTCCATCCAACGAGATCGAGCGCTGGCTCGTCAGCACAGTCGAGCGCCAGGCCAAGGCGGCCGGCATTGGCATGCCCGAGGTCGCCGTGTTCGACTCCCCCGACCCCAACGCGTTTGCCACCGGCATGTTTCGAAACAACGCCCTGGTGGCGGTGAGCACGGGACTCCTGCGTCTGATGAACAAACAGGAAGTCGAAGCCGTTCTAGGTCATGAAATCTCACACGTCGCCAACGGCGACATGGTAACGTTGACGCTCATCCAGGGCGTGCTCAACACTTTCGTGCTGTTCATCGCGCGCGTCATCGCCAGCCAGTTCGATCGAGGGCGTTTCCTCATCTACATGGCACTGCAGATGGTGTTCGGAGTCCTCGCGAGCATAATCGTCGCTTGGTTCTCGCGGCGCCGTGAATTCCGAGCCGATGCGGGCGGAGCGGCCCTCGAAAGCCCCGCTGCGATGGCATCTGCGCTCAATCGACTGCGCACCATGCGAGACGCCCCCTCTCAGCTGCCCGACAACCTGACCGCTTTCGGGATTCGCGGCGAAGGGATGCTCAAGCTCATGGCTACGCACCCACCCCTGGAGGAGCGAATCGCACGCCTCCAGGCACAAGCGCGCTAAAAAGAGGGAAGTCCCATCTTCTTGCCATGACGCACCACGTTCGGTAGGACCCGTCTCATGGGCGGGCGGGGATTTGTCTGCTGGATAGTGATGTTGGGGGCTTCGGCTGCATGTGAGCAGCCTGAGCCACGCCAAGAGCGCATCGAAGTTGCTGCGGCTCACCGCTCGTGCGACGAGGGCGAAGCCTGCGGCGTCGTCGAGACGAGCTGCGTCTCGCAAGGGTGCGAATGCGGCGTCGCGGTCAACGAGAAGTATTTGCTCGAGTACCAGCAAAAGCTCGCTGAATGCCGTGGGCACAACGAGCTCGCCGCCTGTGAGTTCCTGTGCGAGACCCCCTTCCCCAAGTGTTACAAGGGAGCGTGCGTGCTCACCGAAGAACCAGTCGAGCTCTTCAAGCGCGGCCGGAGCCTTCGCGAGTCCTGCGAACGGACCGGTGGGCACTACGTCGGGTGCCCTGAGTGCCCGCCAACCGCGCGATGCAAGTCATGCACCCCCTGCGAGTGTCCTTCGAGCCACCGGTGGACGAACAAGGGGTGTCGACGAGTCGTTCGGACTGAGCCCAGGGACATCCTGGTCGAGGTTCGGCCTCCCAAGATCGTGATGACGCAGCCTCTCAAGGCACGCGTCCGAAACGATTCGAAACGAACGATCTGGCTCAAAACGCTGTGCGGCACTCCTTTCCATCGAGCTCGAAAGAAGGAGGATCAATGGGAGACCGCGTATCAACTGGTTCCCAAGCGCAAGTGCAAGACCGCTGCAGTCCAAATCCCTGCCGGAAAGGATCGGCCGTTCGTCGTCAGAACGCTGAGCAAGCTATCGGCGCCGTCGGGCGAGTTGGTCGAGCCGGGCAGGTACCGCTTCGAGCTCACGTACACCGACGGTAACGAGAGCTTCCGTCATTACGACACGGTCTATTCGCCCGAGTTTGACGCAGTCTCGAAACGATCCCGTAAATAGCGAATGATGTCCGCGCTTTCCGGCATCCAGCGATCTCGGGTGCGGCTCGTGCAACGAAGGACGGGGACGGTCGCGCGGCCCCGAGCCTCGACGAGCTCCGCGCGGTACTGATCGTCGCTCGATATGTCTCGAAGCTCGACTGCGATCCCAAGCTCGTCGATCACGCGGAGCACCCGAATGCAGAAGGGGCACGTAGGCGTGTAGTACAGCGCCAAGCTCTCGTCAGGCTCGCAGACGTAGCGCTCGCAGAAGTACTTCGCATAGAACTCCGGCCATGGCTCATCAGGGGCACGCGCCTCGTGCTCCGTGGCGGCGTCCACGAACGCAACGATCAGCTCGGTCCGCGTGTGATCGCCCTCGAGGAGCGGCGCGATGGGCTCGTGGACGTAATCGGCGTACCACATCGGCCAATCCGGATCGACGCCATCGGTGGCGCTGAAGGCGACGTGATGGGCTTTGCCGGTTTCGGCAAAAAGGGCGGCAAGCGCCTCGACCGCGTCGCTCAAAGCGACTCCCC
>JBFICQ010000359.1:0-2192 GCA_041581895.1 Polyangiales bacterium | reverse complement strand
CCCCCGACAACCCCTTCCCGACGATCGCAGGGCTGACCTTCGAACAACAAGGTCCCGCGTTCGTCTGGGCAGTGGTGGTGTGCGAGCTCTTATTTGCGGGGGCGATCTATGTCCTCGGTCCGACCTGGTGGCAACGCTTCAAAGACCTGTTTCGGTACGACGAGGACCCGCACGCTGGCGAGGAGTCCGCGCCGAGACAGCCGGAGAGTCTTCGCTATCGGCTCGGGCTCATCGTATTCATCATAGGCAACCTGCTCGCCGCTTCTGGCCTGATCCTTCCAGCTCTTGGGCTCGGACGCGGCGAGTTGGTGGGCCTCATCGCAGTGCTGATGGCATCAGGCGAGGTCGTTTCTTTGGCGAGCATCTTCCTTCTCGGGAAGGAGGGCTTCAAGGAGCTCAAGCGTCGTCTGTTCTCGGCTTTGAAGAGAACGCCGCCCGGTGAGCATATTTCTCTCAGGCGCCACCGCGCGGCGCTTGCATTTCTCGTCCTCCATGTCGTCGCCCAGATCGCGGCCGTGATGCTGCCGATCATCGCACACTACGGCTCCACGTCGCTGGGGTCTTTCCCCGAAGTCCTGGGCCTGGACCGCGGCGAGCAACTGCGCTGGTTCGTCGGGCTCTTGGCGACGGCCGAAGTGTTGTTCTTTGCCGGGGTCTACACGCTTGGCGCGAGTTGGTGGGGAAGATTTCGGGCTCTCTTCGTCAGAACAGGACTTTCGCGCCAAGGTTGATCGAGATTTCGTTGATCTTGCCGTTGATCCCTGTCGCGGTGATCGACGACGGGTCGTACTGGGCCGGAATCACGAGGCCCAAGACCTGTCCGCGACCGTGGGCGTACCGAAGTCCAACAGCGATCGCTATGCCGATCCCGTCCTTTTCTTCGGCCTCGAGATCAGGACGGTCCGGATGGACCTCTTGGTTCGAGAAAAGAAACCCCAGATGCACACCGTAAAAGTTAACGTCGGTCGTGGCGAATGGAGCCACGGCGAGCCGGTCGACTTGGCTTCGATCGGTGAAGGCCCCGATGCCGAGCTTCACGAACTTCGTAAGGCGAAATGCGCTTCCGATGCGACCATTGACGAGCCCTCGAAGGTCGATGCCGAGGTCGGAAGTGCGAAGTCGCCACTGGAGCACGACATCGCCCTCGATCCATCCCCACGCCCCGACATATGCGATCCCCGCGCGCATGTTTCCGGGCTCGACACCCCACCAGCCTCCCCGGGCACCGCGGAACTCCTCACCACCTGAGGCTTGTGCATTGGGATCATCGGAGGGAAGTACAATACCCGCCGGAGGCGACTGCCCAAAGGTCGTCGCGAACCGCTCGAGGATTGCAAACACATACGTCGGCGAGGCAACCGACAACCCGATCCGAACCTCCTCGATCGGAACCCACTGAAGCCCCGCCTTCAACTGGAGCCCGAACCCGGTTTGGGTAACTGTCTCCCCGTCGGTGAAGAAGCCCGACTCACCGCCGTCGTAAAGGACGGCCAGGGTGCCGTCGGCGCGGCTCGTTGCAACCACGAAGTCGAACGCGCCGCCAAAGAGAACCTTTTGCTTCTTGCCAAACTCCCCCGCCAGGCCGGCGCTGACGTGGAAGAAGTCGAAGCGCGTGTTTTGGCCCCCCAACGCCTCCACAACGGGCGTGCTTCCCTCGGCGGACACGACTTCATCGGTGATGAAGACGCGGCGAATGGAGCTATTGAAGAGACCCACGCCGAGCTTGAGGTTTGGCCGAAGAACGATGGTGAAGGTGAGCGCCTCCGGAATGACCGAAAAGTTCACCGTCTTGCCCCCGCTCTTTTCACCACTCTCGAGTGACAGAAGCCCTGGGACCTTGGCGATCCGCGTTTGAAAGGTGATTCCGGTGAGCTCGAGCGATGACTTATCGACCCGCGCAATTCCCGCGGGGTTGTACCAGAGCGCGGCGCCAGTGTAGACATTGGCCACGACGGCACCGCCGGTCAGTGTGACGTCGAGGCCGGCGTTGACCTCGTCGCTGTTGCCGGCGCTTGCAGGCACCGGCACGCACACCGCACCGATGAGCAGGATGAGCGAAGCCCGTCGCATGCGCGGGATACTAGACCAAAACCGCGGTAACGGCGTTTCCGAATTTGTGTTTGCCAAGACATGCTTTTTTTGGGTACTACTCCCCACGGACTATGAAAGATCGCTACCTACGTGCGTTTCTG
>JBFICQ010000358.1:0-2250 GCA_041581895.1 Polyangiales bacterium | reverse complement strand
GGCGCGCCTACCGCAGGCGCAGACGCCGAAGCGCCCTCGGGAGTTTCCGACACCAATCGCCAGGTGGCGAGCGTCGATGAAGCCGACATCGTGAAAGTCGGCGATGGTGGCACCAAGCTTTACGTCATTCGTGGCAACGGGTTTCACGAGTTCGACTCTTGGCCCGCTGCAGCAACCTCCAAGGTCGCAGACCTCGAGATCGAAGGCTATCCGATCGAGATGTTCGTCGAAGGCGACCGTGCGGTAGTGTTCTCCACCGTGTTTGGCGTCGAGGGCCTCGATGCGGGCGATCTTTGTTTCGGGGGGCCGGAGCCTCTGGGAATCGCGGCGGATGAGGCCATTTACTGCGGGCGCTCCTATGTGAAGACCACCGTCATCTCGCTCGAACGCGACGTGCCGGAGGCGATTCGAGAGATCTACCTCGATGGCTACTACACCTCGTCACGAAGGCACGACAGTATCGTTCGCGCAGTCATTCAAACCAACATGCAACACCCTCCAACGGTGCCGCAGCTTTGGGAAGTCGTGTATTCCGACCCCTACCCGCAGACGCGAGAGGAAGAGATCGCGCGCGCCCGCTTCTGGGCAGCGGCCGCAAAAACGGCGATCCGCGAAACCACACTGACCCAATGGCTTCCGAAGTGGGCCGAGCGGATCGACGGCCAGGTGCAGGAGCAGTCGCCGCAATGCGCGGACTTCTACTCCCCCTCGCCCGGGTACACCGACTACGGGATGACGCAGATCCTCGGGATCGACGTCGCTCAAGGCGGTGATGCGACCATCACGTCGATCTTGGGTTGGGCATCTCAGGTCTATGCCAACGCGGAGGCGTTGGTGCTGACTCAACCCGATTACGGTTGGTTCGGCCGCGACGTCGAGCATGATCGAACTGTGGTCCACCGGTTTGCTGTGTCGTTCGAGCAGCAACGAACTCCGTATCAAGGCTCGGGCTTGGTTCCAGGGGTCGTCAACGACCAGTTTTCCATCGACGAGCGGGGTGGCGTCATCCGAATCGCCACGACTCGCACGACTTGGCGCGACTTCAGCAACGCCGACGTTTGGATCCCACCGGTGACGCACAACTTCGTGAGCACCATGAGCCTCGAAGACGGTCGGCTCAACGTCATCGGGGCGACGCCGCCCCTCGCGGAGGGCGAGCGCATCTTCTCGGCGCGCTTCATCGGCGACCTGGGATACATCGTGACCTTTCGTCAGATCGACCCCTTGTTCGCCATCGGCCTCGGCGACCCGACCAAGCCAACGGTTCTCGGCGAGCTCAAGATCCCAGGGTTCAGCGACTACATGCATCCTCTCGGAGATGACCATCTGTTGACCATCGGCCGCGACGTCGATGAGCAGACGCAGATCGACAACGGCACGGCGCTGCAGATCTTCGACGTGTCGAATCCGGCCAGTCCCATTCAGAAGTTCAAAGCGCTCGTCGGCGAAGGCTTTTCCGAAGCCAACCACAATCACAAGGCGTTCAACTTCTACGAAGAACAGGGGCTTCTCGCGTTCCCCTTCGTTTCCTACCAAACCGGGTTCTCGAGCACCCTCGAGCTTTGGGACGTGAGTGCCGACAGCGGCTTCTCGCGTCGGGGAAGCGTCGACCACTCATCCCTCGTCTTGAACGATTGCGGAGGCTGGACACCGCCGATCGGCGTTGCATTCGCGGACGCCGCCTTCTACGACAACTGCCAATACCTTCCGCAGGTCTCACGCGGCGTCTTCATTGACGAATACATCTATTCGATCAGCCACGGCGGCGTGCTGGTCCACAACGTGGGCGACCTCGAAACCCCCGTGGCCACGGCGACGTACTGAAGCACTGGCGCTGCTGTCCTCGCTTCGCGGGTATCTGCGATCTAACGTCTTGCTTGCGATATCATGATGTTGCGTGCGCTAGGATGCAGTCTCACCTCGGCTCGTTGACCTGACGTTGACGTGAGGTGGCGAAGAGGGCTCGCCAACGATGAGCCAAGCCGCCACCTCAACGAGAAGTGCGCTCACGATAGTTCGTAGTTCAGGGGGTTTCCTCTGACCTGGGCTGGTCGTCGTACCAAGTTCCGATGTGAAAGGAGAGTCGACCGTCAGTCGGTCCAGAAGTTCTTGGCGAGTTCGCGCCGGTTGTTCCAGACATCCGACTTCGCCCCGAACCCCGCAATGCCGAGTCCCTTGTCGGCGTCCGGGATCTGCCAGGCGCCGTTGACCGCAGCCGTGAGAGCTCCGGAGAGCGCCTCGAAGCCCTGT
>JBFICQ010000357.1:0-2266 GCA_041581895.1 Polyangiales bacterium | reverse complement strand
TGCCATGGGCTCGCGAGCCGGCCAAGAGGCTTCGACGACCGGTCACCCACCTCGATCAACCGTTCAGGCGCTCGATCACACCGTTAGCGCAAGACGACAGAACCAGCTTTGACAGGGTTCGCGCAAGGGGTCTACTACGGCGTGTGATGAGCGAGACCCCCGAAGATCTGAAGCCCGGGTTTCCTTTTTCTCTGGTCAATAAGCTCGACAGGCTGAGCCAGAAGCTGATCCCGATCGAAGCAGAGCGGGAGATGAAGCTCGCCGAGCGTGTGACCGGGCTGAGCGACTTCGGAGATGGTGGCTTCAAATCACGCCTCGATTCCGCGGTGGCGGGCCTCAATGAAGCAGACCTCAACACCACCGGGCTTCTCGGCGCTCGTTACGTGTTGAACTGGCACCTGACCAACCGCCTTCGCATCATCGACTTCGCCAAGACCCATCCCGAGCTCGATGAGATCGAGATCGAGCGCCCGCTCGTCATCACAGGCTTCTTTCGAACCGGCACGACCTTCCTTCACAACGTCCTAGCAGCCGACCCTGCAAACCGTGTCGCCAAGGCATGGGAGCTTTCCTACCCGCTCGGCCGGCGTCAGGACCCACTCGGGGACGTGGCATTCAGGCGGGCGCAGGCCAAGTTCAGCTTCAAGTTCAACCAAAGTGCCATCCCAGACCAAGGGGTCGCCCATCACGTGACCCCCGATTCCTACGAGGAATGCTTTTTCTTGCTCGAGAACGACATGGCGGTGCTGACGTTCTGGATCGCCTTTGCTGCTTATTCATACGCCATGGAAATGCTCGACTGGGACATGCGCGAGCCCTACGAGTTCCACAAGCTCCAGCTCAGGATCCTCACCGCGCAGCGGTCGGCAGAGCGCTGGGTGCTGAAGTGCCCTTGGCATATCTGGAACATGGATGCGCTCATGGCCGTGTATCCGGACGCGCGGGTGATCTTCACCCACCGCGACATCAGCAAGGCGCTGGCGTCGCACTGCAGTCTGAGTGCTCGGATGGCCTCCAAGTTGCGTCGAAGCCTCGACATGAAGGAGCTCGGGTCTTTTTGGCTCGAGTATGCGCGCGTCGGACTCGCGCGCGGCATGGAGGCACACCGAAAGATTCCCAATTCCCAGCTCTACGACGTCCGCCTCAGAGACATGATGGCCCATCCGTTGAACACCCTCGAGGACCTCTATCGACACTTCGACTTGGAGTACACCGAGGAGCTTGCGATGCTTTTCAAGGCTCGCATCGAAGACAAGCCCACCGCTCAGGAAGGCGAGCACGAGTACGACATCGAAGACTTCGGGCTCACCTACGACAAGGTTCGTGACGTGCTCGCCGCGTACAACGAACGATTTGGTGTCTAGCGTTTGAGAGCCGACTGCGCTTGACGATCGATGAGAGGCCGACTAAGCCCGCCTCGATCGGCGCGGGCAATGAAACTGACTGAGCAATTGGATGTCGATGCGGTGCGGCAGCTCTACCGGGCGGACATTCCTGCTCCGGTGGACGTGCTCAATCTGATTCGTTTCAAAGATGACGAGGCGTATCGGTGGTATGGCGTTCTGGTGATGCCCTCGCTCCTTGCCGTCGGCGGAAAAGTCGGCTGGTTCGGCGGGCACGTCACGTCGTTCGTAGGCGAGCCGCAGGCGGACGAGTTGGGGGTGGTTCGCTACCCGAATCAGCGGCGTTTCTTCGCCCTCGTGTTGAACCCTTACTACGTGGTGGTCGCGAATCGTCAGCGGCTCAAGGCCGTGCGCGAGTTTCAGGCGTCATTTACGCATTCGCCCGACACGCTCGACGCGCTGAGCGCGAGCAAGTGGGTGTTGGCGGTCCACCATCACCCGGGCCAAGGCGTGATCGCCGCGCTCCAGAGCTTGCTCGAACCAACTGGCGGACGGCTCGTCTACCAAAGCGCCGAGACCTCACCGATCGTGATCGCGAAGAAGTACCATCCCGCCAACACGAATCCATTGGTCTACAAGAACACCGCGCTGTTTGGATATGAAACTCAGGAACGCTGTGAAGAAGCGATCACACCTAGCGTTCTCAATCAGCTCATAGAGGCGACAAGCGATGACGTTTCGGTGCAGCTCTATCGAAGGCTGGCTCGCCGTGAAGCGCTTCCCTCTCTCTTCGCCAAGCTTGTCGATTGACCCTAGGCTTCGGCGATGAGTGAGACGTTCGATGCCGTGGTGATTGGGTCCGGGCCGAATGGTCTGAGTGCCGCAGTTGCGCTCGCACAGGCCGGCGCGTCGGTGCTGGTCTT
>JBFICQ010000356.1:0-2275 GCA_041581895.1 Polyangiales bacterium | reverse complement strand
GGCAGGTTCGGAAGGAGCGCGGGCAGGAAGAAGAGGGCGACCGTGAGCTCACGGGGGTAGACGTACCACCAGGCTCCAATCTCCATCGGCAATGCCACGTAGAGAGACAGCGAGATCAGGATGACAGCGACGACCACGCCATTGGCCCCGAGAACCCAGCTGTTCTTGGCCCAACCCCGAAGGCGAGCGAACGCGATCGCAAGAAGGACGGCAGCGGTTAGCAGAAAGAACAAACCTACCCGGCCGAACGTCCGCACATCGTCATCGCTGACGAAAACATCGAAGAGGTAGGTCCGAGCCTCGGAGAACCGCCACATCGCGGGCGGCCATACCCATTGAATGTCCATGGAGATTTCGCCCGCGCGCCCGAACCACCAAACGACGAAGAGAGCTGTACCGACTGAAAAGGGAATGACCAGTCCTTTGATGCTGTCGGCTTGGTTGTGCATCAAGAGGCCCACGATCATCAAAGCTCCGAGGGCAAACGGAAATCGAAAGACGTGTGTGAAGAACAGAAAGAGCAGGCAAGCAATGAGCCATCCTTGGAGCTTCGGGGACGGCCGTTCGACCACGCGCAACGCCAAGCCGATGCTCATCGCGAAGAGGCCCATCGCAGACAAAAACCCCACGAAACCCCAGTGCGAAAGCACGCCCCAGACCGGCACGAGCCCCCACAGGCCAAGGAACGGAGACTTTCGCATCCCCCAGCACAACACCATCAATCCAATGGGCATCAATGCCAGGAGGAGAGCCGCCGCAAGCTTGGTCGCGGCGACCGGCGAAAGCACGAGCATGAACAACGCGGACAAGGCGTATAGGCTCACGTAGGGAACCGCGAACGGCTGCAGCACGAACTGCTCTTCGAAGTGCCAGCCCGCATCGGTGTAGTGCCTGAAGACGGAAGCAGTCGCAGTGTGGAACGGAAAGTCGGTCATCATCGGGTATTCGGTTACCCAAAACGGAAGACCGACCACGTACACAATCGCTGCCGCGGCACAAACCCATGCCAGCCACAGCAACGGCTGCGGGCCGGTGATCCGCTCGACCGGCCTTATGTCGCCCCCCGCCATCTGCCTACGCTAACACGACGGTCGGCCTAGGCCTTGAGAGCTTCCGCGCCACCGATGATTTCCATCAATTCCTTGGTGATCGCAGCTTGGCGCGCCCGGTTGTATTGCAGGGTCAACCGGTCGATCATGTCGCTCGCGTTGTTGGTCGCGGCATCCATGGCCGTCATGCGAGCACCGTGCTCGGACGCAACCGACTCGAGAAGCGCCCGGTAGATTTCGATCTCGACGTACATCGGCAGAAGTCTGTCGAGGAGCGCATCCTGGTTCGGCTCGTAGATGAAATCGCCGAGTCGGTCTTCCGCAAGCTGTAGTGGTGTGATGGGCAGAAACGGCTCGACCACGACTTGCTGACTTATTGCACTCTTGAACTCGTTGTAGACGAGATAGCACGCATCGAGGTGGAGCGCCGTGTAGTCGTCGACGATGTAGCGTCCGATCTCTCCTGCCTTCTCTACGCTGAGGTCCTCGAAGACGCCCAAGAAATCATGGCGGATGTCCGCGTTGCGGCGGTTGAAGTAGTCGCGACCCTTGCGACCGATGATGCCAAAGCTGACATTGCTGCCCTGCGCCTCGAGCTCTTTCCAGCGATTGTATGCCGCCTTGTTGATGTTCGAGTTGAATGCGCCTGCCAGGCCGCGGTCGCTAGTAAGAACGACCAGCATCACGTTCGCGGGCTCACGCCGAGCAAGCAAAGGATGCACGTCTTCCTCGGCACCCACGCGCGCAGCCAATCCGCTCAACACTTCGTGGGTCTTGAGCGCGTACGGGCGGAGACGCTCGATGTTCTCCTGCGCTTTGCGCAGTCGAGCGCCTGCAACCAACTTCATGGCCCGAGTGATCTTTTGCGTGCTCTTGACGCTTCCGATCCGCTTGCGAATGTCTTTGAGGTTGGCCATCTGGCGCTATTTGCCCGGTGTGGGCTCGAAGATTTCGCCAAACGCCTTGAGCGCGTCGTCGATTTGGCTCTGGAGCGCGTCGTCGATCTTGCCCTTGGATATAATGTCGTCGAGGACCGAAGGACGCTCGGCCTTGAGCCACGAAATGAGCTCCTGCTGGTAGCGCCCGATCGACTCGGTCGGCAGGGGATCCAGGTACCCGTGCGTGCCCGCGAAGATCGAGATTACCTGCTCTTCGACCGGCCAGGGTACGTACTGGCCCTGTTTGAGCACCTCGACCAGGCGCTCGCCCCGCGAGAGCTGCTGCTG
>JBFICQ010000355.1:0-2302 GCA_041581895.1 Polyangiales bacterium | reverse complement strand
TCTTGGGCGAAGTCCAAGTGCCAAGCCCGCGTTGCCGAGCCAGCGTCCGGGTAGCCTCGACGCGGTCACGAAGTGCACGGACTCGAGGCTACCGGAAACGGACATTTCTCTCCCACTGCTCAGTAAGCTAACGCATAGCGGCGGGGCGCCTTGGTGCAACATAGGGGCTAGTCCGGCGACTCGCTAGCTCGCCGGGCTCCCGCAACTTACTGGCGGGACAGCACACTCGGGGCGCTTCACGCGTCCTTGGGCGGCCTATTGTAAGCCGCCGGCCGCGCGCTCAGGCGGGTGCAGGGCTCATATGCTGCGACGGACGTTTCAGAGCAGCGCCACGGTGGTGTATTCTTCGCGCAAGAAAGTCTTCGGGTCGAGCACGACCCAAAGTCCTAACCGTTTCTCTCGGGCCTCGAAGTATGCAAGATTCTGTCTTGGTGGACGGCGGTGAGGTGAGTCTCGGGGGCTCGCCCCTGAAGGTTCCGCCACACTCCATCGAGGCTGAGCAATCGGTTCTCGGCGGCCTGCTGCTCGAAAACTCCACGTGGGACCAGGTCGCGGACAAGGTGGTCGAGTCCGACTTCTATCGCCGCGAGCATCGACTCATCTTCAATGCGATCCGGGGATTGGCAGATCGCAACGATCCGTTCGATGTGGTCACTTTGTCGGAGTGGCTAGGAAACCACGATCAGCTCGATGATGTCGGCGGCCTTGCCCATCTCGCGGAGCTCGCAAAGAACACGCCGAGTGCCGCGAACATCGGCGCTTACGCGACGATCGTGCGAGAGCGCTCGGTCTTGCGGCAGCTGATTCGAGCCGGAACCGAGATCGCGAGCAGTGCATTCAATCCCGAAGGGCGTGAGGCACCGGAGCTATTGGACAATGCCGAGCGCATGGTCTTCGAGATCGCGGAGCAGGGCGAAAGACGGCTGCGCGGCTTCACCTCGATCAGAGATCTGCTGGCCACCGTCGTCGATCGTATCGACCTGCTTTACAATCGCGACAGTCCAATCACCGGGGTTGCGACCGGCTTCACCGACTTGGACGACAAGACTTCAGGTCTTCAGCCCGGTGACTTGATCATCGTTGCCGGTCGTCCGTCCATGGGGAAGACCGCATTCGCCATGAACGTGGTGGAGTATGCGGCGATCAGCGGGGGGATTGCAGTCGCGGTGTTCAGCATGGAGATGCCAGCCGAGCAGCTGACGATGCGCATGCTCTCGTCATTGGGTCGGATCGATCAGCACAAAGTGCGCACGGGAAAGCTCGGAGATGACGATTGGCCGCGGCTCACCTCGGCGCTCAACATGCTGAGCGATACCCAGGTCTACATCGACGACACGCCGGCCTTGACCCCGACCGAGCTCCGGGCTCGCTGCCGGCGGATGAAGCGCGAGAACGATTTGGGGCTGGTCGTCGTCGACTATCTACAGCTGATGCAGGTGCCCGGTACCAAGGAGAATCGGGCTACCGAGATCTCGGAGATTTCGCGCTCCCTCAAGGCCCTCGCCAAAGAGCTGAAGGTTCCGATCGTCGCTTTGTCGCAGCTCAATCGAAGTCTGGAGCAGCGACCAGATAAGCGTCCCGTGATGTCGGACCTGCGTGAATCGGGCGCAATCGAGCAAGATGCCGACGTCATTCTTTTCATCTATCGTGACGAGGTTTACAAGGAAGACTCGCCCGACAAGGGCATTGCAGAGATCAACATCGGTAAGCAGCGAAACGGGCCGACCGGGAAGGTCAAGCTGACGTTCCTGGGTCATATCACCAAGTTCGAAAATTACGCGTCGGAGAACTTCGGCGGGGGTTTCCACTCGGGCTGAATGAGCCCGTTGGGTTCAATCTTTCCGCTTGGCGTGGAGTCGCCGTCCTAGCGCCCTCAGCCGTCGTGCCGCCCCCCGCTTCCTGGAGCCGCCGAATCCAAGTGGCTCAGGCGATGATCGTTTGCCCTTCCTCGGAGTCGATGTAGCCCTCTCGCAACAGGTACAGATAGATTTCCTGGGCGGCCTGCATCGGCGCGAGGTCGGTCGTATCGATACGCAGCTCGGGATTCTGGGGTACCTCGTACGGGTCACTGATGCCGGTAAACTCGGGGATGATGCCTTTTCTCGCCTTCACGTAGAGCCCCTTGCGATCCCGCTCTTCGCATACCTCGAGGGGCGTAGACACATGAATCTCAATCATGGCGCCGTTCGATGCGATGAGCTCCCGCACCGCCCTTCGGGTCGCCTCGTACGGGGCAATCGGCGCACAGATCGCGACGCCGCCGTTCTTTGTGATCTCACTGGCAACAAAACCGATCCGACGC
>JBFICQ010000354.1:0-2383 GCA_041581895.1 Polyangiales bacterium | reverse complement strand
TACGTGGCGCTTGTTATTCTTCGTCGTGTCATTTTCGTGGGGCGCATGTGGATGTTCGCCTTCTACCTTCTGCCCCTCGGGCTTTACCTGGTAACGCGCTAGGACCTACCGCCGACCATGACGGAACTCGAAAAAGCATACGCGGTGATCATGGCGGGAGGGTCAGGAACACGTTTCTGGCCGCTTTCCCGAAGCTCCCGACCCAAACAGTTTCTTTCTCTCGGACCCGATGACCGATCCTTGCTTCGCGCCACGGCTGAGCGGGTATGGGAGGTCATTCCCCCGAGCCGAACGTGGGTCGTGACCGCCGAAAGCCAGAGAGGCCTAGTCGAAAAGGAGCTACCCGAGCTCGACGGCAGACAGATCCTGGCCGAACCGGTCGGCCGCAACACCGCACCTTGCATCGGATGGGCCGCAAGCCACATCTTGCGAAAGGACAAAGACGCGATCATGGCGGTGCTGCCCGCCGACCACTACATCAGCGATACGGAGGGATACGCGGACAGTCTCCGCCGCGGGCTCGAAGCCGCGACGCACGGCGATTACGTCACGATCGGGATTCGCCCAACGCGTGCCGAAACGGGCTATGGCTACATCGAAGTCGGCGGGGAGCTCGACCCTGGCGTGTTTCGCGCACGGCGATTCGTCGAGAAGCCAAACCGCAAGAGGGCCGAGCAGTTCGTCGCGTCCGATAGTTTCCTCTGGAACAGCGGCATGTTTTTCTTTCTGGCATCTCGGATCCTCGAAGCGATCGACCAACATTTGCCCGGCCTCGGCAGCGAGCTGAAGCGTTATGACGAAGCCGCCCGCTCCGGGAATGAAGCCAGCGCCGTGCAATCGAGCTACGCCAACCTCCCCGCCGTCAGCGTGGATCACGGAATTATGGAGAAGGTTGACGCGGTGAGTGTCGTTCCCGGTTCGTTTGTTTGGTCCGATTTGGGAAGCTGGACCTCTGCCTGGGAACTCGCCGAACAAGATGAGCACTCCAATGTGGTTCCCAAAGACGGCATTTGTGTCGACGCGCACCGCAACTACGTCCACGCCCCTTCTCAGAAGCTGATCGCGCTGGTGGGGGTCGACGACCTGGTCATCGTCGATTCCGGCGACGCCCTTCTGGTGGTGCCTCGCGACCGCGCCCAAGACGTCCGCGACGTGGTAGCCAAGCTGCGTGAGCGAAAAGACTCCCGTAGGTGAGCCGGTGAATCCACACGTCTTTCGCGAGTACGACATTCGAGGGCACGCGGAGCGAGACTTCGACGATGATTTCGTCCGCGAGCTGGGTCTCAGCCTGGGGACGTTCTTCTCCAGCCGGGGTCTGCGAGACATCGCGGTCGGGCGCGACTGCCGTTTGAGCTCTCCGCGATTACACGAGGCACTTTGCAGCGGGCTGATCGAGACCGGGGTCAGGCTGACCGACGTCGGAATCGGACCTACGCCGCTTTTGTACTTCGCAGTACATGACCGAGACCTCGATGGTGGGATCCAGATCACGGGCAGCCACAACCCGCCCGACGAGAACGGGTTCAAGATGATGGTGGGGAAGGCGTCGCTGTATGGCGCCGACATCGCCGAGCTTCGTCAGACCATTGAGACCAAGAAGTTTCATCAGGCGGCGGGGGGCACGATCAAGGCCGTCGATCCGACGCCGGCTTACGTCCAGACGGCGAAGCAAGGTATTCACCTGGGGCGCCGCGACATCCGATTCGCCCTGGACGCAGGCAACGGAGCGGGTGGCCCCTTGGCGGTCGAGACTATGACCGCCCTCGGCCTCGAGCCAACGGCGATGCTCTGTGAGATGGATGGGACGTTTCCCGTGCACCATGCGGATCCGACGGACCCCGAAACTCTCGCAATGCTTCGAGAACGGGTGCTTTCAGACCAGCTCGAGCTCGGTTTCGCGTTCGACGGCGACGCGGACCGCCTCGGCGTGATCGATGCGCGTGGAGACATCATTTGGGGCGACCGCTTGATGATTGTCCTCTCGCGGGCGCTGCTGGCTGAGCACCCTGGTGCGACGATCATCGGGGAGGTCAAATGCTCGCAAACGATGTACGCCGACATCGAAGCACATGGTGGGCGGGGTTTGCTCTGGAAGACCGGGCACTCTTTGATCAAAACCAAAATGAAAGAGGAAGGCGCGTTGTTGGCTGGCGAGATGAGCGGGCACATCTTCTTCGCAGACCGGTACTACGGCTTCGACGATGCGATCTACGCGGCGCTGCGTCTTCTCGAGATCGTTTCGCACCACAACATGCCGCTTCACGAGATGCTGAGTGACGTGCCCAAAACGTTCGCGACACCCGAAATACGCGTACCCTGCGAAGACGGGCTGAAGTTTGACGTCGTCCAGGGGATCGTCGAGCACTACAGCCCGACTCACGAG
>JBFICQ010000353.1:0-2388 GCA_041581895.1 Polyangiales bacterium | reverse complement strand
CAGCTTGCACGACGGCGTCGACGATCAGCTTTCCTACCCAAGCTACGGCCGCTGGCAGAACCCCGGCGACGAGGCTCAAAACCCCGAGCACGACGCTCAACCCCCGACTCGTCGTCCAAACGAGAGCAAATCCCTGCTTCAGTTGGCGAAACACCCCGAACAATTGCGGGCGCTCAGGCAATGCTCTGCGAGCCATTCGCCGAAGTCTAGGGCGGCCTCATCCCCGCGCCAGAGGGTGCGGTGCTTACGGATCGCCGACCGCCTCGGTTTGTCCGCTGCGAGCCCCATGGTACGACACGCTTGACAGGGTCAATGGCGGAACGAAAAAAGGGCCCCCGTATTCGAAAGATTCCATCTGGAGATAACCGGCATCGCCTGGTTTGCCCCGATTGCGATTTCATCGCCTACGAAAACCCCAAGGTGGTCGTCGGAGTCGTCGCCACGTGGGAGAACAAGCTGCTCATGTGCCGACGGGCGATCGAGCCACGCAAGGGATACTGGACTCTGCCGGCGGGCTTCATGGAAATGGGGGAGAGCCCTGAGGAGGGCGCCGCACGCGAGGCGTGGGAAGAAGCGCGCGCACGACTCGAAATCATCGATCTTCTCGCGGTGTACAGTCTCAGCCACATCAGTCAGTTGCAGTTGTTCTTTCGTGCGCGCCTGTTGACTCCGGAGGTTTCGGTGGGTCCCGAGAGCGAAGAGGTAGGGCTTTTCGAGTTCGACAGCCTGCCGCACACCGATCTGGCGTTTCCCTCGGTGCGCTGGGCGATCGACCACTACGAGCAAGTGCGGGACGTCAGCGCGATTGCACCGTTTCGCAATCCACCGGGTTCTACGGGCGACATCAGTCGTGGCCGCTGACCCGCGATCGCGTCCGCTCTGACACGTGCCGGGTCGCTCCTTCGCTCGAAAACACGGGCGATCGGGACTGGCACGCCACGTGCTCCTCGCCTCGCTAGGAGGTCCTATGAACAGCAAGCCCAACGTTGTGATCCTGATTACAATCACCGCGCTCGCGCTCGGTTGCGAACCCCACGCACCACGCGAGGCCGGCCCTCTCGAACGAGCTGCCTCGAGCGACCAAACGCTCACCTCGACGCTCACCTCAGCCCCGAAACCCGAAGACCCGGAGCGCTCGACGTCGCCCAAGGTCGAGCCCGTTGAACCGAGTGTATTGGGTGTTCCTACACAACCCGAGAAGACTGAATCGTCGTCCGATGCCGGGAAACCGCTTTACGAACCGACGCTACAAAGCGATGACGGGATCGCCATTCGGCGGTTGATCACGGCATCGAACATCGAGGACCGTGAGCCAGTCGCGGCTTCTCCGGTCTTCGCCGACGGTGAGGACCGAGTCTATGCGTTCCTCGAGCTCAGCAACGAGTCGTCCGAGGCAAGGACCGTCACGGTCTTCTTCATGAGCCCCTCGGGCAAAGTCCATGGTGGCGTGGAGCTCGCGGTGCCCGCAAACGCTGCTCGATGGCGGACGTGGGCATATACGCGATTCGCCGATGAGCTCGGGCTTTGGCGTGTCGAGGTACGAAGCTCGGCCGGTGCTCTGCTGGGCTCACTGCCGTTCGAGGTCGCAGAGGGCTGCTGAATTTAGAATTGCGGTGATTCGTGCGCGGTCGGCTATGCTCCAGGCGATGGCCGAATCCTCGGTGGTGTCCCGGATCGCGCACGAATCGTGCTTACGCGCGCCGCCGCTTCTGACGCAAGGGAACTGGTGGGAGGAGCTCGACCGGGACTTCGCGCGGCGTCCCGAGGGCTTCGAGCTGGCCTTCACCGACCGCATCAAGGTTGGCACTGCTGCGACATTTGATCGCGCGTTGCGTACGGCGGGTGCCTCGATGATCTCCAGCATGGCAATCCCCGTTGGATACAACCCCATCGAGCTTCGAAGGGCTCTGCGCGACGCCGATTTCTACACAGACATCGCCGAGTCGGGCGACCCCAAGCGCTTCTTCGTACAGCCGCCGTCAGGCGTGGCGGTCCGTTCGGAGAAGGGACGCTGGCTCCCGCGGTTCGAGCCCGTCGATGGAACCTGCGAGGCTCTGTCGTTCGAGAGCCCTTTCGAGCCGGTCAATCCGATGCAGCATAGACGCTATCTTCGTCATCGGCCCAACCGGGTCGCGCACGCGCGCCTGCTGCGGCACCGCGATGGTCCGAGGCCGACCATCGTTGCGATTCACGGGTTCACGGCGGATTGGTATCTAATCAACGAGTGGTTTTTCGCTTTGCCATGGTTCTACCGAATGGGATGCGACATCGCCCTATTCACCCTCCCGTTTCATGGCCCTCGACAGACTCGCTTCTCGCCGTTCTCCGGTCACGGATACTTCGCCGGAGGTCCGTCTCGAATGAACGAAGCGGTCGCTCAGTCGGTGT
>JBFICQ010000352.1:0-2455 GCA_041581895.1 Polyangiales bacterium | reverse complement strand
GTCTTTCGCGAAATCGAAGACGACTTGGTCGAACGTGGTGCCCGCATCGAGTGGCACAAAGACCGGCCCAAGCAAGAGGCAGCCCAAACATGACTTCTCGCGGTGAGCAGAATGCCTGACGCGTTGCGGTTGGCTGAGCGTCGACACACGGCCCTCGGGGACAACCGCGTCTACGAAATCATGATGAAGTGAAGAACGTCGAAGGCTCACTCGACCGGTACGGTTACGCTCGTGCCGTCGACGGCCACGATGAGCTCACCCCCGTAGATCGCCTCCATGGGGGTGCGAAACACGACTCCGAGCAACAGGTCGTCGTCGAGAGTCGGGACCTGGTGCGTGAGAACCAGGGTGCCGACGCCTGCCTCTTCGGCGACTTGGGCGAGCTCTTCAACATCGATGTGATAGGTGCGGATGTCTTTGAAGATCGACGCATTGGTCTCTTGGCCGAGGCGATCGAGGGCGCACTCCGCGTCTTCGACGAAGGACTTGTTCATGACCTCGCTTACGAGCACGTCGGCGTCTTGGCTCATGTTCCGAAGCCCCTCGGTGGCTATGGTGTCGCCGCTGATCGCCACCGACTTCCCGGCGTACTCGACGCGGTAGCCGAGTGCCGGCAGGATCGGCGAATGGTCGACGGTGTACGCGGTGACCGAGACGCCGTTCTCGTCGTAGACGAGGGAGCCGTCGGGGCCCGGATCCAGGATGAGCTTCGCGTCCGCACCCGTGGTCCCCGAGGGGAATAGCGCTTCGCCGTGATGCGCCGTGCGGTAGTTGTAGTCGAGCGCGTAGATGCGGTTGAAGCCATCGACCACCCGCTCGACGGCCTCGCCACCGTACACCGGCAGCGGCGTTCGTCGCCCAAGAATCCAACTGCGGCTGATCACTTCGCCCACGTCGGCGATGTGGTCGGAGTGGTAGTGCGTGAGAAAGACGGCGGTGAGGTCTGGGAGCGGCAAGTTGAGATTCTCGATGGACGGCACCGCGCCGTCGCCCGCGTCGAACAAAAGAAACAGCCCGTTGACGAAGACCGCCGTGCAGGATTGCGCGCGGGTTCGCGGAGGGATGGGTGACGCGGTGCCGCAAGCCACGACCGTGATCACCGCCGGGTCGAGCAGCTGGTTGCGCGTCTCAGCCGCAGCAGTTTGTGCTGCCGAGATCTGTCCCTCGATGGTAGACGAGATCGGTGTCGGTTGGCTTGGGCATTCGGCGGCTGGGGCTGGTGGGGTTTCTCCAAGTGGCAGCGGGCCCTCCGACCCGGTGCCGGAGCCGTCACACGACAGCCACAGAGCGCTGAGGGTGAGCGCGACGATGCGCGCGAAGCGAGGGCGTACGAAATGGGCTCCCATCGGATACCGTGTATGTCACAACCTGGCCAAGCAGCACAAGACGATCCATCTTGAGGAATATGAAAGGCAAATCGCATCGAGCCAGCAGGGCACCCATCGAGTCGGGCCATCCTCCCATCCGGCCAAGGAAGATGAGGTTTGCGTTCGGGGAAATCGCAAAGCCCGACTTCTACGATGACAACCCGATCATGACGGCCCTGCTCGCCGCGCTTTCCGCGGTGTTTCCGCCGGGGGAGGAAGAGTTCGTCGCCTCGGTGCGGAACTACCTCGACCAGATCGACGACCCCGAGCTCCTCGCCGAGGTTCGTGCGTTCGTCGCGCAAGAGTCGCACCATGGTCTTCAGCACCGACGCTTCAACGAGGCGTTCGATGCCTTAGGGTTCGACGCCACTCGAATTCAAAACCTCACCAAGCGCCGGATCGAAAAGGAAATGGAAGTCTTGGCGCCGAGCATTCGACTCGCGGCAACCGCCAGCTTGGAGCACATCACCGCGATCTTGGCCCACTATCTGCTCACTCATCCCGAGTTGCACGATCCGGCACCCCCCGCCGTTGCGGAGCTGCTCCAGTGGCATGCCGTGGAGGAGATCGAGCACAAAGCGGTGGCCTTTGACGTGTACGACCGGTGCGTGGGCGACCGGGACGAGCTCCGCAGAGTTTATAGATACGTCACAGTACTGTTCTTCATCGAGACCGCCGTCCACACGGCCCTGCTGCTCTACTGGGCGCGCAAGGTGCCGAGCCTCAGAGACGTGGGCAAGACCGCTAAGTTCTTGTTCGGTAGACGCGGGCTGGTACCGAATACCGCCAAGCACTACTTCGCTTTCTTGCGGAAGGATTTTCATCCGTGGGACCTCGATGACCGCGGGCTCATCGAGCAATGGCAGGCCGACCATGCCGAGCCCGAGGTCCTGCAAGAGGCTTCCTAACGGGTCTTACTCGCCGACGACTTGGTAGCGCGTTCGGAGCTCTTCCATGGCGGCGGCAAGGCGCGTCTCGCTCTGGCTCGATTTGTACGCAGCCACGACGCGGGCGCGGATTTCTGCGAGCGGCGGCGCCTGCGGTTCTGTGCGCTCTTCGACGAACACAAGGTGCAGACCAAAGGGAGT
>JBFICQ010000351.1:0-2459 GCA_041581895.1 Polyangiales bacterium | reverse complement strand
CGGTCGATCCGACGACTGCATGAACTTCGACCGGAAGCTTCAGGCGAGCGGCTGCAAAGACGACCCCGAGCGTTGTGGCGGCACCGGCCATGTCGCACTTCATGTCGATCATGGAAGCTGCAGGCTTGATGCACAGACCGCCCGCATCGAAGGTAAGCCCCTTGCCGACGAAAGCCACTTTCTTCTTGGCGCCTCGTGGCTTGTATGTGACGTGGATGACGCGCGGCTCGATTGCGCTGCCGGCATTGACGGCGAGCAAAAGATTCATGCCCTCCTTCTTGATGCGCGCTTTGTTCCACACGCTACAGCTCAGGCCGAGCTTGCGCGATTCGGAGGAAGCGGCGCGAGCCAACGTGATCGGGGTTAGATCGTTGGGAGGTCGATTGACCAAATCGCGCGCAAAGTTGATGCTCTCCGCAACGGAGCGCCCGGCCCTGATCGCTGCGGCGAGCCCGCGCCCCTCTTTGGGGGCCTTGAGGATGACGGCGCTCGTCAATCCGGAAAGAGACTTTTTGTCGGACTTGTACTCGGAGAAGTTGTAGGTGCCCGTGACCAGGCCCTGAGTGGCAGCTCGGACGGACTGCGCGGTCACCTTGGGCAGCTCGACCGCCGCCGTCTTCTGCGCGCGGGCGTTCGAAGCGGCAGCGTGCCCCAAGCGATATGCAATCTTCAGACTGTCGTTTTCGTCGCCGATCCCGACCAGTAGCAACCATCGCGCATTGGTGCGGCCTCCGGCGGCGATCTTGAGCGTCTGGGTGGGCTTTCCTTCGAAGCGCTCATCGACGGCGAGGGGCTTGATGCTCCCCTTGCCGGTGACGGCCTCGAGCCGACCAATCGCCTTGTTGAACTTCGTCTTGGCGGAAGGAACGGCCACGGCAACGATGTGCGCGGTGGACTTGTCCCAGCTGGCGGCGGAAAGTGAAATCTTCATCGGTCTCCTCTATGGCGCCTCATCGGCAAGACGAAGGGTCGTCTCAGCACGGTTGGCTCGCGGATACTGACAGGAAGATCGAGACCCAACAAACGGAAGAGCGACGTGTTTCAGTGGCGGGCGCCAGCGGACGACGCCGAGACCGCCAACCTTACCTTCGTAGGTATGCGATATCACGCCCACAAGCGTTGGCATCACGCGTGCAGAGGAGTCCTACACACATCCAAGAGGAGGATCCATGCTCGAAGATAACACCCAACGTGGAGTCAAGCTCGCCTACACCATCGTCGAACGCGACAAGGACGGACGAAAGTTCTGGGTGCGCGTGGGCGCCGCTTTCGTCAATCGAGACGGCAGTTTGAACGTCAAGCTCGATGCGATGCCGGTCAACGGCCAGCTTCACATCCGCGATTATCAACCGCCCGAAAATCGTGGGGGCGCTTCGAGGGAGCAAGCAGCGTGATTCGCGGGGTCCTCGCCTTCGCAATCCTGTTGGGCGCCCTACACACCGCTCACGCAATGGCGGGCGAAACCGGGGCGGACCCCCCCGCGGAACAAGCTCCGACTCCTTCGAACGACACGCGGATCAACATCAACACGGCCGAACCCGACGAGCTCGTGCGGCTTCCGGGAATCGGCCCCACGCGGGCCCAAGCCATCGTTGCCGCACGCCAGAAACGACGCTTCCGGCGAATCGAGGACATCCTGCGGGTGCCTGGCATTGGACGAAAGACATTCGGACGAATACGCAACTCGATCCGGGTGGAATAGCGAAGCGACGAAAGCGATTCCAGGCAGCCAACATCGCCGTAGTGCTAGGGTGAGTCGCATGAAGGCGTCGATCGAAGTTCGCGAATCCGCCGAAACCGACCGGGAGACCCTCCTGCGGTTTCACCGGAGTCTTTACGAAACACACCGCGACGAGGTGGTCGACGCCGGGGTTCGAGAGCTGATTGAGTACCGCGATTATGCACGCGTGCTCGAAGAGGACCTCGGCGCCCTTCTCGCCGATCCAAAGGGTTACGTCTTGATCGCGGAGTCAGAAGGGGAACCGGTCGGCTACATCAGCGGCCGGACCATGCACGAGCCGCGCCGCGTGCTGCCGCGGCGCGGTGTGGTGGAGGACTGGTATGTCGATCCCGAGCACAGGCGCCTCGGCATCGGCTCTGCCTTGCTGAAGCGGCTCGAAGAACATTTCCGGTCGACTGGGTGCCAGATGATCGAATCCGCCACGTGGTCCTCGAACGAAGGAGCCCGGAGGGTTCACGACGCAATGGGCTTCCACGAGATCCGCGTCATCTACCGCAGACGCCTCTAGCGCTTCAGTCGATCAGTGCACCGGTCGGTGCGCGGCACTGGCACGCCCTCGCCTCTGCGTCGTTGGTACCCCGGTTCGCGCCGCCACCAATGGGGGACTTCGTCGGCCATGACGGGGAACCGCATTGCCGAGACTTCAAGCCGGTTAGAATCGTCTTTTACGCCGAGGCTACCGCTGGCTCCGCCCCCACAGGCGTCGGCGCGAACCGGG
>JBFICQ010000350.1:0-2466 GCA_041581895.1 Polyangiales bacterium | reverse complement strand
CGACCTGAGTTTTGACTTGTTGAAACGTTTGCACCACGGCTTCTGGAAAGGCGACTGGATCGATGTCGTACTCCTCGTCCTCCTCGAGGAGCAGCCGAAACTGCTCCCGCGCAGCTTTCTCGTCGTCGAGAAACAGGTAGGTGGCTCCGAGGTACTTCCGAGCCTCGAGGCGCACCACCGGATTTCGAGCACGTGGCACCACCCCTCCAACGAGGGATTCGAGCTCTCTAGCGGCCTTGGTGTAGTTCTGCTTGTCGTAAGCGCGTCGTGCAGACTCGAAGTCCGAGAGCTCATCGGCGGCGACCGGCGCCGTAGATGCGGCAACCAGAAGATACGCGAGGCCGAAAAGCGCGATGCGCCGCATACCCCGGCGTTCTACGGGGTTTTGGCAAGCCTCTCAAGGGTGAAGGTGTGCTCGGTGAGGTCGCCGCCTGCACGAAGGTTGACCACGCTCTTGTAGGTCGCATAGCCAGGCGCCTGGATCTTGACCTGTGCCGATACTTTGAGCGCCTTCATCGGAATGCGAAGGATCTCGCGAATTCTTCCAGTCACTCTCCGATTTCCCGGAAGCGTGATCTGGACGGACGCGTCCGCGGGCGCGGGGCCTTTCAAGTACAAGCGTGCGGGCTTGTATCGAAGCTTCACGGCCAGCTCGAAATCTCGCGAGCCGGCGGGAATCTGACGCCGAACCAGACGCTCCTCGCAGCAGCCTTCCGCACCGACGAAACGAAACGTGTGCCGACCGGTTTTGAGACGGATGCGCTGAAAGTCCGGCCCGTAGGCCCGTGGTGGGGCACCGTCGACGCTGATCGACACATTCGGAGGTGTCGGCTTGAACACGACCCAACGACGACCCTCCGTGGGAACCGAGGTTTTCGGCTCGACGCGGGGCGTGGCTTGGAGACTGTCTTCAGCCGAAGGGCTTTCAGACCCTTGGTCCACAATCGCCTCGTCGGTCGGCGTTTCGATTGCAGTCTCGGGAGGCGCTGTCGTTGCCTCCGCCACCGCCTCCGCATTTCGTCGCCAGGTCGCGTAACTCGCGGTCCCCGCTACGAGCACGATCGCCGCAACGACGGCGAAACCAACTACAAATCGACGACGTCCTCTTCCCAGTGAGCTTAGCAACTTCAGCGCGCGCTCGTTTCCCTCATCGATCGCGAGCACCCGACTCAGGGCGGCCTGCGCTTTCGGGATATCGCCGACCTTGGCGGCCTCCGCGCCGATGCCCAGCAATCTTCCAAGCACCTGCGTCTCGAGCTCTTGGGCGACCTCGGTCGGGTTTCCGAAATAGCGCGCCAACAACTCGTCTGGGTCATCGATCCCCATCTCGGTGAGGAACCTTTGCAACTCGGCGGCCATCTCCTGCGCGCTCTGATAGCGATCGGTAGGACTTCGAGAAAGCGCCTTTCTCATGATCCGCGCGAGGTCCGCGCCGATCTCGGGTCGAAGACGTAGAGGGTCTGGATAGTCCCCTTCGAGAAGCAGCTTCAGCAGGTGATGCGCATTTCGGCCGACGAACGGCAACCGTCCCGTAGCGCAGAAGTAGAGAACGGTGCCGAGGGAAAAAACGTCGCTTCGCACATCGCAGTCGCCACTTTCGATCTGTTCGGGTGCCATGTGCCCCGGCGAGCCGAGAATCTGTCCTGTAGCCGTGAAGGTGTGGGTATCGACCATGTGGGCGATCCCGAAGTCTGTCAGCTTCACAAACCGATCTTGGTGGATGAGCACGTTTTCGGGCTTCACGTCACGATGAATGATTCCCTTCTCATGTGCTTCATGGAGGGCGTCGGCGAGTTGGAGCGCGATGCAAGCCGCGATCTCGGGCGGGGTTTGTTTGCGCTCGGTCACGAACGCTTTGAGGGTCGGCCCGGTCAGCAGCTCGGCGGCGATGTACGTTTCGTCGGAGGCCTCCCCGCTATAGTCGTAGATCTCGAGAATGTGGGGATGGTGCAGTCTTGCGACGCTCTTGGCTTCGCGGGTGAACCGCGCTCGCGCTTCACTCGTGCGTTGGAGATGCGGGTGAAGCACCTTGAGGGCAACCAAGCGATCCAGCGAACTGTCCCGCGCGCGATAGACCGTAGCCATCCCGCCGTGGCCGATCTCGTCAAGGACCTCGTACTTCTCGAGCTTGCGTAACATCTGCGCGTGAACTCTGAGGATATCAGGGTTCAGGAGCCGTCGCCCCAGCCTATTCAAAGGGGTACGAGCCGATCAGGCGCGCAAAACTCGAAATCCTGCTGGGGGCCACCCGCACCGTCGCCTCCGCCGACGATGAACACCCCGCTCTCGAGAACGATTCCACCTGTGGCAGCTCGAGGGACGGTGAGCTCCAAGAGCGGGCTGATTTGCAAGGCCGAGTCCGACCAGCGCACCTCTTCCACCAGGCGGGAATCCGTGCCTCCGATGAGCAGGGTGCTTCCGTCCGGCTGCAGAACCTCGCGACGAGCGGTCATCCAAGTTGGACCT
>JBFICQ010000349.1:0-2484 GCA_041581895.1 Polyangiales bacterium | reverse complement strand
TTGGTCACGAGCCGCGAGGGCCTGCACCATTCGCTCGAACTCGGCGACCAATTGACCGAGCTCGTCGTTACGCCTGACGTCGACTGCGCTCGATAGGTCGCCCCGCGCCACGGCAGCGACGCGTTGGTGAAGTAGCGGGATCGGACGAAGAAGTCGCTGCGAAAGAAACGTCACCGCAATACCCACGACCAATGCAAGAAGCCCCAGAATGCCCAAAAGAAATGTGGCTTGCCTCTCCTGCTCCGCCGCAAGCGCGCTCGTTCGAGAGATCCGCTGTTGAACGCTTTGCGACGCACGGTCGTAACTCCGCTCGATACGCTGTTCGGTACCTCGAAGCTCGGTCAGAAGCGCCTCGACGGCTTCGGGGTCGTCGTCGACCAAATTGAAGAGCTTTTCATACTGCTCGTCTATCTTTTCGTAGGCCGCCGCGATCGCGTTGAGCTCACGGCGAACGGAGCGAAGAGGCGCCGGCGTTCCGAGGTCCTTGGCAAGCGCTTCGGCATGCTCGACGCCTTCGTAGGCACGACGAAGGGTCGTCGGCCGGATTCGCACTGCAGCCCGGAGCCAGGCCTTGGTCGGTCCTGTCCGTTCAGACTCGAGCGCACGTTCGATCAAGTTGGCATAGACGCTCTGCGTAGCCTTGGCCTGCCCGAGGGTGAGAGCGAGGGGCAGATACCCATCCTGTAGAAGCCCGAGCGTTTGGGAGGTGCGATGGTGTTGAAAGAAGCTCAACCCCCCGACTACGCCGAAGGCGACGAGAACCACCATGTACCCGAGAACGATTCGGGTAGGGATCGTCAGCCACTTCCGGCGCGGGGTCGCCACCTCGTGATCCTAGACCTGAGCGCCTGGCCAGTCCATCTACCGGCGCCTGGCGGTCGCGGCTCAGTTCACGCGAGCTTCGGTGGTCCCGCTAACAGGCCGCCCACGCCGGGCATGATGCTCCACGGCTGCCCGGACGAAGCTGGTGAAGAGCGGATGCGGTTGATGGGGCTTGCTCTTGAACTCTGGGTGGAACTGGCAGCCAATGAAGTGGGGATGGCCCGGGAGCTCGATCATCTCGACGAGGCGGTCGTCCGGAGAAACCCCCGAAAGCACCAGACCGCCACGCTCCAGGTCTTCGCGATAGGCATTGTTCACTTCGTACCGGTGACGATGACGCTCGCTTACCTGTGCTACCCCGTAGATCCTCGCCGCAAGGGAGTCGGGCTTGATCTTGCATGGATATGCGCCGAGCCGCATCGTCGCGCCTTTGTCTTCGATGTCTCGCTGATCGGGCATGATGTCGACGATGAGGTGCTTCGCGTCGGACTCGAACTCAGCGCTGTTCGCGCCGGTCAAGCCGCACACGTTCCGCGCATAGTCTACGACGGCCATCTGCATCCCGAGGCAGATCCCGAAGAACGGGATGTTGTGCTCCCGCGCGTATCGAATGGCTCGAATCTTCCCCTCCGCGCCACGATCCCCGAAGCCGCCGGGCACCAGGATGGCATCGTGGCGCCCCAGCAACGTTTGCAAGTCGCCACGCTCGAGCTGTTCACTGTCGACGTAATCGAGCTCGAGCTTCACGTCACACTCGAGCGCGGCATGCACGAGTGCCTCGTGCAGAGACTTGTATGAGTCTCGTAGATGGACGTACTTGCCGACGAGCGCGATCGAGACTTGCCCACGACCGGGAGCGAGGTAACGCTCCACCGTCCGTCGCCAAATCGAAAGGTCTGGATCGCGCGCCCAGATGTTGAGTCGCTCGGCCAAGAGACGGTCGAGACCTTGCTCGTGCAACGTCAACGGCAACTCGTAGATGACGCGAACGTCCGGGGCGGCAATGACGGCATCAACCGGCACGTTGCAGAAGTGGGCGATCTTCTCGCGAAGGGGCCGAGGGAGCTCCCGATCGACCCTACACAACAGCAATTCGGGCTGAATCCCGAGGCCGAGGAGCTCTTTGACCGAATGCTGGGTGGGCTTGGTCTTGAGCTCGCCCGTCGCGGCGATGTGAGGGACGAGGGTCACGTGCACCGACACGCTGTTTTGAGGGCCAAGCTCGACCCGCAACTGACGCACGGCCTCGAGGAAAGGCAGTGACTCGATGTCGCCCACCGTGCCGCCGATTTCGACGATCGCCACGTCGACATCACGAGTTGCTTCGATTACTCGAGTCTTGATCTCGTCGGTGATGTGAGGAATCACCTGAATCGTCGCTCCGAGGTACTCGCCACGACGCTCTTTCGCGATCACCGAGTCGTAGATGCGCCCCGTGGTGAAGTTGTTTGCCTGGGTCATCGTTGCCTTGGTGAAGCGCTCGTAGTGGCCGAGGTCGAGATCGGCTTCAGCCCCGTCATCGGTCACGAAGACCTCACCGTGCTGGTAGGGAGACATCGTGCCGGGGTCGACATTGATGTAGGGATCGAGCTTGATGTTGGTGACACGCAAGCCGCGCGCTTCGAGAAGCGCCCCCATCGAGGCAGCTGCGAGACCTTTTCC
>JBFICQ010000348.1:0-2491 GCA_041581895.1 Polyangiales bacterium | reverse complement strand
GCGAAGCTTCGCTCGCCGGCGGTGACTACGCGAAAGCCCGTGCCTTTTTCGAGAGCGCGCTCGAGGCTCGCCCAGGCTCGGGCGATGCGACGGATGCGCTCGGGCGCGTGGCTTTCGCCTCGGGCAACTATGAGCTTTCGCTGCGCTATTTCAGGAGCGCGGCACAGCGAGGTCACCCCGACGGCTACTTCAATCTCGGCCGCGCCTACGAACGGCTCGGAAGGGCTGAAGAGGCGGTTTCGGCGTACTATACGTATTTGAAGAGGCGTCCGTCGGGCACTCATGTCGCGGCCGCCAGAGCCAAGATCAAAGAAATAGACCCGCGCGTGAAGCTTCCCGACAGAGAATCCGAGACCGAGCCGCAGCCGAAGTCGGAACCCCCACCATGAATCGGATCTCGCGCCAGCTCGCCTTGTGCCTTTCGCTCGCTTTGCTTTTGCTAGGCGCAGCCTCCTGCGACCGCTCCGAAAAGGACGCCGACAAAGCCGAGGTCCGCGAGCTCCGTATCTTGCAACCCTACGTCGATGGTGCAGAGCACGACCCCTTTTCGAGGCCGGAGCCCACCCTCCACGACATCCTCCAACAAGTTTGGCAGGCTTCCGACGACGAAAATGTCCGGGGGCTTCTCGTCCGCGTCGGCCCCCTGGGTCGAGCGTGGGGAAGTGTCGGCGACCTCATCGAAGCTCTGAGACGCTTTCGGGACGAGGCCCGGCCCGTTCACTGCCACCTGGAGACGGCGGACAACGTCGCGTATCTGCTCCTCGCGTCCTCTTGCGATCGGATCAGCATGTCGCCGGCGGGTGTCCTCGATCTGGTCGGCCCGGCCGCCGTGATGATCTATGCGCGCTCGTTCCTCGAAAAGATCGGTGTGCAGGCCGAGATCCTACACATGGGTCGCTACAAAGGCGCGGGCGACATCTTCATCCGGGACGACATGCCACCCGAAACCAAGGAATCGATGGACGCAATTCTCGATGACCTTTATGGCTCGTTGGTTGCGGCAACATCCAAACGCGTAGAGGGAGACACCAAGAGAGCAAAGGCCTTGATCGACGCCGGCCCCTATGTTTCCTCCGCGGCAGCCGAGGCCGGGCTGGTCGATTCCGTCGAGTTCCTTCGCACCGCTCGCGATGAGGTCAAGAAGGCTGCAAGCGTCGATACCGTACGGCGAATGCGCATGCTTCCGCGCCAAGAAAAGCTGACAGTAGGGCAGTTTCTCGATTTGCTGAGTGGCCAGTACGACGAGCCTTCCGCGCGTGGGGAGCGCATCGCTCTGGTTTTCGTGACGGGCAACATCGTCGAGGCGGAGCGCACGACGATGGGCGACGCCGGTTCGGGACCGTTCATTCGCGAAATGCAACGTCTCGCGGAAGACGACAACGTCAAGGCCGTGGTGCTACGAGTCAACTCGCCGGGTGGCTCCGCGCTCGCGAGCGACCGCATGTGGGAAGCCGCACGCCAAGTCGCCGGAGCCAAACCGCTCATCGCGAGCATTGGGGACATGGCTGCCAGCGGCGGGTACTACATCGCCTCCGCGGCGGACGAGATCTTGGCGCACCCCGACAGCCTGGTGGGGTCGATCGGGGTGGTCGGGGGCAAGTTCAACTTCCAAGGTCTGGCCACCGACCTCGGCGTCAACACCTACGTGCTTCAGCGCGGCAAGCGCGCCGCCTGGTCCACGCCGGTTCGCGGATTGACCCCCACCGAGCGCCAGGCCTTCGAAACGCTTCTTCGAGACACCTACGAGCGCTTCATCGCTCGGGTTGCCGAAGGTCGGAAAATGGAGCGTGACCAGGTGCTCGCAGCGGCTGAAGGGCGAGTCCTGACCGCCCAAGACGCCAAAGCGCTCGGACTGGTCGACGAGATGGCCGGTCTGAGCGATGCGCTCGCCAAAGCGCGCGACCGCGGGGGCCTCGGCGCCGATTCCGAGCTCGAGGTGTGGCCTACCTCGAAAGGCCTCCTCGAGGCGATCAACGAGATTCTCGGCGAGAACGGCGACGATGAGGTGGGCATGCTGACCGAGGTATGGCTTCGAAAACATGCAGGGCTCCGGCCATCGTTGCCCCTCGAGACTTGGCAGAGCGCGCTCCTGGTGCTCGGCGAGGAGCACGTGGCGCTCCTACCGCCGTTCTTTTTCTCGCTCCACTAGGGAGTCATCGGGTCGGGAGGCGGCGGTATCGCGAACTGGCAATAGAAGTACGCGTCTTGACCTGGCAAGCACGAAACCGGTAGTTCGACTTCTGCCAAGGCGTCGGCATCTGCTTGTGTCGGGCACAGGTCCAAACATCCGACGCAAAGCTGGACCGGCCAAAAGAACCTCGCGGAGTTCTGCGTGAACCCGCCCATCGTAGTCCCGATCGCTTTGAAGGCGACGATCAGCTCGTCAAAACCCGCACCAAAGACGGCATCTGCCACGGCCTGACGATACGAGGATGGAATGGCGATCGAAAAGGTCGCGCTGCTGCTGAACGAGTCCACGGGTGCGACCTCG
>JBFICQ010000347.1:0-2499 GCA_041581895.1 Polyangiales bacterium | reverse complement strand
CTGGATGAGAGTCGGGCTGGTCACGTTGACCTCGATCAGTTTGCCGCCGATCACATCGAGCCCGACGAAGAACAATCGGTCGGCCAGCAACCGATCGCGCATCGTCTCGATGATTGCCTCGTCTGCACCGGTAAGTTGCGCCGGCACCGCCGTCCCCCCGACGTGAATGTTGCTTCGAAGGTCGCCCGCACTCGGCATGCGAGCCACGACCCCGAGAAACTCGCCGTCCAGAAGCAGAATGCGTTTGTCTCCCTCTTCGTAGATCTCCGGGATCAGCGCTTGCACAATGGCGTTGCGCGCCCCGTTGTGCGTGACCGCCTCGATGAGCCCATTGAGATTGCTGTCACCATTGGCCAGGAGAAAAACCCCCACGCCCCCATGACCGTCGATCGGTTTGATCACGGCCTTCCCACCGACGTCGCTCAAGAAACGCAAAATCTCGTCGCGATGGCTGGTCATGATCGTGGGCGGCACAATCTCGGGGAAGTGATGCGCATAAAGCTTTTCATTCGCCTCGCGCAAACCCCTAGGACTGTTGACGACGAGCGTGCTCCCATCGAGGTGATCGAGGACGAGAGTCAGCCACAAGTACTCGTCGGTGAATGGTGGGTCCTTGCGGATGAACACGGCGTCGGCATCGACAAGGTCGATATCTTCGGGCTCAGCGAGTCGGATGGGCTGCACCGGATCGCGTTGCATGGTCGCTTTTCGAACCCTCGCCAGGACCTTCTTCCCTCGGAGCCCTACGTCTTGAGGCAAGCAGTGATCGACATGATGCCCTCGCGCCTGGGCCTCGAGCATCAAGGCGAAGCTCGTATCCTCGTCGACGATGACGGTCGACACCGGGTCCATCACGAACACCAAGCGCATGAGACTTCCCGGTAGCACCGGGCATGGTTTGGAGGCAAGGTGTGGCGCCATGACGAGACGGTTTTCGATCGCTTTGTGTTGTGTTTCGGCGCTTTTGTTGATCGGGGCGAGCACAGGGGCGCCGAACGAGCACGCAGCGGTCTTCCGGGAGTACGCAGTCGCCGCAGACCATCCCGAGGCCTCCAAAGCAGGCGCAGAGATTCTCGCTGCGGGAGGTAATGCTGCTGACGCCGCGGCTGCCACGATGCTCGCGCTGGGCGTCGTCAATCCCGCGAGCAGCGGGCTCGGCGGCGGCGGCTTTGCGCTCTACTATTCCGCCGAGGATCACCAGCTGACTTTTCTCGACTTTCGAGAGCGCGCTCCAGCCGCTGCTACGCCCGACATGTTCGCGAATGTCACGGGCGAAACGCCAGCTGGGCCTGCGGCCGCCCCTTCGCAGCTCGGGGGCCTCGCCGCAGGAGTTCCGGGCGAGCCTGCTGGAATTGCCGCGCTCGTCGATCGTTTTGGATCGATGTCGTTGAGCGAAGTCATCGCGCCCGCGCTTCGGCTAGCCGAAAAGGGGTTCGTAATAAGCTCTGCGCTTGCTTCGATGGGCGACACCTTCAAAGCCCAACTCGACCAAGATCCCGTGATGTCCAAGTGGAACCTTACGCCGGGCGAAGTGATGCGCCGGCCTAGCTTGGCTCACGTACTGCGCCTCTTCGCAAGCGAGGGTGTGAAGGCACTCTACAACGGCCCCCTCGGCCGCGAGATGGCGGCTGTCGTGCAACAACACGGCGGCATCATGACCTTTCAAGACCTCCGCGAATACCGCGTCGTGACCCGCAAACCACTGGACGCGCACTTGTTCGGATACCGTTGGGTCAGCGCGCCGCCTCCGAGCGCTGGGGGCTTCACGATGCTCCAAAGCCTGACGATCCTCGAGCGGGTTGCGGGCGCAACACCGGTCTATGGCGCGGCCCTGCTCCACGCCATGGCCGAGTCCTGGAAAGGCCCGTTCATCGACCGGCAGCGTTACTTCGGGGATCCGGCTCAGATCATCCAGCCGCTCGATCGAATGATGAGCCCCAGCCGAATCGCCAAACGCGCCGCCCTGGCAGCCGGCGACAAAGCGAACCCAACCGATGCGTACGATGTGCCGATCGTATGGGGGAGCCCTCCTTCGGTAGCTCCCGACAACGCCGGGACTTCACACCTGTGTGTCGTCGACGCCCAGGGGAACGTCGCGGCGGTCACCACTACGGTCAACCTGCCCTTTGGGGCACGGTTCACCGCGGCGGGCATCGTAATGAACGACGAAATGGACGATTTCGCCCGCGCAGTTGGTGAACCCAATGCTTTTGGGTTGATCGGCGGTGCCCCTAATTTGCCCGGTCCCCGAAAGAGGCCGGTCTCGACGATGTCTCCGACAATCGTGCTCAAAGACGAGAAACCCGTGCTTTGCCTAGGGGCTTCGGGCGGCAGTCGCATCGTGACCGCAACCCAGCAGGTGGCCATGAACGTTCTCCTCTTCGGCATGTATGCCGATCGCGCCGTCGACGCGCCGCGCATCCATCATCAGGGTTTTCCGGAGAAGCTTCGCGTCGAAAGCTTGGCTCCACTCGATGCGTCACTCCAAGACGAGTTGCG
>JBFICQ010000346.1:0-2518 GCA_041581895.1 Polyangiales bacterium | reverse complement strand
GTGTCTACCGATACGGCAACGGTGCGCATACCGGTCAAGATCCATGCCGAGCTGATGCCCGGGACGGTGGCGCTCCCGCACGGCTGGGGACATCAAGACAGCGCTCTTGGCGTCGCTCGAAAAACCACCGGCGTCAACGTCAATCTCTTGGCCGCCGATGGTCCCGAACGGCTTGAGAAAGTCTCCGGCATGGCACACCTGACGGGCTTCTTGGTCGATGTGCGACCGGCGTCCGGTCCGCTCAATCCGCATCATTGGTCGGGCATCGGACGCGAAGCGACGGATGGTTCGTCCTCGCCCGAGGCTGTGCTCGCGGAAGACTAGCCCACTGCTCAGAAGGTGGCGCGGAACGAAAGGTTGGGAAACCAGATCGCCGTGGTGAACACCAACGGGCACGGCTCGGCAGGTACGCCGGCGCGAAACAAGCATGCTTCATCGCTCGACTCCTGAGAAAGCTCTTGGGCGTCCTGCGCTTGGGTGATGTTCACCCACTCCAGAGCGATCCGCATTCGTCGATTGGGCTTGGCCCACTCGTAGGCGATTTCCGCGTCGAGCCTCGTGAACCAGGGGACGCGTTGGATGTACTGCTGAATGACCCCGTCGTTGTCGAGCCAGACCCAGCCTTCGGTGCGACCGGACCGGGTCGACATCCGAGCGCTGATCATCAGCCCAAACTTCGATTGCCAGGCCAACACTGCATTCAAGACGTGCCTCACGTCGTACGATGGGGTGTAGTCGAACTCCTGCGAAACCGAGCCGTCGAAGGACCTTGCGGTCGCCGTCAGATCGCTGAAGCCGAGCGTATAGGCAAGGAACGTCGAGAAACCGACCTGGAACGGTCGCTGAACCAAAAAAGTCGCGCCGTAGCTCTTGCCATCGGCAGCGTCGTCGATGAAGCCCGCTAGAAGTCCATCTTCTGTATTGATCTCGGGGTTGGTGAAGATGTCGACGAACCGCAAATCGCGGTAGATGTTGATGTAGCCACGAGCTTCGAGGGTGAGCTCGTGCGGAAGGAAGAAGCGCACGCCGGCTTCGGTTTGATTTGCGCGTTGCAGGCCTGGCTCGAGGGGCACGTCGCCGAGGCCCGGAAGGGGAATCGAGTAGACCGCGGGCATGATCCCATACCCCCAGCCGACGAAGAAGTCGGCGATATCGAGGGCGTGAAACGTCGCTCGAGCGCGTGGACTCACCGCGGCGTCACGCTCTCCGGCGGTGTTCCAAACGTCACCGCGGATCCCGAGTGACAGATCGAGCCACGTCACGGGCGCCACGTTGGCATCGACGTACAGGCCGCCAATGACTCTCCGGGTTTGAGCCGCAAACGCAGGATCGCAAGGCGTCGGGATGTCCGCGATGGGATCTTCCTGACAGCGGATCGGGCCGAACAAGCCGGCGACGTCGCCGCCGAGACGCAGTTGGAACTTGGGGGCGGTGTAGGTCGCCCATAGCCGCGGACCAAAACGATGGATGCTGGCCCCCGCATCCGACAGGTTTTGGGCGGAGTCGTCCTCGACGTTCGAGAAATCATAGCCGTAAAGCATCGTGCCTACGACCACCCACCGGTCGAGCTGACCGACGAAACGCGTCTCGAGCCGATGAAACTGAAGGTTCAGCGCAAGCCGCTCGCTCGGCTGGCTTTCGTCGAACACGGAATCGTCGCGCCCCCCAAAGGCCACGACTTGAAAGCGCGATCGCGAGCTCATCGCCACATCCGCTCGGTACTGATAGTCCCAATAGTCCACTGTCGCGTCGACGTTGAGCGCCCCGAGCAAGAGATTTGGAAAGCCATAGCGCCCCGAGAAAGTCATAGATCCGTTCTTTGGAAGTGGAACGTTGAGCATCCCAGATGCGTCGATCGAACGAAGCTCTGCCTCGCCGTGAACTCGGTCGTTTGGAATCGTGCGGGGGTCGCCGGACATCACTCCCCCCGTGAAGCGGCCGTATCGAGCCGATGGCGCCGAGGGATAGAGCTTCACGTCTCGAATGATCGCAGGATGAATGGTCGCCGCTCCCACCGCGGAGTGAAAGAGAAGCGGGATGCGAAGATCGTCGTAGAGGTACACGGTCCCCGACGGAGGCGCACCACACACATAACCGTAAGGCTGACCGTTTGCGACCGGGACGACGCAAGGCATGAGCAAGAGCGCTCGGTACGGGTCCCCAAGCGTACCTGGAATGTTTCGTATGCCCTCCAACTCGAGCTCGATGCCCTGTTGGTTGCGCGCATCGACCTGCGCGGTTTCGGTGAACACGAGCTCATCGGTCGTCTCGCCTTCGAGATCTTCCGTCTCACTGGCGGCCTCCTCGCCCGAGTCCGTGGCGTCATCGACGGTGAGCCGAATATCGACTTGAACGCGGGAAGGGACCGGGTTGCCTTCGCGGGTTGCAGGCACGAACTCCGATCTCGCGATCGCCTCGCCGATCACATCGCAAAGAGCCCGGTCCGCGTTGCATTGTTCGACCACTGCAGAGCCGTCGGCCTCGATCCGCACCCGCAAGCGGACAGTTCTGTTTTCGG
>JBFICQ010000345.1:0-2534 GCA_041581895.1 Polyangiales bacterium | reverse complement strand
CGACGAAATCGACGTGGTCATCGAACGAGTCGACCGTGAGCAACGCCGCATCTCGCTGTCCAAGCTTTCCGAGACCGATGCCAAGGCAATCGAAGCCGGCGAGATCGAGTTTGGGAAGGCCCCGCGCTCGCTCAAACCGGGCTCCCACGTCTCCGTCATCGTGAAGCGCATCGAGCATGCCGGAGCCCAAGTTCAAGTGGATGGCGTGCTCGGAAAACGCGGCCGAGGGTTCATCCCGAACCGTGAGCTCCAAGATCACCGCGGTGAACGCCGCAAAGGCCCCTCGCAGGGTGACGTCATCGAGGTCAAAATCATCGGCACCGAACGTGACGGCACGCTTCGTTGCTCCATTCGCGCTCGCTTGCTCGACGAAGAGCGACGGGCCGTCAAAGAGTATCGCAAAGAGTCCGCCAAGCAGGGCCTCGGCACCTTCGGAGACTTGCTCAAAGCGAAGCTCGAAGAGTCGTCCGATTGATCGGTGCGCTTGCGAATCGCCCATGCGATGCTAGCCAGCCTGGCAATGCGCAGATCGGGCGTGTAACTCAGTGGTAGAGTGGTTTCTTCACACGGAACAAGTCGCTGGTTCAATTCCAGCCACGCCCACCATGAAGGGCGGCCGACTGGGGCCGCTCTGAGGAGTAACGGTTGGCCGACCTGTCAACGCTGGTCGAGGAAGTCCGAGCGGGGGACATGCGGGCCCTGGCGCGCGCCTGCCGGTTGATCGACGAGCGTGACCCGCGGGCATTCGAGTTGCTGAAACAGCTCTTTTCGCGCCAGGGACATGGCTATGTGATCGGCGTAACGGGAACGCCGGGCTCCGGCAAGAGCACTCTGGTCGACGGGCTCATTCGTCTGTATCGCGAGCAGGGGCTCCGGGTCGCTGTCTTGGCGATCGATCCGACGAGCCCGTACTCGGGCGGTGCGATTCTCGGAGATCGAATTCGGATGCAGCAGCACTTTACCGACGAGGGGGTCTTCATTCGCTCCATCGCAACGCGCGGGCACCTTGGTGGGCTTTCGCGCTCGACCGGCGACGTACTGCACGTGTTGCACGCCGCCAAGTTCGATGTCGTGATCTTGGAAACCGTCGGGGTGGGGCAGGACGAGCTCGAGGTCACGCGCCTGGCCGATACGACGCTTGTCGTGATGACACCGGGCCTCGGCGACGACATTCAGGCGATCAAGGCTGGTATTCTGGAGGTGGCGGACGTTTTTGCCGTCAACAAGGCCGATCGGGCCGGCGCAGACGCAACCGTGCAGGACCTCCAACAAATGCTTTCGCTTCGACGCGTTCCCCAGGGCGCAAACAAGATGCAGGGCCACACCGCGGTGCCAACCCTCCACCGCGGGCCCGAACCGCAGACCAGCGAGTGGGTGCCGCCGATTCTCAAAACGATCGCTCACCGTCAGGAGGGGCTGACGGAGCTCGTCAATGCGTTTGCGAAGCACAGGAGCTTTCTGAATGACACCGCCGCCGGTCAGGCCCTCGCAGAGCAGCGCCGCGTCGAGGAGTTTCGCGCGATTCTCTATCAGGCATTGATCGACGAGGCAGACGAGCGCTTTGCCGACGAAGTGAACGAAGGCGTCGAGAACGTCGTGAAGGGTCGAAACGACCCTTATTCGGTTGCAGAGGCGTTGGTGCGGCGAGTGCTCGGAGGCGGTTCCGAGTCGTAGGCAGAAGAGGTGCGTTGGGCTAGAGTGCGGCGCATGACCTCGTTTGTGGAAATCACCGTGGATGACGCGGTCGGCGTGCTGACGCTCAATCGTCCCGACAAGCTCAACGCTCTCAGCACCGAGGTGCTCCACGATCTGCGTTCGGCGATCGGAACGATTGATGCCAACGAAGAGCTGCGCGCGGCGATCATCACCGGCACTGGCAAGGCATTCGTAGCTGGCGCCGACATCGCCGCGATGACGAAGATGACCGAACAGGAGGGGCGCGATTTCGGCGCTCTCGGGCACGGCGTGTTCGCTTCGATCGAGAAGCTCCGGTTTCCGGTGATCGCTGCCGTGAACGGGTTTGCCCTCGGAGGAGGGTGCGAGCTGGCTCTCGCGTGTGACTTCATCTATGCGTCGAGCAAAGCGAAGTTCGGTCAGCCGGAGGTCGGTCTCGGGGTCATTCCCGGGTTCGGGGGGACGCAACGACTGCCCAGGAGAATCGGGTCCGCGATGGCGCGCGAGCTGATCTACACCGGCAGGATGATCAGCGCCGATGAAGCCCTCCGCATTGGTTTGGCCAACGCGGTGTTTGCGCCAGAGGAGCTTCTCGATTCCGCACAGAAGGTTGCGGCGCACATTGCGAGCCAGGGGCCGATCGCAGTGGCGACCGCAAAGCGGTTGATCGCCCGGGGGATCGAGAAACCCTTGCTCGACGCCAATGCGCTCGAGCAGGATGCCTTTGCTGCGTGCTTCGGGACCGAGGACCAAGCTGAAGGAATGACGGCGTTTCTCGAGAAGCGCGACGCCGTTTTCAAGGGGCGGTAAGAACCTGCGTCAACCGGTGACCCGGGCCGCGCAGCAGGCTATGGGGGCTT
>JBFICQ010000344.1:0-2567 GCA_041581895.1 Polyangiales bacterium | reverse complement strand
CCCGCAGGCGAGATCATCCCTCCCGCACTTTCCCACCTCGACCGAGGTGGCACCCTCGTTCTTGGAGGGATTCACATGAGCCCAATCCCATCGTTTCCGTACGAGTTGCTCTACGGGGAGCGGGCAGTGCGCAGCGTGGCCAACAATACCCGTGAGGATGGGCATGCCTTTCTCGAGGAAGCGGCCGCGGTGCCGGTCCGCAGCCACACCGAGGTCTTCCCGTTAGAAGAGGCAAATGAAGCGCTCCGCCGACTTGCTCACGACGGTATCCGTGGTGCGGCGGTTCTCACGGTTTAACGAAGAACGCCACGCTCCGAAGAACGCGGCGCCATTCGTTGACATTCGGCTGACGCCGCTCTTAGATGTCGAAATAGAGCTCGAACTCGTGCGGATGGGGTCGAAGCGCGACCGGCGCGATCTCGTTTTCGCGTTTGTAGTCGATCCAAGTCTGTACTGCGTCCTCGGTCATCACGTCGCCCTTGAGCAAGAAGCCCTTGTCGGCTTCCAAGGCCTCGAGCGCCTCCTCTAGGCTGGCGGGCATGACCTTGAGCTCGGACTGCTCCGCGCCGCTCAACGAGTAGGTATTCTTCTCGAGCGGGTGGCCTGGATCGATTTTGTTTTCGATCCCGTCGATGCCTGCCATTGCCATCGCCGTAAAGGCCAAGTACGGATTGCACGAAGGATCGGGGAAACGGACCTCGACGCGCTTGGCCCGAGGTTCGTTCGAATAGGTCGGGATCCGACACGCCGCGGAGCGATTTCGCGCGGAGTAAGCGACGTAGACCGGCGCTTCAAAGCCCGGAACGAGCCGTCGGTACGAGTTGGTCGTCGGGTTGGTAAAAGCGGCGATCGCCTTGGAGTGTTTGATGATGCCTCCGATGTAGTGGAGCGCGGTATCCGACAGGCCAGCATAGCCGTCGCCAGCGAAGGTGGGTCTCTCCCCCTTCCAGATCGATTGATGGCAATGCATGCCCGAGCCGTTGTCGTTGAAAAGAGGCTTGGGCATGAAAGTTACCGTCATGCCATGACGGCGTGCGACGTTTTTGATGACGTACTTGTACAGCATCAGCTGGTCTGCCATCTGCACGATCGGCGCGAATCGCATGTCGATCTCGGCCTGGCCGGCGGTCGCAACCTCGTGGTGCTGCGCCTCGACTCTGATCCCCAGCTTCTCCATCTCGAGGACCATTTCGGTTCGGATGTCTTGCTGGCTGTCGGCCGGCGGAACCGGGAAGTATCCTTCCTTGTACCGCGGCTTGTAAGCGAGGTTCGGGCTCCCGTCGATGTTCGTCTCGGCACCGGAGTTCCACTTGCCTTCGTCGGACTCGAGGTAGTAGAAGCCGCAGTTCTCTCGGGTGTCGAAGCGCGCCGAGTTGAAGATGAAGAACTCCGCTTCTGGACCGAAGTAGATCTGGTCGCCGATGCCCGTGCTCTTCAAGTAGTTGGCCGCCTTGGTGGCGATCCAGCGTGGGTCTCGGCTATAGCGCTCCCGCGTGAGCGGATCGACGATGTCGCAGATCATCGAAAGCGTTGGCGCTGCGCAGAAAGGGTCGATGAGCGCGGTGTTCGCGTCCGGCACGACGACCATGTCGCTCACCTCGATCGACTGCCAGCCGCGGATCGAGGACCCATCAAAGCCGAAGCCTTGCTGCATGGCTTTCTCGTCGAGCTCCGAGATTGGAATGGAGAAGTGCTGCCACATCCCCGGCCAGTCGGTGAACCTGAGGTCCACCATGACAACGTTGTTCTTGTTGGCTAAGTCGAGAACATCTTTCGCGTCCATGAGACGATTCCTTTGCGGGGCTAGATGGGGGAAGTGCGCGTTGTATCACGTAGCTTCGTCGCCCGGCCACCGGCGGCGTGCAGGCTGAGCGAACGGTCCGTGGGGATCTCTGGCCTCTGATTGTTTCCGAAAGGTTTCGGAGTGCTTTCCTCATTGCAAAAAGCCCCCGACCACTGCTGACGACTCGCGGTCGCCCACCGTCGACACTTTCTTCACGTTTCCACCCCGTTGCGCGACCATGGGACGAAAGAGCCTCGGTCTAGTCGTCTAAGCAGTTGAAAACAGTAGCTAATTGTTCGGGATCGCCCAACGCGTCGATTTGCGCACTGTACAAAATATATGTAGAATATTGACATAGTTGGCTTTTTTAGATCCTCTGGGGAGTTTGTCATGCATCGTTGGCTCTCGATTGTGCTCGTGGCCGTGGGGGCTTGTGGCCTGGGCGGCTGTGGTGATGGAACCGGTAACCCTTTCAATGGGACCGGCGGCGTCGGCGGTAATCCGCTGAAGTGCTCGGACTTCGCAACACCGCCGCCAGGGTGCGATTCGCCTTGCCCGGGTGGCAGTGACTCCGAATGCGAGCTCGGAACATTTTGCTTCAACGGGGTCTGCAGCGCTCAATGCACTGCCGAGGAAGGTTGCGGCGAGGGTTTTGAATGTAACTCCCGCGGGCGCTGTGTTCTGATCCTGGGCGGCACCGGTGGCACCGGCGGCACTGGCGGCACGTGCAATCCGCCTCCCGTCACGACTTCGCGCATCATTCCAAATGCGATGTTCTTAGTTG
>JBFICQ010000343.1:0-2623 GCA_041581895.1 Polyangiales bacterium | reverse complement strand
TGTGTACTTTCTTGAACATCCAGCGGCTTTCATGAAGGCCCCGATGCATCCAGTAAAACAAGAAGTCGTCGAGCAAGATGAAAAAGACCAACTGAAGTACGATGACGTACCAAGCTGGAAGCGGCCCTGCGTGCACGTTGGACAGCCGAAGCAAAGGCCATGCGCCAACCGTCACGACCCCCATCGCCAAGTTGTTCACCACGTGGCTTCGAAACGCGGGCCACACGACCGCCCGGCGGCCGGTAGCGCGGGCCTGAATTCGATACGGCTCTGCCCAAGCCGGCTGCCTCCAGGCGAGGAAGGTGAGCGGCCCCGCAAACAGCAAGAACGAAACGATGCCGATGGCCCAACCCGCTACGGGAAAAAGCCAGAACAACGGCTCAGTGTAGATTTCGTACAGCCATTCCTGCATTCGAGGCCTAGTCTAGCATCAACCCACGCTGCGTCTCTCCGCCGCCCTCGTGCCATACCAGCTCTCGACCGTTCGCCATTGGGGCCACGGAAAGACCGCAGCCGAAATCACTCCCGCCGCGGCCCATCCGGCGAGTACGAGCCAAGCGCCGAGCGGAGCCGCGTCCATCCGCAAGAGCGCGGCGAGCCCGGCAAGGCAAGCCATCGTCTTGTAGATCACCAGATACTGAAAGAACACCAAGTACCGCACCGGCCAGATCGCACCGAGCGCGAACATCGTACCCTCTCCCCAAATCGCGCCGCCGTAAAGCGCCTCGACGAAAGGGTCGCCACCCACTCCGAGGAGTTCCCAAAACGACTGAGGGTCGACCATCATCCAACCCCCGAGCGCGAAAGAGCTCAAGGCAAAGCACAAACAGATCAGGCGAATCATCGAGATCCGCGTTTGGGAAAGGCCGGTCGAGGTCATGAGCGGACCTTATCATCTAGACCCCGAGGAGCTTTGGCAGAATGTCGACGACACCCCTTTCCGCGTCTTCTTGGTCGCCTCCAATCGAAATGACATCGAATTTTCCGTGAGCGTCGAGCGGCCCGAGATTGTAGAAGATGAAGCGGCCGCGACCGGTTCGGGTCTCGAACAGGGCATCGCCGACCAGCTCGAACAAGTCAACGAGCTTTGCGCCGACGAGCTCCGGAAACACGACGTCCTGCGCGCGATAGGGGGGCCGAGGCCCGCGGAGCAGACGATCGAGAAGGCTCATTGGAGTGCTGGTGCCACCCCAGCGTCCGTTGCACTCGGTGAAGACCACCGTGAAGTCACCGTTCGGATCTCCGGTTACCAAATGGTCGAAGGAGCAGCGGCCTACGTAGCCGAGCTCTTGTAAGGCCGCGGCAACCTGGATAGCGTGCTCGGCAAGCACCCGATTGACCGCCTCGGGAAGACACGACGGCCGACTTCCAACGAAGACCTTCTCCTCACCGAGGAGAATCTGTTCGTAGATGCCGTCAAGCCGTGGTGCTCCGAGCTCGCGTGGCGGAAGCCAGAGCTGTGTCGATGGCGAGAGATCCGTGTCAAGCCATGCCACCGTCAGAACCTCTTCCCCTTGGGGCCATTCAGTTCGTTCGAGGAAGGCATCGACTGCAAGCGCCGCTGATTCACGGCTCTGCACGTCGTGCGAAGCGAAGACTGCGTTGCCCATCGCTGAGGCGCAGCGTGTTCGTTTGAGCCCAACGCGGTCGTGGTGTGTAGCCATCGCGCGGAGGTCTGCTTGGATGTTCTCGACGTCCGTGGAGATCCGGGTTTCCACCAGCGCATCGCGACCGAGAACCCTCGTAACCAGCTCGCCGAACATCGCTTTGTCGTTGGCGATCCAAGTCACGGGAGGCGGGGGGCTGACGACACGGACCTCCCCCTGGCTGTCAACCGCAAGCATCGCGGCCAACTCCCAGACCTCTTTGATCCCCATGTACGGGTGAATCGTCATCCCGCGCGCGGCTTTCGCGATTTCCACCAGCCGGGTGTGTGTGTCTCCCGATGTGCAAGCCCTGGCGACGGCAATCGGAGGACCCACCGGGTCGGCGACGAGGTGCTCGGGCGTGCCGAGCCCGAGCGTCTCACGACAGTACGCTTCGTAGCCCGCCATTTCGGGGGTGACGGTGACGTAGACGTCCTGGTCGCCTGCACGGAGCCGGCCTCGGTGTTGGTATTCTTCGACGCCCGCAATGTCTTCGAGAAATGGAATCGCCGACACGTCGTCGAGCTGGAGGGTGGGGCGGGTCGAGCCCCCTGGGCGCCATGCGTTAGGATCGTAAAGCTCGATCTTGGAACGGAGGTCGAGGTCGGCGGCAAACGCACGTCCGGCAATACGTGCTGCCTCCAAATCGAGAGCGTCAAGATCTGATGCGGCGCTCACACTTCCGTTTAGCGCATTTACGACCGGCTCTCCCAGTTTTGCATCAGTTGGCTGGATTCGCAGGTGCGTACGCCTCCTGCGGTTAGACAGTCGACCTCTTTGCGAACGGGCTCAGCCGCAGACGCGGAGAAGCGCTCCGCTAGCAACACTGCGACGACGACGAGACCGTAGCTGACACTCCGCACGGCTGCCTCCTCAGTCGACTTCGAGTACGACCTTGCCGCGCGCTCGTTTGGTCTGCATGTAGCGGTGCGCCTCTGCGACATCGCGCAGGGGGAAGGTGCGGTCGACCACGACGC
>JBFICQ010000342.1:0-2640 GCA_041581895.1 Polyangiales bacterium | reverse complement strand
GTCGGTGAACACCGCGCCGCCATATCCGAGTTCGTCGCGGAGGAGCTCCGTGATCATGCGACGTGAAATCGTGGCAGGCACCGAGTCCAAGGCCTCGAAGATCACATGCGCCGTCATGAGCGCGGGAAGCCGGTCAATAGCTGCCCGAAACGGGCGGAGCTCTACCTCTTCGAGCCGTCCCCGAGGGTGTCGCACGATCGGCAGGGCGAGATGGCTGTCTACGTTGGTATCGCCGTGCCCGGGAAAATGTTTGCCACAAGAAAGCACGCCCCCTGCGTGAAGGCCGTCCGCGAATGCCAAGGCATGCTCGATCACGACCTCCGGCGTGTTGCCGAAAGCTCTGTCGCCGATGACGGGGTTTCTCGGGTTCGTGTTCACGTCGAGCGCGGGCGCGAAGTCGAGATTGATGCCGAGCGCCCGAAGCTGGCGCCCGAGTATGGTCCCGGCTGTAGTGGTGAGCTCTGGGTCGCCGGCTTTGGCAAGCTCACGCATCGCAGGCAGCTCGACGATGGGATCGGTAAATCTTGCGACTCGCCCGCCTTCTTGATCGACGCAAACCAGAAACGGGAGAGAAGGGTCCTCTGTCGCAGTGCACGACATGATCAATTCGGCGGCTTGCTGCGCGTCACCGAAATTGCGCTTGAACAGGATCAACCCCCCCACGGAGTTGGTAGCCAACCACGACTGGAGGTCGGGCGGCGGCTCGATGCCGGGAAAGCCGCAAACCATGACGCTGCCTGCCAGTTGCTCGAGCTCATTCACGTTATGGCCCCATCACTGACGTTAGCATTGCGTGAACGTTGCCGTAAGCCGTGGTTGTTGCTAGAAGACGATAACTAACTTCCTTGGCCTCCGTGGCTCCTGGTATTCCATGACTCGAGTTCTAGATCCTGACTTTCGTCGGGGAGACGATCCGGGCGCGCTCGACGCAGAGCCTCCCGAGCCCGTCGTCTACGCGCACACGATTCCACGCCGATTGCTCGACGCGGACGCCGCCAAGGTTATTCGGCGTCTCAATCGGCACGGACACACGGCCTATCTCGTCGGTGGTGGAGTGCGAGACCTGATGCTCGGGCGCAAACCCAAAGACTTCGACCTCGCGACCAGCGCGCGGCCATACGAAGTGCGAGACCTCTTCCGCAATTGTCGCGTGATCGGGCGCCGTTTTCGGCTGGCCCACGTCCTGTTCGCGGGTGGAAAAGTCATCGAGGTGGCGACGTTCCGTCGTGACCCGTCACAACACTACGAAGTCATCAAGCCGAAGATCGCCAAGAAGATCCCGCTCTGCGCTGGGCCCAAGCCGGTTCGGTTGATTCCCGCCCGCAACGTCGACATCGATGGCGAGGATGCAGATTTACTGATCACCAACGACAACATATTTGGGGAGCCCCACGAAGACTCGATTCGTCGCGACTTCACGATCAACGGGCTCTTCTACGACCTCGAGCGCGGAGAGGTCATCGACTTCGTGGGCGGCGTCGCCGACTTGGAGGAGCACCTGCTTCGGACCATCGGTGACCCAAACGTGCGGTTTCGCGAGGACCCGGTTCGAATCCTTCGTGCGATCAAGTTCAGCGCGCGCCTCGACATGGGCCTCGATCCAGCGGTCTACGACGCGCTGGTTCGCCATCGCCCCGATCTTCGCCGTGCTGCCGCTCCACGTGTTCTCGAAGAGGTGCTTCGTTTTCTCCGCGGTGGCGCTGCGCAGCGTTCGGTCTTCCTCGCTTGGGATGTGGGCGTCCTCAGCGAGATCGCGCCCGAGGTCGCGTCGTTTCTTGATGACGATCCGGAGGGCGCCGAGCTTACGTTTGGCCGCTTGAAAGCGATCGACGCGTTGGCTGCCGAAGATCGACTCCCCAATGATGCCGTGCTTCTTTCTGCCCTTCTTCAAGGGTCGATCGACGACGCGCTCGAAGGTGCGACCAACGTTCCTTCGGCCTACGAAGAATTCATTCGCGAGTTCTCGCTGCGCCTTTCTCTCCCACGCAGGCTCAAGGATCGAATTCGACTTCTCACAATGGCGCAACGCCGGCTTCGCGCGGGGCGCGTTCAGTCAATCGCACGACGCGAGTACTTTGCCGATGCGGCAACTCTGTTCGCGCTCGATCGAATGGCCCGTGGAGAAGAAGTCCCAGCATGGGCCAGCGAGCCGAGTGAGGCGCTCTACGACGCTGAACCCCGCAGCCGTCGTCGACGGCGCAGGCGACGAAGTCGTACCTAGTTTTTGGCGCGATCCACGATCAGCTCGAATGAACGTTGATTCACGTCGGGTTCATCCGCGTCCGGCAGTCGACTGGACAGGTTGGTGATCACGAAGAGAAGTTGCCGCGTTCGAGCGTCGAGCTCGATTGGAACGTAGGCATTCGGGGTTGCGCCAGTGTGGGGCGCGGCGATTCGACGAAGCTCCGCCCCGTTTTCATCGAGCTGAACTGCAACGAAGGACCACCGCACACCGTACTCCCCCCTCATCCAGGCGTGAAGGCTCTCTCCCGGTTCCCACGCGGAACCGTCGAGAACGAGGTACGCGCTTCCAAAAGGGCTGAGCGCAGGGGTGGCGCTCGCGCGAGTCGGGAGTCGCTTCAGGCGTCGCAGAACCGGCACCCGGGCGTTGCTGTCGATTGAAGCGATGAGGGCGCTTTC
>JBFICQ010000341.1:0-2660 GCA_041581895.1 Polyangiales bacterium | reverse complement strand
AGGCGTAAGCATAGTTCGCGAAGGCGCCTTCGGCTTGCCGTTTAAACGACACGGTTTGTGCTAGAGTGTAATTCGGGATCGAGTCTCCCGCTCTTTCCGACCAGCATCGGCGCCAACCCGCAGCTCTCGATCTACGGCTTGGTCCTCAAGCTCTCGACCAAGCTAGCCTCCCAGTTCACCGCTTGAGGGGGTGTTCTCCTTGATTGGCGTTCAACGGGTGTACTGCCTTCCTTTGAACGAGACGAAGAAGTTCACCGAGAGTACGTGATCGAGCCGATTTGATTGACGCGAGAGATAGACGTTCAGATAACCGACCTCGACGCGAAATAGCTTTTCAAAGGCGTAAATGGCCAGCCCTAGAAAAGCGCGGTTCTGATCAAAGCCCTGCTTGGCCCACGTTGCTCCCTGTATGCCTACGAAGACCTCGTCCCAGAATGCGATTCCAACGGGAACGGTGCTCTTCGGGCGATAGTTGAAGCGCACGAGCTGACGAAAGCGATGTGCAGTGCCGTCGGCACCCTTCAAGAATCGTTGCTCGAAGCGAGTTCGAGATTGGAAATAGAGCCCGAAGGAGCTGCTATGACTCAAGGTCAGTTGTTCCCAGATGCGTTGCTCATCCCTTCGCTCGGGTCTGGCATCGATCCATTCCGGGATCCACGCGTATCCCAGCCAAAGCGAGCCCCACGACGCAAACGCAAACCCCACGCCTGGCCGAAGGATCGATACCGTGCCGAGGTCGCCGCGGCGTGCGTGCGCGTCGAGCCAGAAGGTAGGGCTAGGGCTGTCCGCATAGACTTGGGCGGTGAAAAAGAGCGCCGCCCAAATCGCGAAATCCTGCTCGGGTTGTGCGCTGGCGCTTCGCGCGCAGGCAAGCCACAGCGTGAGTGCGCACACCAGCAGCAGGATTCGATCACGCATGCCGCTTAGGGTTTGGCCGCTTGACGCACCGCTTGCAGCAAGCTCTTTGGATAGGCCCGCCCCGTCAATTTATCATGGACTTTCTTCGCAGCTTCATCCCACTCGGCCTGATACTCACCAGCTTCGACCGCCTCGATGCCGCGCTTCAGGACGATGTCGTAGGCCTTGTCGTCGTCGCGACGAATCGTTTTGTTGAGCAGATCGTGCGCACGCTTTCCCGTGCTCGCGAGCGCTTCCTGGAGGTCCGGCGGAAGAGAGTCGAACTTGTCCTTGTTCATCACCGTCCCTCCCGCGATGATTGCGGAGTTGTGAGCAGTCATGTGCTTGACCCGCGTGTACCATTGCAGCGAAACCGCTGCGAGCGCGGAGGCGGCTACGATATCGACCATCCGGGTTTGTAGGGCAGGGTAGACCTCGGGCACGCCGAGTCGAATCGCGCTTGCGCCGATCACATCGTAGAACTCGACGAAGATCAGGTCGTCTTTCCACACCCACGGGCGCATCGATTTGATGTCGGATGGCCGTCGGATCGGCTTCTTGGAAAACAGGCGCGTCTTTCCGGCATCCCCCCACCCGAGAATCAGGTAGCCCTCGTCCGCGAACATCTTCTCGAACTGAGGGGCCATTTTCGTCCGGACCCGGTCCAGCTCTTCATAGGTGTCGAGGAGATTGGGCAACACGAGCACGACCGTTGGCTTGACCAGCATGCTGAGCCCGGTGACGGTCACCACGCCGCCGTCGAGCTGGCCCACGCGCATCTTTCGCACGAAGTCCCGTTCATCTCCTTGTGCGCCCCCGGGATAGAAGCGCATCTGCAGACGATTGTTGGTCTTCTCTCGAAGCGTTTTGTCCCACGCATTCAAGATCTTCATCCAGGACGATCCGCTCGGTGCTAGTGAGGCAATACGAAGCACGATCGCTTCGTCTGCCTTGGTCTGCGCGTTCGTTCCAGGAAGGGCCCACGCGGCGATTGCCACGAGGACGATGAACATCGAAGATCGATTCACGTCGCCTGCCTTTGCTCTTTACTGGCGAAGAGATTCACAATTAACGGCCCTAGCGTCAATGCGAACGATTTGCGTGCGGGACCGATGCGCTCATGGGAGCGTTTTGCGCGCCAGGGTCACCGGGTCCTCCCCAGCGCCGAGCGGCTGAAGCCAAAATTCGTAGCTCCGGGCGACTGCCTCGACGATGTAGGGCTCGAGGGGCGGCCGGCCCCACGAGTTGTCTCCCGCGACACCCCGCTGCACCTGGTCCAGGTTCAGATGAACCCGGCCGTCGGACTCGATTTCATGGGGATGACGCGCAACCTCGAGGGCGGCAGTCGCATAGGTTGAGGCGTTGGCGCTCAGCAAGGGCGCGCCGACCGCTAGCAAGCCTTTGCCGGTCGCGTCGGTGATCGCGATGAAGCGAGTCTCGTTCTTGTTGCCGCTCTCTTGTGGGCGTGCATAGGGCACGAACTGTTCGGCCACCGAGCCTTGGTACAAGCCCACCGGCACCAGAGTTCTATCCGTGTAAGTGGGTTCTGGGCCGGGGCCGAGCCACGTCACCTGATCGAGCTCGGCCCGAAGCGCGAGGCGCATCCCGAACCGCGGAAGCTCCGCCGGCGCGCCGCTCGGAGCGAACGAAAGCTGCACCCCGACCTCGCTGGTCGCAAACACGCGATAGACCAGCTCGAAAATGCCGCTGATCGCAGCGGCTTCGAGCTGGGCGGTGACCACCGTTTCGCTCGGCGAGACGGT
>JBFICQ010000340.1:0-2662 GCA_041581895.1 Polyangiales bacterium | reverse complement strand
CTGAGCTCGACGAAGAAGCGACCGCCGATCTTGTCCGCCAAATCCTCCAACCAGGACACACCGAGCGCCTGCTTCGATCGCTTGAGCTTTTGGGTGATCTCGATCACACGCGCGAGTCGCCGTGCCGGGTCTCGTTCTCCGACCGGGAGCTCTGCCATGATCATAGCCACCCGGTTGCCCAGATCCTTTTCTTCGTCGCTGCGAATGCTCACCGGAATCAAGACGCGGAAGTCGATGTCGGTCGTTGCGGTGCGATGATCGCGTAAAAAATGCCCGAACGCGCCTGCTGCGGTGGCCAGGACCACGTCGTTGACGGTGCCTCCGAGCCCAGTGCGCACCGCTTTGACCTCGCCGAGCGAGATATCGGTCCAGTCGAACCGCCGATGCAGCCCGATGCTCTTCGGATTGAAGGGTGTGTTGGATGCGGGTCGCCATCCTAGCCTCGATGCCTCGACCAGGCCTTGGACGACGTCACGCGCGCGCCGAAGTGCCTCTTCAGGGCGCCGAAGCGGGGCGAGCAGCTCGAAGGGAGCGCGTAGACGCCGAATGACCTCGGTCCTCATGAGCTCCGCGTCGCGCGGTGCGGGACGAGGTGTCCAGCGCTCCGGCTCACCCTCTCGCTCGAAGGGGCTGCGTCCGAGCAGCTTGCGAATGAGGCTGACACCCGAGATCCCGTCCGCCATGCAGTGATGGACCTTGGTGACGAGCGCAAATCGATCGTTTTGCAGACCGTCGACGACCCAAACTTCCCAAGGCGGCTTATCGAGGTCGAGCGGCAGCTCCAGCAGATAGCCGCAAACGCGTTTCAGAACTCGTTCGTCGGCGGGTTGCGGCAACGCGATCTGCCGAATGTGATAGCGAACGTTGAACGCGGGATCGTCCACCCAAACCGGATGGTCGAAAACGGGTACCTTGGCGATGCGCTGGCGGTATCGGGGGACGTCTCGGAACGACCACTCGTAGTGGTTGAGGATCTTGTCGAAATCGAGCCCACCGTCGTCGGTCCGCAGGGGGCCGGCCTCGAAGACCATGACGGCCGCTTCGTGCCAGTGCGCGTTTCGCTCCTCGAAACCGAGAAGCGAAGCGTCCAACGCCGAAAAGCGTTCGTAGTAGGTGTCCGGCATTCGTTATCTTTCCTTTTTACCCTGCTTCGCCCTCCAGAAAAAGGACCCGCAAGTGCCTTTGCGTGGTTGGGGCGGGGCCCAGTATGCTTGGCGGCTCGGATATGAAGTTCCTTGGGATCAGGTCATGCGTCGCGCTGCTCGGCTTGGCAGGGGTCATGGCTTGCTCCGACGGCTCGGAATTGACCGCCGAGACCGATTGTGACTCAGAGCCTCTCGTCCGCACGACCTCGGACGGTGTCGATTTCGTGCGAACTCCGAGCGGCTGCTTCGAAGGCTTGCCCGCTTTTGAATACGAGCTTCGGAGCGCCGAGATCGACGGATTGCACCAGGGATACGTCGATGAAGGCCCCGTAGATGCCGATCCGGTGCTCCTCCTCCATGGGCAACCGAGTTGGGCTTATCTCTATCGAAAGATGATCCCAGTGCTGGTGGCGGCAGGTCACCGCGTCGTCGCGATGGACCACGTCGGCATGGGAAGCTCCGATAAGCCGATCGATATCGAATACTACAGCTACCTAGGGCACGTCGATCGACTCGAGAAGTTCATCAATGCGCTCGGTCTTCGGAACATCACGATGTTCGCTCAGGACTGGGGAAGCTTGATCGGGCTTCAGGTCGCCGGAGAGAACCCGGACTGGTTTGCTCGAATCGTCATCGGTGACGGAACTCTGCCGCTCGTTCCAGAAGGACTGGAGCCCTACCCTCGCGTAGAGAACCCTAACGAAATCGACACCGAGCTCGAGTTCATCTTCAGTGCGATTCCCGCACAGCAGCGGCCATTCTACGACGCGGACTGCAATCGTCTCGTCGAGCTGGGGACCTCTTTCGGCGACTGGATGGAATACGCGATGAAAGCTGCGGCCTTTCATCCCGCGGAGGTGATCGAGGCGTTGACTTGGTACGATATCCCGGCCGAGGAGGAAGCCGCCTACGACGCGCCGTTTCCGAGCCGCGTTTACATGGCGGGGCCGCGGACGTTCCCGTCGTTGGTCAACGAGCTTGGTGGAGAGACACAACAAGCTTGGGCTGGTCTACAGAATTACGAAAAGCCCTTCTTGACGATCTGGGCGAGCAACGATCCTGGCATGCTCGGTAGTTGCGAGATGCAACAAAACCTCATCGACAACATTCCCGGCGCCGAGGGCCAGCCGCATACCCGACTCCCCGAGGCCAGTCATTTTCTTCAGGACGACCAAGGAGCGGAGATCGCGCGGAGGATCGTCGAGCTGATCGAAGCCACTCCTTGAATTGGCCGGTTTGGGGACGGGAGCCTCTTCATGCACTCGCCGCTCGCGATCGCCGCGTCAGGATGTCTGCGCTACGAGATTCCTGCATCCGGACACAGCCACATCCGACAAAGAAGCCCGGGCGAAGCCGGGCCCCTGGGGTGACGGAAGAGCTACGCAGAGCGTCGAAGCCGCTCGTCAAAGAACCCCAGCACGCGGTCGAGCGCCTGCTTGGTCGGATGCCCGTCGTCGTCGATGAGCTCCTCGGTGAGGACGCTGTGCGCAACACGCTTGATTCCCCACGGATTGTCG
>JBFICQ010000339.1:0-2664 GCA_041581895.1 Polyangiales bacterium | reverse complement strand
TGATCGGCGAGCACGACGTGACCGTCGGGCGCTCCAGCGCGTGCGGCCTCGGCAGCGTCGTCCATCGTCGAGCCAGTGGTCGCCCGAACATCGAGCGACTGTCCCCATCGCCGCCCCGATACGAGCTGTCGCAGTCGGTCCGAATCGAGTCCGTGAGCCATGAGGTCCTTGTGTCAGCCCCAGTCTAGGCCGATGTCACTCGCGGGTGAAGAGTGGGTGAGCGCTCCCACGCTGATCACGTCGACGCCCAGCGAGCCGAGCGTCGCAACGCGTTCGATGGTGATGCCGCCGGACACCTCGACGAGCGCTCGACCAGCGATGAGCGCCAAAGCATCACGAACCTGATTATCGTCGAAGTTGTCCAGCATGAGGACGTCGGCGCCTGCGGCGAGCGCCTCTTCGAGCTGAGCCCGCGAGTCGACTTCGCATTCGATTCTGCACGTGTGTGGCGCATAGGCGCGGGCTCTCTCGATCGCCTGTGCACAGCCGCCCGCGGCAGCGATGTGATTGTCCTTGATGAGAACGGCAGCGCCGAGGTCTTCGCGGTGGTTGTAACCGCCCCCGCAACGCACGGCGTAACGCTCGAATGCTCGGAGGCCAGGCGTGGTCTTGCGGGTGTCGGTGATCCGCGTAGAGCATCCTTCGGGCAACGCGTCGACGAAGCGCCGAGTCATGGTGGCCACGCCAGCGAGCCGTTGCATGAAATTGAGCGCCACGCGCTCGCCGAGCAGAATGGACGATGCTGGCCCCGAGACAGTCGCGAGCGCCGCGCCCTCGTCGACTTTGTCCCCATCGGCGACGTGTGTCTCCACGTCGACCAGCAGATCGACTTGAGCGTAGACCTCTTCGAGAATCGGAAGCCCGCAACAAACCATCGCTTCGCGGGCATGTACGATAGCCCTTCCGATCGTCGTGGGAGGCACGCAGGCCTCGGTGGTGATGTCGCCGCGGTCGATGTCCTCGGAAAGCGCGCGCCGCACGGTTTCGGAAAGCATCGTGGGAGCGGGCGGGGTCGCCTGCATAGCGGAGTTATAGCCAACTACGGGACAAAATCTCGGAATAAAGATTGCTCATCGCGTGCAGGGCCAACCCAGCACCGATTCCACCACGCCACGCGCGAACCCAGCCGAATAAAAGACCGGGGAAGAAGACGGCCAATCGCGCGGGGTGCGGCTCGACAATCAGGTGAACGATGGCGAACAGCGCCGCTTGCGCGACCCATGCAGCGGGGGCGAGCTCGACACCGAGGATCCGAATGCGCCTCTGCTCCGTGTCGCTCAGGGCCGTCTGGAGATAGCCGCGAAAGAATGCTTCTTCTGGAAGCGCAACGACCACGAGTTGCGCAAGTGCCAGGTTGGCGAGCTCAGGCGGAAGCGTAAGAGAGAACGGCTGGGTGGGTTCGTTCCACCAGTAGAAACCGATCGCGTACAACGGGAAGACGACCGCAGCGACCCCTGCGGCGACGCCTAGCTCCTTGACCGCCGAGGGGAGGGCGGCACGAAACGCGCGTGCCAGGTCCCACAAGCCGAGAGGACCGCGGGGCCGGTCGTCGGTCGGCGATTCGAGCAAGCCGCCGAGCGCCATGCCGAAGTGCCGGATCTCGTTGCGCGCGAGTCGAATCGACGTGAGCAGAAAGATCGCCGCCACGACCAGGTGCACGTACTCGCCGATCGGAGGGACATCCTCCAGTCTCGTCACGCCGAAGACGGCCAGACATATCAGGACGTACACCCCTGAGATTCGTCGCAACGACCGGCGTGTGTGGCCCATCGCGCCACAACTACAGCGGGAGCCAGCGCTTGCCAAGAACCCGGTGCAGCCTACACTCCTCCGACCTTCCCGAGGCGAGCAGGCGCGAGGCGGTGCGTTGATTTCCGAAGACAAGATTGCTGAGATCCGCGACCGTGCCCCGATCGCAGACGTCATCGGCAACTACGTTGCCCTGAAGAAGTCGGGGAACAGTCTCAAGGGCCTCTGTCCCTTTCACAACGAGAAGACCCCTTCGTTCTATGTGCACCCCAACCGCGGCTTTTACCATTGCTTCGGATGCAAAGCCTCGGGCGACGTCTTCTCCTTCTTGATGCACGTGGAGGGCAAGACGTTCCCTGAAGTCGCGCGGGACCTTGCCGAGCAAACGGGGGTCCAGCTTCCCGTCTACGACCCGCAAAGAGAAGCCGAGCATCAGCGACATAGGAAGGAGCACGAGCGCCTGGCGTCGTTGATGGAAGCCGCGACCGAGTTCTACTGCAATCAGCTTCGCGAGCATCCGGACGCCGGCATCGCCCGGGCGGAGCTCGAAAAGCGCGGCATCTCGGATCAGGCGGTCCGGGATTTCCGATTGGGTTACGCCCCACACGGATGGGACTCGTTGGTGCGTTTTCTCGAACGCGCAGGCTCTTCGCCCGCCGATGCCGAGGCGGTCGGGCTCATCGTGTCGCGGCGTTCCGGTCGCGGACACTACGACCGTTTTCGCCATCGCTTGATGTTTCCGATTGCCGATGTACACGGCCAAGTCGTGGCATTTAGCGGCAGAGCGCTCGAGCCGGCGCCTTCGATGGAGGCGCAAAAGGAACCTCCGGCGAAGTACCTCAACAGCCCAGAGAACCCGCTCTACCGCAAGGGTGAGGTGCTTTATGGTTTGCACGAAGGCCGCGTCGAGATTCG
>JBFICQ010000338.1:0-2675 GCA_041581895.1 Polyangiales bacterium | reverse complement strand
CGGTGGGCTAGGGCCGACGCAAGCTCGCCTCGTGACTCGTGTCCAACCCGAGCGGACTGCTGTTGGACGGGTTGGCACTCCCCACGCCGCCGATGACCGCATCCCACGCCCTGCTTGTGGCGCGACCCAGGGAACCTCCTCCTCGACTACAACCACGTGCGCGGCGCCGGGCTGGGATGGGAAGCACAGCGAGTGGGGGGAGCCCTCGTTCAGATCCTTACAGAGGCGCCAGGGCGACCGGGTCCCGCTCGCGAGCACGCCCGTCCCAGGCGGCGTCGCGTTCGATATCGACGACGCAGCGCGAAGCCCCCGTTGGCGTGCGGCTTCGCCCGCAATATCGACCCGCGGCCCGCTCTGCTACACTACCACGTGCTCTATTTCGCCTACGGCTCCAACCTCGACGCGGACAACTGGGCGAAGTGGTGTAAAACCGAGGGATACGATTCCGAGTCGATTGAGCCCCTCGGTCGCGCATGGCTTCCCGACTACGAGCCGGTCTTTCACTATCAGTCGCGTCTTCGCAAAGGGGGCGCGCTCGACGTCCGCCCGCGCAAAGGGACAGCAACTCCCGGCGCGCTGTTTCGCGTTCACGATTGGACTGGGCTCGATGCGAAAGAGGGGCTGTCGGGCCGATACTACCGACGGCTCGAGGTGGTCGCCCTCACCGACGACGGGCATGCACACCCGGCGATCACGTATTGCGTATGTGATCAGCGCGTGGGTGGCTTCGTGCCGCCAGGTTCCGAGTACCAGGAGATCGTGACGCGCGGGCTTTCGCGATTCGGTCATCGGCCCGACCAGTTCATGGCCGCGGCACACGGAGAAGCCTCTCCTTCGGTGACGACGGCGGTTTTTGCGTACGGTACGTTGATGCGCGGGGAACGCAGCCATGATCGCGTCGCTCGACGGCTGCGGCGTACCCACCATCCTGCCCGCGTCCCGGGTGCCTCTCTGGTTCGAATCGACTGGTACCCCGGTCTGGTGCTGAGCTCAGAAGGCGTCGTGCACGGGGAGCTCTTCGAGCTCGACGACATCAGTGCCGCCCTCGACGAGCTCGACCCCTACGAAGATTTCGCGGGATACGGAGGCGAGGACTCGCTCTACCGGCGCTCACTTGTGAGGACGCACACAAACGGTGGCGAGCTGTTGGCCTGGACCTACGTCTTTGTCGGAGATGTCGCGAACTTTCCCGTGATCGCGTCGGGGCGGTGGTCCGACGCTTGACCTCGCGGTCGGCGAGCCGTAACCTCTTCGCTCATGAGCAACCACCGCGAAATGCTGCGCAACTACTTTTTTTGGTTCACCGACTGAGGTGGCCTGCGCTCATTGTCGCTCAAAGGCCGCCTCTCAGGGCGGCCTTTTTGCTTAATCGTTGAGGTCGTCGTGGGAGCGGCAGGGAGCCCGACCGATGGCCCGCAACGACCCAAACCAAGCCCCACATCGAAAACCCAGCTCTGCGACCATGGTCCGCCGAAAGGCGACCGTCGTACACGACGGCTCGTTTTTCGAGCTAGCCGCCGAGCTGCGGCACTTCGGCTTTGAAGTGACCGAGGGCCCGGCTCTGTCGTTTTCGGCCAGCTACCACGAACCGGACCAGCTCGCGATCCTCGCCACAAGGGCGGGTGCGGCAAAGCGTGAGAGATTACATGCATGGACTCGCGAGGTCTGCGGACGGGGAGCGACGCTGCTTGCCGTCGGCTCGTGCGTTGCCCCGGTGGCTCAGTTCTTCGGCTCCTCATCCCTCGACTCGACCGAGACCCAGCCATTAGGGCGGCTGGCGTCGGTGGCCGCCGTCCGGTCCGGCCTCTTTTCCGGATTGCCCGCGCAGTTTCGGCTGGCGCTTCCGGTTAGCGACCGAGTCGAGTGCGATGACTTGAACGCCGAGTTCGGGGTGACTGCGCGGACGAAAGACGGTGAGCTCATCGGCGCTTCCCACGTGTTCAGGCCCGTCCATCTACTGCACGCCGGGGCGCTCGAAAGCAGCGAGCTTCGTCCGGTGATCCTCGGCAATCTGCTCCGCTTGCTCCGCGACCGCGGCGGACGGGCCTTTTGACCGTCACGAAAAACGGGACTCTCCTCTTTTGTTGGGGGTTGAGCGGGGGTTGGCTACCCTTGTGAGTCGGGGGAGTGCGTGGCGAAACCGGTTCCTTGGCGCCGTTGGGGGGCGATCATCCTGGCCTCGGCCGTGTCGGTCGGGCTATTGGTGTTGCTCTTCAAAGACGTCGACCCGAGGCAGGTTCTTTCGGAAGCCAGGAAGGTCGACCTGCGTGTCTTTGCGTGGATCTACCTGCTTCGCGCGATCGCCTTCTTCGCGCTGATCTGGCGGACGCGCGCGATCGCGGAGCCACTTCACGCCTATCGCTGGCCGCAGGCGACCCGTGCCGTATTCGCCGGTTATTTCGGCAATGCGGTCCTGCCAGCACGGATCGGTGAGCTCATGAAGGCTGGATATCTATCGCGGGTGGGCTCTCCTACCCCCACGGCATGCCTCGCCTTCATCGCGGTCGAGCGCGTGCTGGATCTCGTCGTGATCGCGAGCGTTGCCCTTTGGGTATCGTTCGTCGTTCTCAACCAGCAAGCTGGCGATAGCGTCGTGTTGTTCTCGTTGGCTGTTGGAACCGGCGCCGTCATGTTGTTCGTGTTGGCACGGAGCCCCCAACGCGTCGTGGAGATCG
>JBFICQ010000337.1:0-2677 GCA_041581895.1 Polyangiales bacterium | reverse complement strand
GGCGGCGTGGCGAGTGCCAACCCGTCCAACAGCAGTCCGCTCGGGTTGGACACGAGTCACGAGGCGAGCTTGCGTCGGCCTTAGCCCACCAGTGAACCGGGCCGACAAGTGCAAGCGAGCCGTCCGGCACATGGCCGTGTCCCGCGCCGTGCCGGGCGCGGACCGGGGTACAAACGACGCACAACCGAGGGCGTGCCTGTGCCGCGGGCCGAGCGAACGACGAAGCCCCCATTGGTGGCGGCGCGGACCCAGGCACGTGCGACGCAGAACCAAGACCGCTTGACGCCGGCACTGACACCGTCGCCCTCCCCTGGTATGCTCGCCTCCCTTCATGGCGGGAAGCCCCAATTACCAAGCGGACGTCGTCGTCATCGGTGGCGGGCTCGCGGGAATGGTGGCAGCGCTGGAGCTTCTCGATGCCGGCAAAAGCGTCGTCTTGCTCGACCGAGCGTCCCGGGATCGCTTCGGTGGTCTGGCCCGATGGTCGTTCGGCGGAATATTCTTCGTCGACTCCCCGGAGCAGCGAAAGAACGGGATCAAAGACTCGGTCGATCTCGCGATGCGCGATTGGGTGCGCTACGGCGAGCTCGATCCCAATGATGTCTGGCCGTATCGGTGGGCGGAGGCCTATGTCAACCGCTGCACCGAAGAAGTCCGGGGCTGGCTCCACCAACGTGACGTCCGCATCTTTCGCGCGGTCGGCTGGACCGAGCGAGGCTACTTCGTCCCGGGGAATTCCGTGCCCCGCTTTCACATCGTCTGGGGCACCGGCGAAGGGATCGTGCTTCCACTAATCCCGCGGCTCGAGGCGCATGAGAAAGCCGGTCGACTGCATCTTCACTTCGATCACAGTGTCGAAAGCCTGACCCGGGAAGGCGGTGCAGTGATCGGGTGCCAAGGCACGACTGGCACCGGCATGTTCGAGGCACGAGGCGACGCGGTCGTGATCGCAGCAGGTGGCATTGCTGGGGACCACGACAAAGTTCGATCGATTTGGCCTCGAGACCAATGGGGCGAGCCCCCAGAGCCGATGCTCAATGGGTCGATGCCCGAAGCCGACGGCCATCTCCTCGATCTGGCGGAGAACCTCGGTGCGAACGTCACTCATCTCGAAAAGATGTGGAACTACGCGGCAGGCGTGCGCCACTGGGAGCCGCTCTTTCCAAATCATGGCCTGAGCCTCGTCCCGGCGAAGTCTCCGCTCTGGGTCAACTACCAGGGGCGGCGTTTCGTCGACCCCCCGTTGGTGGGCTCGTTTGACACGCTGCTCCTCATCGACCGCATCTGTCGCGAAAAGAAGAAGTACTCATGGCAGATCATGAACCGAAAGATCGCGAACAAAGAGTTCGCCGTTTCTGGAGCCGAGTTCAACCCAGCTGTGCGCGACAAGAAGCTGGCAGCCTTCATCCTTCGGCTTCTTCGCGGCAATGGGGATCAGGTCCAAGAGTTCATCGATCACTGCCCCGACTTCGTCACAGCTCAGAGCGTGCCGGAGCTCGCGGACAAGATGAACGCACTCACCGGCATGAATGACGTCGATGCGAAAGTACTGGAACGCGACATCGCCGACTACGACGCCAACATCGAACGCGGCCCGCGGCTACAAAACGACGATCAGCTTCGACGCATCGCGCATTGCAGGCAGTACCTCGGGGACCGGCTTCGCACGTGCAAGAACGCGAGGATTCTCGACCCGAGCTCGATGCCCTTGATCGCGATTCGAACTCAAATCTTGACGCGTAAGAGCCTCGGCGGGATCCAAGTCGACCTCGACGCCAGAGTGCTCGACAAGGCTGGCAACCCGATACCGAATCTATTTGCGGTGGGCGAGTCCTGCGGCTTCGGTGGGGGCGGAATGCATGGCAAACGAGCGCTCGAGGGGACTTTTCTCGGTGGTTGCGTATATTCCGGGCGGGTGGCTGCAAGGGCGATCCACAGCGGTCGAGGTGTGAGGTAGACGATGAAACAAAGCGGTGCATGGCTGACTGCGCGCGCCCTCGAAGAGATCGGCGTCGAGTACACATTCGGCATCCCCGGTGTTCACAATACGGAGATCTACGACGCGCTCAATCGCAGCGAAAAGATCACGCCCATCCTGGTCACGCACGAGCAAGGGGCAAGCTTCATGGGCGAGGCGTTCAGCCGTGTGAGCAGCAGCATCGGCTGCCTATTGATCGTGCCCGCCGCCGGAATGACCCACGCGATGAGTGGAATCGGAGAGGCCTATCTCGATGGCATTCCTCTTTTGGTCATCTCCGGCGGAATCCGTCGTGATTCGGGGCGCCACTATCAACTCCATCAGCTCGATCAACAGCGTGTTCTCGATGGCATCACCAAGGCCGCGTTTCTCGTCGAGCGGCACGAAGATGTCGTTCCGACAATCTACGAGGCCTACGAGATCGCAACCTCGGGGCTGCCAGGCCCTGTCTTTGTCGAGGTGTCAGGCGACGTGCAGCTGTTCACGGCTGAGGTCGGCGAGGTGCCAAAATACGAAAGAAAATACGAGCCCCCGACTCCAGACCCTGCGTTGTTGCACCGTGCCGTCGAGCTCTTGCGGGGCTCCAAGCAACCCGGGCTCTATCTCGGATGGGGCGCGCGCGAGGCGACGCCGTACAGCATCGAGGTCGCAGAGCTCCTAGGAACGCCAGTGTCGACGACGATGCAGGGTATCAGCGTG
>JBFICQ010000336.1:0-2708 GCA_041581895.1 Polyangiales bacterium | reverse complement strand
CATCGGCAACCATTCCGACATCAATCGCTGGATGAGCTCGTCGTTGAAAAGATGCTCCGCCCCGAGGATCACGAAGATGCTGCTGAACAGAAGCCGAAACAGAAGCTCGGAAACGTCCTGACTGACGAAGACCTTCATTGGAACGCGAGCGAACCTATCCGAGCCGCGCAGGTCGCTCAAGGCTCGAAATTCGGGATTGATGCTGGCCTGACCTTGGGCGTCAAAACAACCGCATATACCCCAGGCTTACGACGTTGACGCGGAGGTCGTTGGTCCGCCAGTGACGGGGCGCACTCCTCCAAGGAGGATTGCTGAGTAAGCAGAGACCGGAAAGAAGTGCGAATTGATGGCTTTCGAGTCGCTTGGGCGTCGCAAGTCGTTTTCCGCAATAATGTTTGAGTGCGTACTTCTGGAGTGGAGGGTCGACCGTCCGCGCGGCCGGTGTCGCCGGCTTCCAAGCTTCCGCGGGTGGGAGATGTCTTGGACGGACGGTATCGCATCACGGGCGTCCTCGGCAGTGGGGGCATGGGCTGCGTCTACCGCGCCGAGCACGTTGCGATACGCCGTCCCCTGGCACTGAAGCTCTTACATCCCGAAGTCGAAGGAGTCGACGGGATCAGTGAGCGATTTCAGCGTGAGGCTTTTGCGATCGGCCGCGTCGACCACCCAAACTGCGTCAACGTATCGGACTTCGGTCGACTCGAGGATGGAACTCTGTACATGGTTCTCGAGGTCTTGGATGGGGTACCGCTCTTCGATCTATTGGAAAAAGAGCGTCAACTCGGATGGAGACGGGCGCTACACATTGCACGGCATGTGCTGAGCGCGCTTGCCTACGCCCACGAGGCGGGAATCGTACATCGCGACGTGAAGCCGGAGAACGTCATTCTGGTCGACCAAGACGGCGACTCCGACTTCGCAAAGATCCTCGACTTTGGGATCGCGAAGCTGTTTGATGAGGCACAGGTCGAGGCTGGACATCCGGGGCTCACACAGCTTGGTGTCACGATCGGGACGCCAACCTACATCGCCCCAGAACAAGCCTTTGGCCAACCTGTGGACGCACGGGCCGACCTCTATGCGCTCTCGGCGATGCTTTTTGAGATGATCGCAGGGGACCCGCCGTTTGAGGCCGCCGAGGTGGTAGCCCTCCTGACCATGCACGCCACCGCCGAAGTCCCGCGGATTTCCGAAATCGCTCCGCCAGTCCGTGTGCCACCGGAAGTCGAGGCGATGATTCGGCGAGGCCTCGAAAAGAACAAAGAGGAGAGGATACAGAGCGCCGAAGAGTACATCGCTCAGATCGACGAAGCACTCGATGTAGAATCGGTTCTCCCCGAGCCCACGTCGTTCGGCGAGGCTTCCGATCCATCCGCGCGACTTTCCTTGGTCGAAGGCATGCGTGTAGCGGCAGAAGACGTTCGAAAAACACTCGCTCCCGTAGTTGCCCGCGCGGTTACCGAGGTGCAAGCGATCCCGAAGCGGCGATCGCGAAAAGACATGTTGGCGATGGGCGGCGGTGTGATCGCTTTGCTTGCAGGGCTCTTGGTCGCTTTCGGCAGTAGCGGCCCAGACTACCTACCAACGCGCACCCGCTTGCCATTGCTGCCACCGAAACATGGACCTGAAGCAGAGGCTGCAGCGGAGCTGCTCGAACAAGGCCAACCAAAGGAGGCAGCGGCTTACCTCCGCGCGCAACGGAGCAAGGTACGAAAAGAGCCCTATGCCCAGCTCGTTCTCGGACACGCACACGCAAGCGCGCAACGAAACCTCGAGGCGATCCAAGCTTATCATCGCGCGATCGCCCTCGAGCAGAGCCTATCGAACGACAAGCTTTTGCGAACGAACCTCGAGCTGATGCTCGGTAAGAAGGACCCGCGAGTGATCGACGCCGCCCTCGATCTCTTAGGAACGCTCGTGCGAGACGCGGGGGACGGAGACGCAGAGGACCGACTCGTGCGACTCGCGTCGTCCGACCAGAATCTGCATACGCGACAACGCGCGATGGCAGTGGCGGATGAAGTGGGGCTTGGCGACCACATCGACCGACTCAATTCGTATCAGCTCGACCTCGAGCAAGGCGAGAGCTGTGCCAACCGTAAGGATGCGGTGGCCAAGCTACGGGCCCTCGGCGACAAACGTGCGGTTCCGGCTCTCAGGAAAGCACAACGCCGCACCCGAACGGAAGGTCTTCTCAAGAGAAAGACCAACGCCAACGCGTGTCTTCGAACCGACTCTGAGGAAGCGGTGGAGTACCTTCGGAGCCTATAAGCAGCGATTGAGGATAGGTGCAGCACGAGCTAAGGTGCCGCCGTGCGTTGGCAAAGCTCCCTGACCTCGCTCCGGACCCTCGTTGTGATCTTGCTTGGCGTTTCGTGCTCCGACTCGAGCGGTGACCCGGGCTTGGATGCGGGCGGAGGTGGTGGTGGTGGCAGCGCCCCTGACCCTGCCTGCAACGGCAGTCCCCACCTTTGCGACCGGCGATTTGACGAGGTCTCGTATCCGATGGCGCACAACGCGATGTCGAACGCAGAAGACGGCTGGAGGGCACCAAATCAAAACTTCAACATCACGCGACAGCTTGACGACGGCATCCGAGCCATGGAGCTCGACACCTATAATGAAGATGGGGAGTTGCTGCTCTGCCACGTGGTGTGCGAGTTTGGGAAGAAACCATTGGTCGAAGGGTTGGGCGAGGTTCGCGCCTT
>JBFICQ010000335.1:0-2737 GCA_041581895.1 Polyangiales bacterium | reverse complement strand
TCGCCTTGCCAGGGGCGCGCGCTGTGGGCGGTACGCCCACGAAAAGTGATCGTGGCATGGACCGACCCCATCGCCCCGAGCTGCAGCTCGTTGTCGCTCGGCTCGAGACAGATCGCCAAGCTCAACTCGCGCAACTCGGGATGCGTGTCTAGGATCGGCCCCAGGCGGTTTTCCTCGAACGGGCCCTCCTCGCGCTCGTAGAAGATCAACGTGAGATCACAGGGAAGAACCTTGCGATCGATGCGCTCGACGAGCTCGAGCATGATGGTGAGCCCCGACTTCATGTCGGCCGCGCCTGCACCGTAGAGCCTATTTCCCTCGATTCGAGCAGGCCCATCGTGCGCGGTCCGGACGGTATCTAAGTGCCCGACGAGTGCAATCCGCGGTGCGCCTTCGTTCTGCACCGCGCGTACGATGAGGCTGTCATGAAAACGAGTGATCGTGTCGGCCCCCAAGCTGCTCGCGAGCCGCTCCTCGACGTGATCGCAAAGAGCAGCCTCCTCGCCTATCGGGCTCGGAATTTGCGTCAGTGCGAGCAGAGTGTCGGAAAGCGCGTGGGAGATGTCGCTCATCGCGGCGAGCTTAGCACCTTAGCGGACCACGTCTTCGGGGGTGTCCCAGTCGGCAAGCGAGCGCTCGATCGCCGGCGTGAGCTCGATCGGCCAGACCTCCACTTCGGAGAAAAGCTCTTGGAACGATCGGCGGCCGCTCGAGACGACTTCGTCGATAACCGGGAGCAAACGCTCGGCGTCGTACCTCGCGAGCATCGGTTCCCAAGGAGCATTCGTTCCGCGGCGAGGGGCCAACACGACAGCCTCGCTCGGGTGATCGCGCAGAAGAAGGAGCGCCTCGGTCATGACATGGGGCATGTCGCAGGCGACGGCCACGACGTGTCTTCGGCCGGCCTCTCGGGCATGGGCGAGAGCGGCCCGCAACCCACCGAGCGGACCGAAACCGAGGGGGTCGTCTTCGATTCGAGGAACCTCCGGGACGAGGCCCGAGTACGGAGTCGCATCTCCCACCAGCGCCGGCACGAGGCCCGCCTCACGACCGCGCTCGACGATCCGTTCGAGAATGGTCTGGGAGCCGCCCGGCACCTCGAGGAGCCCCTTTGGCTCGCCCATGCGGCGAGATTCGCCTCCGACGAAAACGGCGAGCTGAGCGTCGGTCGCCATGGTCGTCACGCGAGGAGACTCGCGTCGCCTGGAACGCGGGCGGCGAGTTTTTCGACGACACGATTCAGCTGATCCTGTTGAATCGCACTCGTGACGAAGTTGGTGAAGAAGACCGTGAAGTACGCCGCCACATCGAGAAGGACCGCGATCATCGAGGTGTCCTGAACGGGACCGAGGCCATTGCGCTCCTCGAAGTCGGCGATTTGAAGAGAGATTTGGTAGTCGACCCAAATTCCGTAGATCGCGAACGTGATGATCACGAAGAAGAAATCCAACCAGTAACCTCTGCCAGTGGGCGTTTTGCCGTCTAGCGCCTGAAGGTCTTCGTAGATGCCGTGGTACCAGAATGGCAAGTAGAGGCCGAGAGTCACGATGCTGAGAACCAACACGAAAGCTGGCTCACGGCGTTGGACGATCGGAGTGGTCATTGAACGGTCCCTTCTCCCTCGCGTGAAGCGCTGTGTAGGCTACGTTTCGTCCCATGAACGATGCACCCACGCAAGCGGCGCGAATCGGTGTGATCGGTGACGTTCATCTTTTTTGGGACGCAGAGGATGTCGCTTTCTTCAACCGCAGCAACTACGACATGCTTCTTTTCGTGGGTGACTTGGCCGCCTATACGCAGGTGCGGGGGCTCGGGGTGGCGCGATCGCTGCGAAAGCTACGTATCCCAGCGATGTGCATCCCAGGCAATCACGACGGCTTGCACGCTTTCCAGCTCGGCGCCGAGATCGCCCCACGCGCGCACCCCTTTCGAAATGCGTTCTGCCGGGGCCAAGACTGGCGCTGCAAGAACCTCGACCGCGCCCTCGGGGACGTGCAGCTCGTGGCCTACAGCCAACACAAAGTCGAGCTCTCCGGCGTGGCGTTCAATCTCGTCGTGTGCCGCCCTCACTCGATAGGTGGGCGGCGACTGGCCTGTATTCGTTATCTCGAGAAGAAGTACGGGGTTGATTCCATGGACGCATCGAGCGAACGTTTGAAAGCGCTCGTCGATCAATGCGACGATGCGCCGATCGTGTTCTTGGCGCACAACGGCCCATCTGGCCTGGGCGACCGCGCCAACTCGATCTGGGGCTGCGATTTCCGCAAGCAAGAAGAGGACTGGGGCGACCGAGATCTCGAAGAGGCGGTGCGGCACGCCAAGCGCGACGGGCGTGCGGTGCTGGCGACCGTTGCGGGCCACATGCATCGAAGGACGAAGTCGGGGAAACGCCGACCAGGGCAGATCGAAAAGGACGGCACCCTCTACATCAACGCAGCAGAGGTTCCTCGCCACCGAATCAAACAGGGCACGATGAGACGCCACCACGTACGGCTCACCCTCACCAATGCCACTGCGACCGCCCAAGACATCTGGGTCTGAACCGGAGGCCACCGATACATTGCCCGCACTGCATCGCAATACTGCGCGCTACAGGCACGGCGTGGGATGCGGTCATCGGCGGCGTGGGGAGTGCCAACCCGTCCAACAGCAGTCCGCTCGGGTTGGACACGAGGCACGAGGCGAGCTTGCGTCGGCCTTAGCCCACCAGTGAACCGCGCCGACAAGTGCAAGCGAG
>JBFICQ010000334.1:0-2827 GCA_041581895.1 Polyangiales bacterium | reverse complement strand
GCAAAGGGCTTTCGGGAGGGATCTACCCGATCACCGCAACGCTCCTGACGCGCGAGATGCACGCGGTTCTCGATGGAGAAGCAAACCCGTTCATTCACATCTCGACGTTTGGAGGTGCCGAGCTCGGGTGCATCGCGGCGCAAACGGTGCTCGATATCGTCGGAGAGCCAGGTTTCTTCGAGCGTGTCGTGTTCTTGTCGGAGCGCTTCGCCGAGGCATTTCATTCCCTTCCGTTCGAGGTTCGCCACCGCGGGCTTTTCATGGGACTGCGGTTTTCGAACGAAATCGAAGCCATGGGCGCGCTTTTGCGCATCCTGCAGCAGGGCGTGTTCTGCTTTCCGGCGGGCAACGACCGGCGTGTGCTCCAGTTCCTGCCGCCGTTGATCATCTCGGATGACGAGGCCAAAGAGCTCATCGATCGAATGACCAAGGCGTTTGGTTGATGCGCTTGGCGAGCGCGCCAGAAATCGAAGCCTTCGAAGACCGCCTCGAACAAGCCGTCAAGACCGGCCGAACCGATGACCTCGACATCATAGGCTACGGGGAGGTCACCATCGGCGTGAAGCTCTCGACTCCGAACGGCGACTTCGCCTGCAAACGGCTTGTTCCGTTCTCTTCCGGCGAGGCAGCCGAACGCGCCGTGCGACTCATCGCCTCGTACGTCGAGCAGCTCGAACAGCACGGAATCGACGTCGTCGAGACCGAGACGCCGATCTTGGAGCGCCCCGTCGGCCATGTTCTCTACTGCGTCCAGCCGTTGCTCCCAGCAGGCACCCTCGGCCCGGACTTCCTTCGCGGTAAGACCGCATTCGAGGTGACTCCGCACGTAACGCGGATCTTCGAGCACATCGGCGCAGCGGTAACCCCGACACTCGCCCCGGACGGGCAACTTTCCAACTGGGCCTTCGAAGGAGACCGATTGCGCTATCTCGACGTGGGGACGCCCTTCATGCGGGATGCGCAAGGCCACGACCTGTTTGATTTCAGTCAGCAGACCCGCGCGCTCCCAGCACCCGTGCGCGCCATCGTCGATCGATTCCTCATCCGAGGCATTCTCGACAACTACTACTCGATTCGAGGGCAGGCCTTGGATTTTCTCGGAAATCTGATCAAAGAAAGCCTCCAGGAGATCTTGCCACCGTTGATTCCCATTGCGAATCGGGTGTTCGCTCTGAAACCAGAGATCACCGAGACGGAAGTGCGCGCGCACTACAAGAGCGATGCGCAGACCTACGCGTTCATCCAAGCCGCTCGCCGCGCGGATCGATGGGTCTATCGGAATATCTTGAGGAAACCGTACCCATACCTTCTGCCGCCTCGCATCGAGCGCTTCGGTTGAGGGCGCATCGAGTGGCGATCGCCTGGCGAAGCAGCGCCCGGACGTGAGGATATTTTTGCGCTAGAAACACGCTCATGGCCTCCCGCTACAAACGTCTGCGCGCCCGAGCCCTCAAGGCGCTGTTCAAAGCGCATACCTTGATCTACGAAGCCAGCGATGGACGCATTGGCGCGCATGGAGGGGGCGTGCCCATGTTGCTCTTGTCCGTCACCGGTCGAAAGTCGGGAAAGAAACACTCGACGCCCTTGGTCTACTTCCAGGATGGTGAGAGTTACGTGGTGGTCGGGTCCGATGGCGCCGCAAAACGCGACCCTCAATGGTGGAAGAACCTCAAAGTCGACCCGATGGGCGAGATTCGGGTGGGCCGGAACAAGTTTCCCGTGAAAGCGACGCTGGCAACCGGGCCTGAACGCGAGCGCCTGTGGGAGATCGGCAAGACGGTGAACCCCATGTGGGCGAAGTATCAGACCCGAACCGAACGAGAGCTACCGGTCGTCGTGCTGACGCCGGTCTCGTGATAGGATGGGCCCGTCATGGAAATCTCTGTAGGAACGTCGATCGTAATCCCAAAACCGCGTGAAGAGGTGTTCGACTTCTGCACCAAAGATCGCACTTTCGAGCATTTGCTGCGGCCGCTCGGACCGATCGCCGGTGTGGTGAAATCCGAGCTCCACCCAGGTGAGGTTCTGAGAACCGGCGCCCACCGCACGATCACGCTGACCGACGGAGCGGTGCTCGAGGAGGTAATCCTCGACTTCACGCGGCCGTTGCGGCATCGGTACCGATGGGTCGGCGGGATCAAACCCCCCTTCGCCTGGCTCGTGCGGAGCGGCACCGGATGTTGGGAGTTCACCGAAGTCAGCGACGGCACGCAGGTCGAATGGAGCTACGCGTTCGAGCTGCGATCGGCGCTGGCCTATCCATTGACCTTGCCGATCGTCCCTCTCTTCAGGCGCTGGCTAGAACAGGGTCTGAACGCCATTGCAGCCGAGCTCGCAAATCAAGACACAGACATCGCCCGACCCAGCGCCGGTCAACCAACCGCCCAAAACGCACGCCCTCGCTGAACACAAACAAGGTGCGGATCGCGTTGATCGCCATTCTCGCGATCGCTGGTTGCAGCGAGACGACGACCGAACGTCAGCTGCGCCAAGGCAAAAGGATACATCCTCGACCCGCTGCAGAAAACCGAGCAACCCCCGTCGGCCGAATGACTTTGGCGTAGTAGAAAGAAAGCCCGCCTCTTTCGAGACGGGCTTTCATAATTCCGGCAGCGTCCTACTCTCCCACAGGGCTGCCCCTGCAGTACCATCGGCTCTGACAGGCTTAACTTCCGAGTTCGGGATGGGATCGGGTGTGACCCTGCCGACATTGCCACCGAATCCGTAGAAGGTTTCTCTTTGCCGCTCAGTGAGCGAGTCAGAAGCAAGTTCGAGCGTCCGTTTTGATGGAACGTCTCGAGCTCTTCCTTCCAACCCTGGCCTCGAG
>JBFICQ010000333.1:0-2869 GCA_041581895.1 Polyangiales bacterium | reverse complement strand
TCGCCCTGGCGGCTCTTTAAGGATCTGAACGAGGGCTCCCCCCACTCGCTGTGCTTCCCATCCCAGCCCGGCGCCGCACACAACACCCTCTCCTCGGAAACTCGGAACCCCCATCGGCCTTGCGGCTCGACCGCAGCACTCTCTCCTTGATCTAGAAAGCGGTGCCCCGGATCGCGCCCAGGCATGGCGTGGGACACGGTCATGGGGCGGCGTGGGGAGTGCCAACCCGTCCAACAGCAGTCCGTTCGGGTTGGACACGAGTCACGAGGCGAGCTTGCGTCGGCCTTAGCCCACCCGTGAACCGGGCCGACAATTGCAAGCGAGCCGTCCGGCCGATGGCCGTGTCCCGCGCCGTGCCGAGCGCGGGCCGGGGGCACCGATCGACCCAGAGGCGAGGGCGTGCCTGTGCCGCGGGCCGAACCTCGGAACGACGAAGTCCCCCATTGGTGGCGGCGCGCACCGGGACACCGGCCTACGGGGCTAGGTCATCACCCTCGCGAAGTCCAATCCACCGACGATTCCCGTCACGCCCCGGCTGCTCTCGATCAAGATTCGACGGACGTTCATTTCGAGAGCCTGCTCCGCCGCTCGGCCCATTCCGATGCCTGCGGGCAGAATCAGAATGCGGACGTTCATCGCGTGCTCGACGGCCGTCTGTGGCGGGAGGCGCCGCGATTCCAACGCGCACACCTGATCGAAGATCCCGACTGGGAACTCGCCCTCGACGACTACGAGGCCGTGTTTGTTCGATAGATCGAGGCGGTCGACGGCAAGCGCGACGGGGTCGTCGGCTTTGACCTTCACCACTGACCCCGACGCGATTTCGGCGATGGGCGTCTTGAGTCGCTTCCCGACAACGGCACGCATCAGGTCGCGGGTGGATACCACCCCATCCAGCTTACCCCCGTGCATGACGAACACCCGATGGACGCGGTTCTTGAGCATTGCCTTGGCGGCAGCGGAGAGCGGACCTTCCGCGGCGACCTGAATCGGCGGCGATTGCATGATCTCCTCTACGGGGCGATCGGGCACTCGGAATGTTTGTCCCTCGGTGAAGACCGCCGCGTGCAAGATATCGGTTCGTGAAACTACACCCTTGAGCTCGCCGTCGTCGTTGACGACGCCGAGGGCGGAAACGCCCCTTTCCAAAAAAGCCTCGTTGGCGGCGATCAGGCTTTCCCCGATTCGTATGGTCTCTACGGGGCTGCTCATATACTCGGTCACAGGCATTTCGAAGTTTGCCATTTATCTACCTCGTCTATTTCAATCGCTCGCGAACGCTTGGTCGTCAGACCGCGATGACCTCGCCAAGCCGCTTCGCGAGCTCTTCTTCGTCGCTCATCGCGAGGTCCTTATCGAGCGACCCGACGACGCACCGCTCAGTCGGCGCGTCGAGCGAAGAGCGAAGCAACCCCAAAAACTTTGGCGGCGCAACCAGAACTAAACGATCGTACTGACCACTAGTGCGAGCCTGCTGCAACCTACTAGCCAACGCTCTTGCGAAGTCGGAGACCGCGCGCTCGCGTGGCCCCTCCGAACGGCTCATAGCCGCTCGCCGAACGTCGCCTGCATTGCGTCGAAACGATCGCCCCGGCCGATCGGCGTCGAAGTCACTGTCTTGTTGGCGGCCTTCCGGGTGGTCGATCCCCTCCAAGAGCCGCAACCCTTTGCCAGGCCCCAAATTCTCGAACACCCGTGCACCTGCCTCGTGCGCAACCAAAACCCATGTCGTTGCCATATCGAACCCTTCGATACCATCTAAGCAAAGGACGTGCCCGTGGAGAAAGCCCCCCGGCCGGAGAACGCCGTTTTCGGATAGCGCAAGAGCTGCGTCGATAGCGCGGCCTGCGCGAGAAATGCGTCGCGTCGACCCGACTCGTGTTCGACTGATATGGTGTTGGCGGACGGACGGGGCGCCATGGAAAAGCTGAAAGCCGATCTCGAGGCGACTGGCCTCGAGTTGATTGAAACACACATTTCGTGGGTGTTTTTAGGCGATGACGAGGTCTTTAAGGTCAAGCGCCCGGTGGATCTCGGCTTTCTCGACTTTACGACCGTCGAGAAGCGACGCGAAGCATGTGAAGCAGAAGTCCGACTCAACGCGAGACTTGCGCCAAACGTCTACCTGGGTGTGGTGCCCGTTACACGAGACGTATCCGGCGCCCACTCGTTATCCGGAGACGGCGAAATCGTCGATTGGGCGGTTAAGATGCGACGGCTTTCCGATGACGAGCGGGCCGACGTGTTGCTCCAAGCAGGAAAGCTCGAACCCAACGACGTGGACCGGCTCGCGGTGCACATCGCTGGGTTCCATGCCCGCGCTCGCTGTGACACACAAACCTCGCAGCACGGACGAGTGGACGTCGTGCGTCGGAACGTTCTCGAGAATTTCGCGCAGACTCGCGGATCGATTCAGGAGTACCTGAGCGCCGAGGAGGCCCGTGAAGTCGAGGCTTGGCAACTTGCGACCCTGCAGGACGAAGCCCGTTTTGAAGCGCGAGTATCAGCAGGCCGTGTTCGCGACGGGCACGGAGATCTGCGGCTCGAGCACGTGTACTTCTCGGATGACGACTCGATCGCGATCATCGACTGCATCGAGTTCAACGACCGATTCCGGTTTGCCGACGTTTGTGCGGACATCGCATTCCTCTCGATGGACCTTGCCTGGCACGGGCACGTCGACCTCGCGGAACGACTGCTTGCGGGCTATGCGCGAGAGTCGGAAGATTATGACCTTTACTCCGTAGTCAATTTCTACGAAAGCTACCGCGCCTTCGTCCGAGGTAAGGTTTCAGCACTCCTGGCCGCCGACGAGCAGACCTCCTCGAGCGCCCGCGAGCGGGCGAGACGAGAGGCGAGGCGGTATTTT
>JBFICQ010000332.1:0-2879 GCA_041581895.1 Polyangiales bacterium | reverse complement strand
TCGAGCCGTTCGGGACCATCAGCGGCCAAGAGGTTGACGTTGACGCCGGTGGTTTTTCGAGCGACGCCAAGAGCGCTGTCTTGATGTCCCCAGCCGTGCGGGAGCGCCACCGTCCCGGGCATCAGCTCGGCATGGATCTTGACCGGTATGCGCACCGTTGCCGTATCGGTAGATACGTCCGCGAGGTCGCCTTCGGCCACGCCGATTCGCGCAGCGTCATCGGGGTGGACGTACAGATGGTTGGTCGTGCGATCACCAGCCACGAATTCCTCGATGTTATGCGTCCAGGAGTTATGGGTGGTGATGGCACGCTTGGTGATGAGCTTGAGCTGATCGCGGGTGTCGAGCTCGAGTTGGAAGTCATCCTCGAGCTTCTCGGCTTGGCGCAAGAGCACCGGAGGCGCCAGATGTACCTTCTTGTCGTCGTGAATGACACGCTTACCCAGAAAGCTTCCAGGATCGTGCGTTGGCCTCAGCCGTCCATGCTTTTCTTCGAGAAGCTTCTTGAAGCTGCCCTGTTTGGTTACACGAAGCAGGCTCGAGAGCAGGAATTCCTGGGGGACGGATGGTTGCTTGTCGCGGCGGGCGACCAAGTTGAGCGTCTTGCCGACTTCCATGGCGCGTTGCGCCACCGCGGAGCCCCAAAGGTTGATGCCACTGGCTTTGGCAATGTCGACGTAAATCGTGGCCTCGTCGCGCTGTTCTCCTTGCGGTGGCACGATGGCGCGCGTCGCCTGAAGATACGGCTTGCTTTGCAGCCCGAGCATCAACGGAAACACGAAAGGCAAGTCCGGGCGCTGAAATGGCGAAGTACACGGAAGAACGTGCGTTGCGACCGACGCGGTTTCGCTTGGTTGGATGTCGAGAACGACCAGAAGCTCGAGTTGCTTGAAGGCATCCCGCAGTCGTTCGGAGTTCGCCATTGTGATTAGAGGGTTTCCCCCCGTCACGAAGAGCGCCTTGATCTGTCGATCTCCCGGCGTGAGGATCTCGTCGGCTAGGATGCCGCCCGGCATCGCGTCGTTGACCGACTTGAACTCCCCGATGCGGCTGTCGTTTTGGTGCAGGAGGGTGCCCGTCTTCTTTCCAAACGCCGCGAAATCGATGACGCCCGTGCTGACCAACGTCCCGCCAGGGCTGTCGAGGTTGCCCGAAATCGCGTTGATACACTCTTGAAGCCAAAACGCGAGCGACCCGTTGGTGCCCATGTTGACTCCGGTCGAGCAGTAGAGTGCCGCGCCCTTTGCTTCGCGGTAGGCGGCTACCATGGTGCGCAACGTCTCTGCGGGAATTCGTGTGACCTCCGCCGTGCGCTCTGGGGGCCACGCTTCTGCGACACGGCAAACCTCGTCGAACCCTGTCATGTACTCGTCGATTCGAGCGCGATCGATCGTTGCAGTGGCAAGCAGCTCGTGAAGGAAAGACAAATAGAAGAAGACGTCCGTGTTGGGGCGGATGAAAATGTGCTCCCCCGCGACTTTGGCAGTCTCCGTGCGTCGGGGGTCGACGATGAAGATCCTCGCGCCGCGGGCTTCGATCTCTTTCAGTCGGCGAATCGGGTTCGGGACTTGCAGGAAGCTCCACTTGGAGATCGCCGGGTTTGCGCCGACGATGATTAGGCACTCCAAGTTGTCGAGGTCGGGGAAGGGCTGCGTAAATGGGAAGCCATACACCTGATGCGCAACGGCGAATTTGTTGGCGCAATCTTGCGTGGCAGACGAGAACATGCTCGCCGAGCCCACACCCTGCATGAACCCTTGTGCAAACACGGGATGCAGCACGCCAAAGCCAGCCGCCGTGCCGACGTACATCGCGATGCTGTCGCGGCCGTGATCGTCGATGAGCTCGCGCACTTTCTTGCCGATGCTGCCGATCGCGTCGTCCCAGCTCACGCGCTGGAGCTCGCCTTCGATCCGCTGCATCGGGTAGAGCAATCGGTCTGGGCTGTCGTACATCCGGTGCTGCTTGAGGCCTTTGAGGCATCCGTAGCCTTGCGTCGCCACGTGCTTCGAGTCGGGCTGGATGTCGACGATCTGATCACCATCGACAGTGACCTCGAGCCCACAGAGAGCCTCGCAGATTCGGCAAAAAGTGTGCTTTGTTTCGGTCATCCGCGCCTCGACCAGGCTACTACCCTACCTCGCACCCAGTCGACAGTTTGTATAGGGCTCAATCCTCGTGGATCAACTCGTCGAAGGCGCGATTCACGTCATCCATCGATTCGACGAGCAGCTCCGCCGACTCCCCGGAGGGCCCGCCGAGCCGTTCGAGCCGCTGGTCGACCTCTCGGAAGCCCGGCTCGCGCTGGAAAACGTACTCGTAGTGGAGCCGGGCCTGGTCCGGCAAGCCACCTGCCTCGCAGGCAAGAGCCAGTTCGTAGTGAAGCCCGACCGCTTCCGTAGCGGTCTTTTCCGGGCTCTCCAAGCCTGACTGGAAGGCCTCGATCGCATCGTGCGGCTGGCCTTCCTCCATGTAGATGAGACCGATCATCGTCCAGCATAGGCAACGCCGTCGTGGGTCGCCCATCGCGACCTGAAACTCGCGTCGTGCATCCGGAAAAAGGCCCATCTCTTTGTATGCGATGCCGAGATCGAAGTGCGTGTCGCTGTCGTCCTCGGCAACTTGTTCGGCGACTCCGCGTTTGAATTGCTCGAAGACTGTTTCGACGTCGATCATCTCGGCGCCGTCGTCGACCGGCGCGATTTCTGCCACCTCGGCGAGCTCCTCCGCAAGCTTCTCCGCGAAGTCGAAACCCTCGTCACCGGGCGCGAGCTCCTCGTATTCGAGCTCGTCGTCCGGTCCGTCATCGACCGCGTCTTCCCTCATGGGGGGAGCGGGCGCTTCGACTGGAACGGACGAGAGAATGGGTTGGGCGACTG
>JBFICQ010000331.1:0-2939 GCA_041581895.1 Polyangiales bacterium | reverse complement strand
GGCGCCGAGGCGGCCAGCACGATTCGGATCGCCTCGCTTGCCCCCCCGGGCTCGTCGTTCGTCAAGGTGCTCAAGGCATGGAGCCGGACGCTCGCAAAGGAGACCGAAGGGCGCGTGGAGCTGCGCGTTTTCTCAGGGGGTAGCGAGGGAGACGATCGCGACCTGATTCGAAAGATCAAGGCAGGCAAGCTCGATGCGGCAGGCGTCGCGACGACCGGGTTGAGCCTGATCGCGCCAGAGGTACAGGTGCTGACAGCCCCCGGGCTGCTGACCACCGACGCCGCGCTAGACCGAGCGAGAGCAACGCTCGACGCTCGTTTTCAGAAGATGATCGAGGACAGTGGATTCAAGCTTCTCACCTGGGGTGACGGCGGAAAAAACCGCGTCTTTTCCTCGAGGCCTTTTTCGAGCCCTGCCGATCTTGCCAAGCAACCCGCTTGGGCCGGCAAAGACAACCCCGTCGTCGAGGAATTCGTGAAAGCGATCGGAGCCAACCCGGTGCGTGTCGGGTCGTCGGGCGTGTTCCCAGCTCTCGGGAACAAGAAGCTACAGGTCGTCCCGGCGTCCGCGATGGCTGCGGTCGCCTTCCAATGGTACACGCGGCTCAAAGCGATGACGTCGAGCAACTTCAACATCATCGTGGGGGGCTCGGTCATCAGTAAGAAGAAATTCGACGAGCTCACGCCTGCCGACCAAAAGACGCTGCTCGACACTGCAAAACGGGCCGCCAAGAAGCTCGACCAGATCGTACAGCGCGACGACGAGCGAGCCTATGAAACCCTCGTCTCTCGTGGCATCGCGGTCGTCGACACGGCTACCAACCAAGCCGCATGGGATGCGGCGGCCAAGAAGGCGCGCGAACGTTTGGCGGAGCGGGGCGTGTACAGCAAGTCGCTCCTTCGCACCGTCGAGACCGCGGCCGAATAGAGAGAAGAACCGATGTCGAAGGCCCATCCCGCCGTCACCGCCAGCGAGAGCTCCGCGAAGTTCGCCATGGCAAAGGACAAAGAATCATGGCTCGGGCTGTTCGCCGAAGACGCATTCCTGGCCGACCCCGTCGGCAAGTCGATGCTCGATCCCGAAGGCAAGGGGCATCGCGGAAAAGAAGCGATCGAGCGATTTTGGGACAACGCGATCGCCAAGGCAAACCTGACCCTCGACGCTTCGCAGCGCATCGCTTGTGAGAATACCTGCGTCGCGGTGCTTCGAGCCACGAACGACCTCGGGGGCGGCATCGTGACGGTCGTCGACATGGTGGGCCTCTACGAGGTAAACGAAGACGGCAAGCTCAGCTCACTCAAAGTGTACTGGGACTTCGACAAGCTCTTGGCACAGCTCAAGGAGCAAGGCATCGGCTGATGGACTTCGTCGCGCTCTACCAAACCACCGACCCGCTCATCACCGCGTTTTGGGCTTCTCTCGGGTTCGCGGCGCTGTGTTGGGTGCTTTCGATCCTCACGCGCGAATACTCGTGGGTCGACCGTATTTGGTCGATCACTCCCGTGATCTATGCCGTGCATTTCGCCGGGCATGTCGGCTTCACCGATGCACGGCTCAACTTGATGGCCGCTCTCGTCACCGTGTGGGGCGTGCGTCTCACCTTTAACTATGCGCGCAAGGGGGGATACGCACCGGGGGGCGAAGACTATCGTTGGGAGGAGATTCAACGAAGGATCGGCGCAAAGTGGTTTCAGGTGTTGAATGCGACCTTCCTCGCCCCTTTTCAGAACGTGCTGCTGTTGCTGATCGTCGTGCCGTCATACGCGGCCTACCAACATTTGGGGGAGCCCCTCAACACCCTCGACTACGCTGCGGCTTTGGCATTTACAGCATTCTTCTTGGGTGAGACGATCGCCGACGAGCAGCAGTGGCGATTCCAGACCGCCAAGCACGCCGCGAAAGCGCGCGGCGAAACACCGGACGCGGACTTCCTCACCACGGGCCTCTTTCGCTACTCACGCCATCCGAACTTCTTCTGCGAGCAGGCGATGTGGTGGACTTATTATGTGTTTGCGATCGCTGCGGGCGCGGGGTGGCTCAACTGGACGATCGCGGGCGCGGTACTGTTGACCTTGCTCTTTCAAGGGTCGACCGGGCTCACCGAACAGATTTCGCTTCGCAAGTACCCCGCCTACGCCGACTATCAGCGTGCGACCAGCCGGTTGGTACCCTGGTTTCCGAAATCCGCCCGGCAGTCGATTCCCTAACCAAACGCGCGTTCAGCCGAAAAACCGTGGAATTACAGGGAGTGTCGTGAGCCGACGGCCCGTCGATAGGCCAGACGTGACCCGTATCGCGTAAGAACACGCTCTACCCTCGAATTGCGTCTCGCACCGGATCCAGTAAGAGCGGGTCTCAATTCGTTGCATAGCCAACAAACACCGGGTACACGTTGTCGCGCGCGCTGGGCTGGCCCCAGATTGTGTGCAAAGCTGTTGCGCGCCGGGAGCTTACGAAGAGGAGAACAAGGGATGACCAAATTGATGAAATTAAGTGTGATTGCACTGCTTACCGGTACGCTTGCCTTGGTGGGTTGTGGCGACGACGCAACCGAGACCGGTGGCACGGGCGGCGCAGGCGCGACGGGCGGCACAGGCGGCGGCACGGGCGGCACGGGCGGCATGGTCGACCCGCTGGCAGACGCCTGCATGGATTCCACCGGCACGCCTGTGGAGGGCATCCAGTATGTAACCTGCGCGGTCAGCGCGTCCGGTTTGGAACTTACGCCTTCGTTGCCTGTCCAAATCAAAATCGTTCCGGACGGCACCCTCACTGCTGGCCAGGAGGGGTCGGCATGTTACGCGTCCGCCGTGAACCTCGATGTCGGGATCCCGGTGCCAGCGGAGATCGCGTCGGGTGAGTCGGTCGTTGCGATTACGGGCGTCATGGGTACCGAGTCCATTACGCTTCCGATTCCCACTGGAATGGTTACCCTACCG
>JBFICQ010000330.1:0-3004 GCA_041581895.1 Polyangiales bacterium | reverse complement strand
GCGCCAGCCGAAGTGAAGCCGGGAGGCGCTTGGTTGCCGGCATCGGAAACGCCGCAGTATTGAGGATCACCAAGCGCGCGACGAGATCCGGGTGCCTGTGCGCCCAACCCATCCCAATCATGCCACCCCAGTCATGAACAGCGAGCGTGATGTCTCGTAGGCCGAGACGCTCGACCAGGAACTCGACGTCGTCGATCCGCTCCGCGTGGCGATAGGACTAGGTGTCCTCGTCCGGTTTGTCGGACTTTCCACAGCCGATGTGATCCGGTGCGACCACGCGATGGGTCTCACTAAGCGCCTTGATCAACCTGCGCCAATAGAATGACCAAGTAGGGTTTCCGTGAAGCATTAGCACCGGTGGCGCATCGCGATCGCCCTCGTCCACATAGTGCATCCGATGTCCACTCGGCAGCTCTTGCCAGTGAGGCATGAACGGATAGAGCTCTTCCGAGACCTTCACAGCACAACTACCAGATAATTTCGGACATCGTGCAGTTGAGCCCCGAGCCGATCCCCATCAGCGCGACACGGTCGCCCGAATGAAGACGCCCCTCGTCGGCTGCCTTTGAAAGCACCATTGGGACAGCGGCAGGCCCGACATTGCCGAGCTCGACGTATGCGGGCAGGAACTTGTCAATCGGAAGCTCGAGAGCCTCGGCGAGCTTGTCGGTATTCGAGCGGCTCACCTGATGAAGGATGTATTCAGCCATAGCGTTCGGGGTCCATCCGAGCTCGCGCTTCGCTGCTTCGTAAGTCCGCTTTGCGAGAGTGATTCCTGCAATGAGTAGCTCCCTACTCTTCGTCTGCATCTGGTCGACCTGCCCGCGACATAGTTGGTTGTGCTCCGTCGCCGCCAAAGTCACGCCCCCGACGAAGCGGTGACCGTTTTGTACGAGATCGCTCCGCCCGAGGACCATCGCTGCGCCGCCCGATCCAAGCGTGAGCGTTGCAAAATTCTCGCGGAAAGTTCCTTCGTCCAAGTCGGGATCGTGCAGACGCTCGATCGTGCTTTCGACCACGAACCGACTGTTTTCGCCATCGACTACGATCCCGTACTCGATTTGGTTGCGCTCGACCATGTTGCCGATCATGTCCATCGCATTGAGAAAACCGAGGCATGCATTGCCGAGATCGAAGTTGATGCAGTGGGGGCCGAGACCTAGGTTTCTATGCACCAAGCACGCAGTCGACGGCTCGATGTAGTCGCGGCACACGGAAGTGTTGATCACGATTCCGATACGATCGCGGTCGATGCTAGCTCGCTCGATCGCCAACTCCGCAGCTGCAGTTGCCGCTTGCGATGGCTGAAATTCCACGCCCCACATCCGGCGCGCGCGAATCCCGGTGAGACTCTCGAGAAAACCCGGCTGCAGGCCGAGCCGCTGCATCGGCTCAGCAAGCTTTCTCTCGATCTCGTCGGACGTCACTCGATCGGCGCCATCAACGTGGGCGACGCTACAGACGGAAACATTGCCAAAACGCACGCGCGGACACTAGTCCGGTGCCGCATGCGCGACAACCCCTGGACCGCCGCTCACCGCTCAGGGGGCTTTTTGGGCAATCCCAAGGCAAGCCGTCCGCCGCGCTCCGAGGTTCCAGGCTTGGCGAAAGCATGGTCGACCGTAGGAATGGCAGATGACGAGCATGGTAGACGCACGCAGAACGCTGAGGACGTCGGCGTCAGTCACAGCGGGCGCGATACCCAGCCGTGCCTCCACAACCAGAGCGCGAGTCGCTCACGAAGAATCGACCAGCGCGACCGGGTTTTCCTCGCGCCAGATCGGCGTCTGTGGATGGGGGCCATCAACCTCTCCATAAGCAAGAGATGTTCCACCTCGTTCCCCCGGTGATTCGCGTCACAGGGTCGGGACCCGTGCCGAAAAGGTCACACTGACTGTGGCTCCGATGGCACAGTAGGCGACTTCAACCGGCCAGGGCCGTCTCGATGACGCGGCCGCCGGCGATCGCCTCGTCGAGCCGCGCTCGGGATACGCCGAGCGCCACTCCGAGGGTCTTGGCCATCGACTGGAAGGTCTTGCGAAAATTCGCCGTTTTCGGCGCGTGAGGTCGGGTTTGTGCCAATATTTCGGGCCCTCGTGAGCTATGGCAGAAAGCGATCTTGAAACGGTAGCCTGTACGTGACCGAAACCAGCCACAACCAGAAGTCCGGGCTGCTCATGGAGTCCGTAGCCCGTTTCAGTTCCGACGACCTGCGCGCGGACCAGCACTCTCGATCTTTCGCCCTGGCCGAGCCGTTCGAGGTGCGCGCGCCAATCCCCGAAACCTGGAGCGTCCGCCCGCGGTTTGCTCGCTCCGCGCTTGGGTTCGAGGCAGTGGTCACCATCGATGCGCAAACCAGCCTCTACGGCACCGGTGAGGTCGCGGGCTCTTTACGCCGAAACGGGACCGTTATCGAGGTCTGGGCGAAGCAGCCCTTTCGCATCGAAGAAGACGGGACCGTCATTCCGAACTACGACGAGGCTTCAAAGAGCCTCTACCAAGCGCACCCGTGGGTGATGGGCGTGCGGGCCGACGGCACATCGTTCGGAGTTCTCGCCGACACTACGTTTCGACTTCGAATCGATCTCACAGATGGAATTCGGCTTGCTTGCAAGGAGCCTTTCTCGGTCATCGTCGTCGAGGGAGACTCGCCGCAGGAGCTGGTACAGCAGCTCTCGGCGATCGTTGGGCGAATCGATCTTCCTCCACACTGGGCGCTTGGATACCACCAGAGCCGCTTTTCGTACTATCCAGACGCGAAGGTCCGTGAGATTGCAGACGAGTTTCGTCGGCGCGCCATCCCTTGCGACGTCATCTGGATCGACATCCACTACATGGACGAATACAAGGTCTTCACCTTCGATCCAGAGCGGTTCCCCGATCCGGGCTCTACCAATGCCTATCTGCACGAGCGCGGCTTGCGCGCCGTCTGGATTCTCGACCCAGCGGTCAAAGCGGAGCCCGGTTATTCCGTGTTCGATCAAGGCATCGCCGGGGGCCACTT
>JBFICQ010000329.1:0-3017 GCA_041581895.1 Polyangiales bacterium | reverse complement strand
TTCCAGTTGGTGCGCCTGACCGCGGTGCCGCGCCGGAAGACGACGTGCGTTTCCAGTTTCAGCGGTTGAAGGTCTTCTTCAAGCGGATCGAGAAAGGAACCGAAGTCGTATTCGTCTCCGGGGGTTGCCACGACCCAGACGAAGCCGAATCGTTCGTGGACTGGGACAGAGACGAGATTATGCGCCTCCTTCTCGAGCGACGGAAAGAGCTCTTGCTTGGGGACGTTCACGAGCTTGCCGTCGATGTCGTAAGTCCAGCCGTGATAGCGACAATGGAACCCCGTCCGGACCTTGCAGAATCCCTCGTCTTCGAGCAGCCGCGTTCCACGATGGCGACAGACATTGAACATCGCGCGTAACTCACCCTCGCGATTGCGTAGGACGATGAGAGGCACCCCCAGTGCGTCGTGAACCAGGCAGGCCCCGGGTGACGCAAGCTGCGAGACGTGGGCGACTACGATGGGAAGCCGACGGAGCAGCCTTCGTTCCTCGTCAAAAAGGGACTCATCCGTGTACGACTTCGTGGGAAGCTGAAATTCCGTGATAGGCGGCTTTAGCTTACCCTGGTACACCGCGGTGAGCTCTCGAAGAAGGCGATCGTAAACCGGAAAGTTGGAGGGCATCTCGAGGACGAGCTTACACCGAAGGCTGCATGCGCACATGCGGGGCATGCCTGCATCCCGCTTTTGATGCCGCCAAAACAAGAGGGTTTCGCTCGCTGATTTGACGTGTAAAATGGCCCCATCGTCATGACGATGGAAACGACCGAACCGACGACCACGCCCACGCAGTCGAGCCAGTACCGATCCCAAGGCGAGCTGCCCTTGGTGGTTCACGCGGATGGCAATACTCGCGTCGAAGAGCTCGTCACCTGGCTCACCAGCCAGTCGAATTTCGTGCAAGAACAGCTCACCCGGCATGGAGCGATCCTTTTCCGAGGTTTTGATGTGACGGGAGCAGACGACTTCGAGCGAATCGCGCGCGCGATCGACGACGGCCTTCAGAATGAGTACCTCGGCCTTTCCCCGCGCGATGCGCTCACCGACTATGTCTTCACGGCGAGCGAGATACCAAGCTTGTTCCCGATTCCGGAGCACAACGAGATGAGCTTCGTCGCCAATCCTCCGCGAAGGGTCTTTTTTTGGTGTCAGACCGCGCCTGCAGCGGGGAGCGGCGAGACGCCGCTGGTCGACATGCGGAAGGTTTACAAAGACCTCGATCCGGAAGTGAGAGAACGCTTCGAGGCCCGAGGCATCCGAATGGTGCGAAACTACCGCGCGCCGGGGAAAAAGCGCCCATGGGACCTCACGCAGCTCAAGTCCTGGGTCGAGATGTTTCAAACGACCGACCACGCGATCGTCGAAGAGAAATGCCGAAGAGAGAAGTTCACCCCGATTTGGGGCGATGACGACTCACTGAAGCTGATCAGCTCGCAGCCTGCGGTCAAGGCACATCCGAAGACGGGCGAGATGGTTTGGTTCAATCACGCCGCCGTGTTTCACACCTCGAACGCAGACGGTGAGCTTCGCCGGATCTTTCTCCTGAGGCCGTCGGCACGAAGCCTCGCCGCCTGGATCGCCGGGAAGGCGTTCACGGTCGCCCAGCGAAACCTGCAGAATTCCGACGATCTGCCCATGCATTGCACCTATGGGGACGGCACTACGATCCCGGACTCGGACATGGAGGCGGTACGAGACGCGATCTGGAAGAACCTGGTGATCACACGCTGGGAGGACGGCGATGTTCTCGCGATCGACAACGACTCCACGGGACACGGGCGCCTGCCCTTCCTCGGGCCTCGAATGATCGCGGTCGCCTGGGCGTAGCGATCCACGAGTGTCCAGACCAAGTCCGTCTACGGAACCGCCCTCTAAGGCGGGACGAAACCGCCGCAGGGTTCGAAGACCTCGTTGCAGGCAGGGGTTGCCTCGGCAACGCAAGTATCGCACGCCGGCGACTCTGGATTCGTGCAGTCGCCGATGCAGTCGCGCAAAATACAATTGGTCACTAGGCCGACGCAGACCCCACAGTCCTGTGGAAGGCCAACTTCTTCCTCGAGGCATTCCGCCACGCATTGCGGAACCTCCATCACGGCACAGGCTCGGGTGCCCAAAAGACACTGCTGGGTGACTAGTGCCGCGATGTCTTCAATCCCCGCCAGGATGCCGAGGTCATCGAGACAAGCGTCGCCCATGAGGCCCGTGCCGCCCGCGCCTGAAGCACCCCCGGCGCCAGCGCTTCCTCCCGTTCCGGGCGTATCGGTCGCGCTATCGCCGCACGCGATCAGCACGATGCTAAGGCTCGCGACACACAACGAGGTCCTAAACATCTCGCCTCACTATCACATCGCAACCGGTTTGGCACCGACGAAGAAGGCCGAAAGTAGACCACTCACGCGGGAAATTACGCGGAAAAGACCAAACGTGTTCTCTTACGCGTAGGTCCTCATGGGTCGACAATCGACGTATCCACCAGCACCGCTGACGCTCGACCTGCCAGTGCCGACACGAGTTGCCACCCGACAGCCCGTCGTTCCGCAGTTCATCGATGCCCCTCGCTCCCATCGGCGTTGGATTCGCATAGTTAACAAGGCGGGCGGTTCCCTCGCGCCGTTCGGTCGCCCCGATGCCGACAGGTATTGGGAGATCGCGCAACGGCGGCAACCCGATACCGGTGAGCCCACCTCAAACACGCAAGCCGCACTTCGAGCGCTCGTCGATTCGTTAAACGAGGACGCGGGCCTCAACTTCATAGGTAAGATCGCCGCGCGGATCGACTGCACGCGCATCGCGACAACGCATCTTCGTGTCGAAAGAGCCCTTCGGGAGACTCCAGATGTCGAGGGAGTCGACTTACCGACGCCGGTCTTCGTCCTCGGGCTGTTTCGGAGCGGCACGACATTCCTTCACCGATTGCTCGCTCAGGATCCCAACAGCAGGACGCTTCCCCACTGGGAGAGCTTCGATCCAGTCCATGCGCCGGAGGGCCCTCGGGCGCGACAACGCAAGCTCACTTTC
>JBFICQ010000328.1:0-3078 GCA_041581895.1 Polyangiales bacterium | reverse complement strand
GCAGGAGATCGTGGAAAGCCACGGGAAGACGCTGATCGGATGGGCCGACATCGGTCGTGCTACCCTCGACCCACCCTTCGTCGCGCAGCATTGGCTGTTCCTCGAGGACGCGATCGCGGCACGTGACCACGGCGCCCGCATCATCGCCTCCCCGGCGAGGTGGGCCTACCTCGACATGAAGTACGACGAATCGACTCCGATCGGGCTCTCTTGGGCCGGCTTCATCGACGTGCGCATTGCCTACGAATGGGACCCGGTGCTCGAGGGCCTTGCTGAGACCGACGTGATTGGACTCGAGGCGCCACTTTGGACCGAAACCGTCGACGAACCGACCGACATCGATTTCATGATGTTTCCGAGGCTCCTCGGATACGCGGAGATCGGCTGGTCTTCGAGGGAGGGTCGCAGTTGGGAGGAGTATCGCGCCCGGCTTGCGCACCACGGCCTTCGGCTCGACGCCCTTGGCGTCGCGTTTTACCGCTCCCCGCTGATCGATTGGCCGGCCCGCTAATCAGTAGAGCGCAACCGGTCGGGCTTCGTTCACCGTGAGCGTGGTCGACAGCGGCAAGTCGCGCGACGAAGTCCCAACGTGCACTTCGTGGGTGAGCCCCTCGAGGACCCAAGCGCTTTCCGCAACGTCGTAGTAGGCCAGGCTATTGACGGGAAGCTCGATCTCGACCGTCTGGGTTTCGCCCGGCTCGAGCGTGACTTTCTGAAAGCCCTTCAGCTCGAGATTCGCGCGTGCGACCACGGACCCGGGATAGGTTACGTAGAGCTGAACGACCTCGGCGCCCGCAACCGAGCCGGTGTTGGTCACGTCGACGCTGAAACGCACGATGTCCTCTGCGCCTGCGCTCGACCGGTCGGCCTGGAGCTCATCAATTGCGAACGTCGTGTAGCTGACGCCAAACCCGAACTCGAACTGTGGGTCGAGGCCTTCCCGATCGATGTGGCGATAGCCGTGGAAGTACCGATAGGTCACCGACTTCGATATGGCGTCGAAAGGCGGTAGGTCGTCGACGCTCCTCGGAATCGTGAGCGGTAGCTTGCCCGAAGGGTTGGCATCCCCGAAGAGCAGATTGGCGATCGCGTGGCCGCCCATTTGACCGGGGTACCAGGCCATCAGAAGCGCTTCGATGTCGGGAAGCCAATCGCCCATGGTGATCGCGCTGCCACCCTCCAGGACGACGATGGTTCGCGGATTGAGCGCGGCGACGTTCTGGATCAGCGCGACCCGCTCGGGCGAAAGACCGAGCTCCAACCGGTCTCCTGCGGCGATGAGGCCCTCGCCTTCGTCGTCCGAGGTCAATCCGCTGACGACGATTGCCGCATCGGCCTGTTGGATGAAGGTTTCGTCGGCTGGCTCGAGCGAGTCTTTTCCGATGTGGTCAATCGTCACCGCGCTCCCAACCGCTTCTTCGATCCCCTGAAGAGGCGTGACGATGAACGATGGCGAGGTATTGCTACTGCCCGTATCTCCCGTGTTCGGCGTGTCAGCAAGAAGACCGACCACCGCGAGCCGGCTGAGAGCGCTTTCGTCGAGCGGCAAGGCCGCAGACTCGTTCTTCAACAGGACCGCGCCTTTTTCAGCGGCCTCTTGCGCGACAGCCAGGTGCTCATCGCTCGCGATGACGCTCGGATCGACGTTGCTCGGCTCTTCGAGCCGGAACTGAAGCTTCTTTCGAACCATGCGCTTAATCGCATCGTCGATGAGCTCCTCCGGCACCTCGCCAGCAACCACCGCTTCGAGCAGGAGGTCTCCGTAGAACCGTGCAACCGGCATCTCGATGTCGAGCCCGGCGAGCGCGGAAGGCACCGTCGACCGCGTGCCCAAGATCCAATCGGACAGCGCAAAGCCGTCGAAACCCCATTCGGTCTTTAGGATTTCGCGGACCAGATGGTCGTTCTCGGCACAGTACTCTCCGTTGACCAGGTTGTACGCCGTCATGATCGACGCGGCCCTCCCTTCGACGACGGCCGCTCGAAAATGGGGAAGATAGATCTCGCGAAGGGTTCGCTCATCGACATTGACATCGACTTCAAACCGCGTGTTCTCGATGTTGTTGGCCGCATAGTGCTTCGGATTCGCAAGCGCGTACTCTTGAACGCCCTCGACGAAGGCGACCCCCATGCGCGAAAGATGGTGGACATCTTCGCCGTAGGTTTCCTGCGCCCTGCCCCAGCTCGGGTGGCTCAGGATGTTGATCGTCGGTGCGAGCAGGACATTGCCGCCCACAGCCCGAAGCTCTCTCCCCATCACTTCGCCGACTCGCCGCTCGACCTCCGGATCCCAAGTCGCGCCGCGCATCATGCCCACCGGCAACTGAGTGGTGCCCCCTCCGGCCTGCACGCCCCTCGGCCCGTCCGACATTTCGAAGGTAGGCACGCCGAGCCTTTCGACACCAGGAACGCTGAAGGGCGCCCCGTCCGACCCCGCACCGGCCATCTGCAAAATCTTTTCCTCGAGCGTCATCTGCGAAACGAGCTCGTCGACGCGTTGCTCGAGGGCCGCGTTGGGATCGGTCTCGTCTTTGCAGGCGGTCATCGCGAATAGGCTCAGGCAAACCAAGCCCCATCCTAGGGTCGATAAAGTGGGCTGAAGCATCGGGCGAGACTACCACTTGCTCAGCCCTTGCGCTCGCGAGAACGCGCGATCTTCACTAAGCTCTCGTCCCATGGCGGTGAAGATTTGGCACAATCCGCGGTGCAGCAAGTCGCGACAGACCCTGGAACTGATCCGCGATCGACAGGTCGAGCCTGAGGTGATCGAGTACTTGAAGACGCCACCGTCCGCGGAGGAGCTCGAAGACGTTCTGCAGAAGCTCGGGATGAAGCCGCGAGAGCTGATGCACAAAAAGGAAGCCGCGTACGAAGAACTGTCCCTCGAGGATCTTTCGCTCACGCGAGAACATTTGATCCAAGCGATGGTCGATAACCCCGTGCTCATCGAAAGACCGGTCGTTCTTCGTGGCAAGCGAGCGGTCCTCGGCCGGCCTCCTGAAAACGTGCTCGAGCTCTTGAAGTAGAATGATGCTCCAACTCCGATGGATGGGACGAGGGGAGTGAGCCAAAACCATG
>JBFICQ010000327.1:0-3096 GCA_041581895.1 Polyangiales bacterium | reverse complement strand
GCAATGGCTTGCGGGCTCCGCCCTCACCATCGACCGCCGTGGCGGGATCCTCGTCGACGCAGGCCTTCAGACGAGCGCGCCCGACGTGTTTGCAGCGGGAGATTGTGCCTCGGTGCGTTGGTTCGACGGCACCGAACGGCCCGAGCAGCTCTGGTATACGGCACGCGACCAGGGACGGATCGCAGGCCGCCGACTGCTGGGCGACCCAGCCCAATATGACCGCGGCATTTGGTACAACTCCGCCAAGCTCATGGATGTCGAGTACACCACCGTGGGTCTGGTGAACTGGAACGTCGAGCGCGAGCAGAACTGGTTTTTCGAAGAACAAGGGAGGGTGCGCAGCACGACCAGGATCGTCGTCCAAGATGACCGCGTAGTCGGATTCAATCTCCTCGGGCGAAGGTGGGACCACTCCGTTCTCATCCGTTGGCTTCGGGAACGGCGCCGGCTCGACTGGGTCTTGCGGCATTTGCACGAGGCGGGGTTCGACACCGAATTCGTGCCGCCGCTTCGGCTCCCTAAGTCAAAGCCAAAGCTCGACGGGCCCGCGCCCAACCCCATGATCGAGGGACCGACGGTCGTTCCGTTCTAGAGAGGCAAACGCGTGGACCAACAAGGACAAAACGGGCTGTTGTCGACCTACCGCGAGGGCTGGCGAACCCGAAGCTCGGTCGGAGTCGTGATCTCCGTGTTGTTGATCGCCTTCTACGTCGTTCTCTATTGGGAGCACAAAGTGGAAGCGCATTTTGGCGTCACGCCCTTCACGGCCGTCGCCGAGGCCGCGGGCCTACGCAATCGTTGGTACCTCTACGGCTTCCTTTACTCAGTTGCCATCACCGGGGGCGCCATCTACTACCTCCGGCGACATGGAAACAGTCGCTACAACCGATTCCGGATCGGCGTCAATGTCGTCATCCAGATCGCATTGGGCTTTTCGCTTCCGTTCATCATGCCGTTGTTTGGGGGCAAGGAGTTCTACTTCTCCTATTTCTGGCCCCTCAAGTACGACTACCTCTATCCGCAAACCCTGGCAGACCTCCCGCTCTACCTCGCGCTCTACACCATCGTCGGCTCCTTGATCGCCGCGCCCATTTTGGCGGTGCTCTACGGCAAGCGATGGTACTGCTCTTGGATTTGCGGTTGCGGAGGCCTCGCGAACACCTTTGGCGACCCCTGGCGTCACCTAACGAGCAAATCGACGAGGTCGTGGCGATTCGAGCAGGTCGCCATTCACCTCGTCTTGTTCGTTACGATAGCGACCACCTTCTTGATCGGGCTCGACTGGCTGATCGGAAAGGACCACCCGACCTTTCACCGGATCGTTGCCGGCACCGATTGGCGGGACTGGTCGGTCAAAAGCTTTTACGGATTCGCCGTCGGCGCGGTGCTTGCCGGGGTCGTCGGAGTGGGGCTCTATCCTCTGCTCGGTCCGCGGGTCTGGTGCCGAAATTTCTGCCCGATGGCGGCGATTCTGGGTTGGGTGCAGAAGGTCGGGCGGTATCGCATTCGAGTGAAGCCCGACATGTGCATCTCGTGCGGAAACTGCAGCACGTATTGCGAGATGGGGATCGACGTTCGATCCTACGCGCAAAGCAACGAAAGCTTCACTCGCGCATCCTGCGTCGGTTGCGGGATGTGCGCCCACATGTGCCCGCGTGGCGTGCTCAAGCTCGAGAACAGCTGGCGGGTTGCGGACGATAAGGACCGCCAAAACCTTTCGGTCGTCGATTTTTGAGCTCAGCGGTGTGCCCGCTCGAACGCGGCGAAGACATCCGCCGAGAAGAGGACAAAGCGCACCTCGTCGAGCTCCCAATCGCGTTCGCGAACCACTTGCACGGACACCGCGGCGGCTTCGTCGAGTGGATATCCGTAGACACCGCACGAGATGGCAGGAAACGCGATCGAGCGAAGGCCGTGCTCCACCGCGAGCGCTAGGGACGCGCGAAATGCCGAAGCCAGAAGCTCGGCGTCTCGCGCGCGGGCCTGGTAGACCGGTCCGACCGTGTGGATCACATAGCGTGCGGGGAGATCGAACCCAGGGGTGATCCGCGCTTCGCCGGTTGGACACCGTACGCCCGGCCGGACCTCGGGAATCTGGCGACAGGCTTCGAGCAGCCTGGGGCCCGAGGCACGGTGGATCGCGCCATCCACGCCGCCGCCGCCGAGCATCTTCGGATTGGCCGCGTTGACGATCGCGTCGACGGCTTGGCGCGTGAGGTCGCCCTGAACGATTTCGATTCTGACGGTCATTGGTCGTCGAACTTCGCGTTCGCTTCAGACGTCGGTAGGCGCCTCTCGTCCCATGAGCTTTTCGTAGGCGACGGGCCCGAGCGCATCCACCATCAGACGGTCGAGCCGAAGCTCTACCTCGTATTGCTGGGCGGCCGAGTCGTAGAGAAAGGCAATGCCCATCCCGGCCGGTCGGTCCTCTTCGGCCTCCTCGGGCTCGACGACCCACCGCACCACTCCCTTCAACGAAAGCTCACCGAGCTCGGGGGCACGAATGCGGAACGAGAGGTTCGTACCGATTTCGAGTGGTCGGTCAGTTCGAATGAAGGTCCCACCTCGGCTGATATTGTGGGTGTAGTCGGCCAAAAAGGGATTCAGCCGGTCGTACTCGACCGGGAGCCGAAGCGCGGCACGGCCCGTTTCCCTGCGCTCTCGGCCTCCTCCCTCGGACATACCCCAAGGGTGAGGGTAGAGGGCTTGGTGCGACGCGGCAAGGTCGGCCTCCCTTGACTGAAAAACGTGGACTGCCTACGCTACAGGACTCATCAACTCGGACGTTCCGCCTAGGCGTCGAGCGTCTTTCGCGCGCGAGGAACTGCGCATGACTGAAAGCGATTCCAAAACAAGTGAGACCTCCTCAGAAGAGGCCGCACCTGTGGAATCGCAAAACCCTCCGCCGTCGAGCGAGGCCGCGACTGGTTCCGAAAGCGCTGAAGTAGGCGAGCCTGGTACCGAGAGCTCCTCCGGGGAGGTCGCTTCCGAAGGCGGCAAGAAAAAGCGTCGAAGGCGCCGTAAGAAGAAGGGCGCGCAGGCAGGCACGACCGACGCCCCGACCGAAGGCAAGGCGGGCCATCATCACGCGCCCTT
>JBFICQ010000326.1:0-3172 GCA_041581895.1 Polyangiales bacterium | reverse complement strand
GGGGTGTTTCCCTCGTTCTACGAGCCTTGGGGGTACACCCCGCTCGAAGCCGTGGCCTTCGGTGTTCCCGCCATCACCACCGATCGCGCAGGTTTTGGTCGGTGGGTCGCGACGCAGGGAGACAGAGAGCACACGGGGGTTCGCGTGCTGAAGCGAGAGGGCGTCGCCTTTGACGAGGTGAGCGACGCTCTGACGGCCGCTTTCATCGAGTTCATCGATCTCTCTCCAGAAGAACGGGAGTCACTGAGCCGAGCATGCCTCGAGACGGCCGCTTTGACCGCGTGGTCTAATTTCATGGACCACTATGAAGACGCGCATGGGCGAGCCTTGGCAGCGGGCGCGGTCAGGCGAAAAGAGCTCCCGATGGACCGCCTCAGCGTGCCGTCGATGCCGGTCGCCACCGACACCTCCGGCGTGTTCGGCCTCGTGGAGCGACTGCCCCGCGTCGAGGGAGAGGAAGCAACGCCGTATACTCGGACTTTCAACGTTGCCAACGCCCTTCCCGACGAGCTCCAGCCCTTGGAAGACATCGCGGCGAACCTGTGGTGGCGCTGGCATCCAGAAGCAGCCTCGCTCTTCAAGCGGCTCGATCAGACCCTGTGGTTCGAGCTCGAAGAGAACCCGCACGCTCTTCTCGACCAAGCGAAGCCGGAGCGGCTGACGAACCTCGCGATGGACGCGGAGTACGTACGAAGCGTGAACGAGATCCATCAACGCTTGCTGAGCTCGACCGAGATGGCGGAGCCCCGCATCGCTTACTTCTGCATGGAGTTTGGGATCGCAGGCTTCCTCAAGCTCTACGCGGGCGGCCTCGGGGTCCTTGCAGGCGACCACCTGAAGGCTGCCAGCGATTTGAATCTGCCGCTATGTGCAGTCGGGCTCGCCTACCACGAGGGCTACTTCCATCAGTTCATCGACCGGGACGGTCAACAGGAGGCTTGGGGAGACGCCAACGACTTCCAAAACCCACCCTTCGAGCAAGTCATGGCGGGCGCCTATGCGCCCCTGAAGGTGACCGTCCCCATGCCGACGGGTCCCGTTCAAGTGCAGGCGTGGCAACTCAAGGTTGGGCGCATTCCGCTCTTTCTGCTCGACACGAACATCGACGAAAACCGGCCAGAAGACCGTACGATCACGAATCGACTCTACGGCGGCGACGCAGCCCATCGGCTGCGGCAAGAGGTAATCCTGGGCCTCGGCGGCTATCAGCTCCTCACCGAGCTCGACATCGATCCAAGCGTCTTTCACATGAACGAGGGACATAGCGCCTTTCTGCTCATTGCGCGTGCGGCACATCTCATTCAGCGACACGGCCTGCGCTCACAGGAAGCGTTCGAGTACATCCGGAATACGACGGTGTTCACGACCCACACGCCGGTGCCAGCCGGGCATGACCATTTCCCGGAGGAGATGGTCCGGCCGTACTTAGCGCGCTTCGAACACGTCCTGCGTTTGGATTGGCCCCGCCTGATGGCGATGGGCGCCACCCCCAAGGGGAAACCCAACGAGTTTGGAACCACCGCGCTGGCCGTTAGGAACTCCGGGCGCATCAATGGGGTCAGTGCGAAGCACGGAGAAGTGGCCCGCGAGATGTTCCTGCAGTTCTACCCCGACATGGATAACGCCGACGACGTCCCAGCCAGCAGCATCACCAACGGCGTCCATGTCCCGAGCTGGCTCGCCCCCCGATGGCAGCGATTGATCGAACGGGAGATGGGCCCAGACTGGCACGACTCGATCGAAGACCCCGCCCGGTGGGAGTGGTTGCGCGACCATGACCCCGACGAGATGTGGAGGGTTCATCAGGAGCTTCGCCAGGACTTTATCGACTGGCTCAAAGACCACCTCACCAAGACGTGGACACGTCGTCGGGAAAACCTCTCGGTGCTCCAGGACGTGCTCAGTCAACTCGACGAAGATCGACTTTTCATCGGCTTTGCCCGCAGGTTCGCCCCTTACAAACGCGCGGACCTCTTGCTCAGCGAGCCAGAGCGCTTGGCGAGGCTCGTCGATGGAAACCCCGGCGCCACGCTGATCTACGCCGGCAAGGCACATCCGGCGGACGGCCACGGCAGGTCTTTGTTGCAGAAAGTCTATCAAGCCACCAAACACCCCGACTTGGTCGGAAAGGTCATCTTCGTTGAGGACTACTCGATCGACGAAGCCCGCAGAATGGTCGCCGGGTGCGATGTATGGCTCAACACGCCAACCCGTCCGCTCGAAGCCAGTGGGACTTCAGGCATGAAGGCCGCGATGAACGGGTGCTTGAATCTCAGCGTCGACGACGGTTGGTGGATCGAGGGGTACGAGGGCGACAACGGATGGGTGATCGACTTGCCAGCAACGGGTATCCACGATGCAAGCGCCTACGACCGCGCCGTCGCCATGGCCTTGCTCGAGTCCGAGATTCTTCCAACCTACAAGCAGCGCAACGAAGCCGGCACACCAGTCGCATGGGTTGACCGGATGAAGGCAAGCATGGCGAGCGTCATTCCCCGCTTTGCGGCCCGCAGAATGGTCACGGATTACGCCGACTCGTTCTACGAGCCGGCCATGAAGGACGCGATGGCACTCCGTGACTCGAATTACCGGCCACTCTTTGCCCTGGCCGAGCTCGCGGAGGCGCTGCGTGCGCATTGGAGCGAGATCGCGATGGAAAGCGTGCGTTTTGGAGGCCTCGGTGGAGACGAGCTCGTCGTCGGCACCACGGTTTCGGCGGAGCTTTCCCTCCACCACCCGGGCCTCGACGCGAGGGAGCTCGATGTGGAAGCGGTGGTTACTTTTGGGGCACGGACGCACGACCGGCCGTCGCGATTTGTGGTGCCGTTCGAAGCCGAAGGCCAGGAAGACCGAAGCACCTGGCGCGGAGCCTTCACGGTAGAAGCCAGCGGAGGTCATGAGCTGAGGTTCCGCGTGCGACCGAGGCAACGAACGCCGATGCGCCCCGGGGCGCTAGGCATGTACATCCAGAAGTGGCTCTAGCGCGCTCCAGGGGCGTGCTCGCGCTGCGTCGTCGATATTGAATGCGACGCCGTCTGGGACGGGCGTGCTCGCGAGCGGGACCCGGTCGCCCTGGCGGCTCTTTAAGGATCTGAACGAGGGCTCCCCCCACTCGCTGTGCTTCCCATCCCAGCCCGGCGCCGCACACAACACCCTCTCCTCGGAAACACGG
>JBFICQ010000325.1:0-3190 GCA_041581895.1 Polyangiales bacterium | reverse complement strand
GGCAAGGATCGTCGAGCCGGGGGAGCCGGACCCTTGGTCGCCGAGCTCGACGCCATAGTAGCCGGCCCAAGCGATCTCGTTACGATACGAAGCTCCGTAGTCGTCGAAGCCTAAGGGAACGTCCCCCGTCGTTGGCGCCACAACCGGCAAGCCGAGATCCGGGCAGCCTACCCCGCTCAGATGCGTCAACCCAAAGCCATGGATCTTGGGTTCGCCATGGCGATAGCCGCCGTTGACGAACAGCCCCTCGAGCGCATCGGCCGCCGTGATGAGCGTCGTGTGCGGGCTCGGCGAGGCCATGCCCCAGGGCACGATCGCCCCCGGGAACGTCATACCGTCGCCTGCGGTGCCGATGAACGGATCGACCAGGGCAGCCAAGGGCGCGTTGGCGGGCGGGGTTGTTGCGTTGCGTTCGGGGCTCGGCGAGGTGCAGGCAGAGAGCACGAGGCACGCGAAGAGTGCAAAGCAGGCACGGAGTGACGAGGCGTGGAGCCCAATGGCGGTAGCGTTCTTCATGGCCGACAACACTCGCAAGAGTGGAAGCCTGGACGACGAGCCGCCACCGCGCCAACGCCGAGCGCTGAGGGAACTCAGGGCTCCTCACATCGTGATGATGACTTTTCCTAGGGCGTGGCCCTCCCCCATGTACTTCAGAGCCTGGGGGACTTCGGAGAGCGGGTATTTACGATCGATGATGGGTTTCACTTTGCCGGCTTCGAGGAGCTCGGTGATGCGGAGGAGGTCTTCGGTGTTGGAGTCGGCCATGAGGAAGGCGACTTTTTGGCGGCCCGTCCTCGAGATCAAGGGACCTAGAAGCATGGATTGGAAGACGGGGGTCATGGCGCCGCCCGCCACGATGTAGGCTCCGTTGGGAGTCAACGCGCGCTTGCCGTCGAAAATCGAACGATGGGCGGCGAGGTCGAGGATCAGGTCGTAGCGCCCGCTTTGGGTGAAGTCTTCTTGGGTGTAGTCGATGACGTGGTCGGCGCCGATCGCGCGCATCATGTCGAGCTTGGCCGTGTTGTCGACGCCGGTCACTTCCGCCCCGAGGGAGTTCGCGATCTGCACCGCAAGCGTACCTGCACCGCCGCCCGCGCCATTGATCAACACCTTTTGCCCCGCCTGAAGCTGCCCTTTGTCGCGAAGGCCCTGAAGGGCAATGAACGACGCCTGTGGTAAGGCTGCGGCCTGCTCGAATGTCATGCTCGCTGGTTTTGGAGCCAACGGCCCGTTTTCAGAAAGACATACGTACTCGGCAAATGCGCCGAAACCACACATGCCGAATACCTCATCGCCCGGCTGAAACCGCGTGACATTACTGCCGACCGCCTCCACCTGCCCTGCGATGTCACAACCGAGAATCTTGAACTTTGGTTTGAAAAGCCGGGGGATCTTCGAGCGAAAACCCGTCGCGCCGTCGTCACCCGGCGAGGGTGGGTCGACACGCGGCTTTCCACCAAAAGCCTTGGCCATCACCGCGATGAAGAGCGGGTCGGCGCGCAGGATCTCCCAGTCACCGAGGTTGGCCGACGCCGCGCGCACTCGGATCAAGACTTCATCGTCCCTAGGGGTGGGCGTTTCGACCTCTTCGAGGTGGAGGACATCAGGTGGGCCGTATTGGTGGCGGACGCTTGCCTTCATGGTCGGCTGTTTTCCCGTCATTGCTTCTTGATGCTTTTCGACGACGCTGGCATGGTCTTACGCCTCACACACAACGGCCGCGCCGTAGGAGAATAGACCATGAAGTTCATCTCCAAGTATACGATTCGCCCCGAGCACAGAAACGAAGCGATCAAACGGTTCCTCGAGACCGGAGGGCAACCACCCGAGGGCGTCAAGTTGATTGGCCGGTGGCACAGCACGAGCGATCGCACTGGCTACTCCTTGGTGGAGGCAGATGATGCAGTCGCGATGGGCAAATTCTCCCATCGGTGGTCAGACCTCCTTACCATCGAAACGTCCATCGTCATCGACGACGAGGAGTTCCTGAAGGTACTCGGCTGATCTTGCGTAAGTGGCGCTGCATCATTTGTAATCACATCTACGACGAGGCGGAAGGTGATCCGGACAGTGGAATCGCGCCGGGCACCAAGATGGAAGATGTGCCCGACGATTGGTGCTGCCCCGACTGTGGTGCCGAAAAAGCGGACTTCGAGCTGATCGAAGAGTGAGCCGGGCGACGCCCCTGGATCTATTTCTGGGCGGGCGGTAGCCTCCGTGTATTCAGGCTGGAGGCTGCAATGGCTACCCACCCCATGGATGACATTCCGGTGCGGAGGCTTCGTTTCAAGTTGGACGAGGATGGCCCCGAAGAGAGCCACCATCCGATCTGGAGCCGCAGTTGCCCGGATTTCTCCATGTTCATCAATGCCCTCGGCATTCACGTGCCGTACTTCGAGCGCTTCCTTGTGGAGGTCATGCGCAAGTATCGGGGAGAGCTCTCCGATCCGAAGCTCGAGGAGGACGTGCACGCCATCATGGGTCAGGAAGCGTTTCATGCCTTCAACTTCGTCGGTTGGAACAAAGCCATGGCGCATTACTATCCGGGTGTCGCCAAACTCGACGAGGGCGCGCGGGAGTACTTCGAGGATGCGTTGGCGACCCGAGACAAGAAGTTTCAGATTGGATTCACCGCCGGATACGAGACCTTCACCTACCTCGGCGGGATGATCGTGCTCGACCGCTACGACGAGCTGATGGCCGATGCCGATCCCAAGCTCCGCGCGCTGTGGGTCTGGCATCAGGTGGAAGAAGTCGAACATGGCTCGGTGGCGTTCGATTTCTACAAGGCGTTCTACGCAAAGAATGAATGGTACCGGCGCTGGATGGTGCTCTACGCCTTTGGGCACATCCTCGGTCAAACCTTCAAGGCGTACGCACACATGGTGCGGTCCGAAGGCTTCTATCGAAAGCCCCTTCGCGCGCTCCGGGCATGGAGGTTCTTCCTCTCCTTTGGGATCGACCTGGCGGTTGCGGCCTTTCCCGTCCTTTCCCGCAAGTACCATCCTCGCAATCACCCGATTTGCAACGAAGAGCAGAACCGCGTGGCGGTGGCTTGGCGCGAGTACATAGCCGGAGGTGCAGACCCTCTCAGTCTCACCGACGGAGACGTGGAACAAATGCTGGAGCGCGCCTAGCGCCGAAGCAGGGAAAGAAGGTTTCGATGAATGCTGACCTCTCGGCCCAGGGC
>JBFICQ010000324.1:0-3197 GCA_041581895.1 Polyangiales bacterium | reverse complement strand
TAGCGGCAGAGCGCTCGAGCCGGCGCCTTCGATGGAGGCGCAAAAGGAACCTCCGGCGAAGTACCTCAACAGCCCAGAGAACCCGCTCTACCGCAAGGGTGAGGTGCTTTATGGTTTGCACGAAGGCCGCGTCGAGATTCGCCGCGAGGATTCCACGATCCTTTGTGAAGGGAACTTCGACTTGGTGGCCCTGCATCAAGCCGGCTTCGCCAATGCGGTGGCGCCGATGGGCACAGCCTTTACCGAGGCTCATGCCAGGCTCATCAAACGTTTTGCGACCACGCTCTTCTTGCTGTTCGACGGAGATCGGGCCGGTCGCAAGGCTGTGCGTGAAGCCTACGCTGTGTTGAACAAGGCTGGCTTGTCTGCGCACGCCGTGACGCTCCCCGAAGGTTCGGATCCCGACAGCTTCTTGCGCGAGCACGGGACAGACGCGCTCAGGGCGCGCGTGACCAACGCGCCGACCATCATCGAGTACCTGATCGATGACGCCGCCAGGCGCGTCGAGCCGAACCCTCGGGCCAAAGCAGAGTCGATCGCGAAACTTGGTCCGATTCTTGCTGGCGTCGAGAGCCCGATCGAGCGAGGTCTCTATGTCGAACGCGTCGCGCGGAAGTTTGGCATTACCGACCTTGCACTTGTACGGCGTGAGCTACGCCGCGGTCTCGGTCGTGGCAACGCGCGTCGCCACACACCTCCTGACGCGGTGCAGCAGGATATTGCACCTCGGGTGTCAGAGTTACAGTCGAAGTTGATCTCGGCGCTGATCGATCAACCGGCGCTCATCCAGGAAGAGGAAGCGCGGAAGTTGCCGAGCCTTTTGACGAACAAAGATCTTCGCGCCATCTTTGATTCTATCTTGCGCATGGTGGACAGCCAGGGATCGCTCGAAGTCACGGCCCTACTCGAAGAGCTTCACGGCAACCAGCTGCGGCCATGGCTTCAGGAGCAGCTTGCTGTGCAGCGCCACAGCCTGGAAGAGGCACGTCGAATTGTTTGCGACGGCCTTCCTCTTTTGCAACAACAAAACATCGAACGTGAGCTTCCCCTTTTACAGCAGCACATCGTCGAGGCGCGGCGCGTTGGTGATGACGCGCTTGCTGCGGGGCTGACTCAAGAGTTTGTCGAGCTTTCACGAAGCGCGCACAGACTCAAACAGGCAAACGCGAAGCAGAGGTGAAAATGGCGAGCAAGAGCTCAGCACGCGGTGAAGCGTCGAACGAATCCAAATTCAACTCTGAACCCGCTTCTCGCATAATCCCGAAGATCAAGGGCCGAGAACGCAAAGAGGTGCAGCTGCTTCTCGAGCGCGGTCGCATGCAGGGTCACCTCACCTACGATGAGCTCAATGAAGCGCTGCCTCCCGACATGGTGACTTCGGACCAGATTGACGACCTCATGGTGTGGCTCAAGAGCGAAGACATCGACGTCGTCGATGGGGCGCCCGAAGGACAAAGTCGCACGAGTGAAACACCAGTTGCCGCCACCCGGAGCACCACCCGTCGACCTTCCACGATTCCGCCTCCCGCCGAAGACAACTACGCGCAGAAGTCGAACGACCCCGTTCGGATGTATCTCCGGAAAATGGGCTCGGTCTCGCTTCTTACGCGCGAGGGCGAGGTGGAGATTGCAAAGCGCATCGAAGACGGCGAAAGCAAGATTTTTGAGGTCATTCTCAACTCACGAGTTGGCGTTTCGGAGATCCTCGAGATCGGAGAGAGCCTTCGAAAGGGCAAGCTTCGCGTCAAGGACGTGGTTCGCGATCTCGACAAAGAAGAGGAAGTAGACTTCGAGGCGGCCAAGGCGCGCGCGCTCAAGCTGTTCGACAAGGTCAAGCGCATCGAGTCGTCGATGACCAAGGTCCAGAGCGAGCTCGAAAACAAGCGCCGTGTCTCCGATAGGAGCAAGAGGCAGTACACCGCTCAGATCGACAAGCATCTCGATGAGCGAGTGGCGTTGCTACGCGAGCTGAACCTCACCAAGAAGCAGATCGACCGCGTCGTGGCACGCATCAAGAACTACACTCGGCGAATCGAGCGCGCCCAGCGAGAAATGAACGAAGCCGAGCAGCGTGTCGGTGGGCTCAAGTTCAGGGACATGAAGCGTGTCGTTCGCGACATGCAAGAGAGCAAAGCGGTCGAGAAGCGAATCCACCGTCGGTACGGCTCCGAAGAACAGATCCTCCTTTCTGAAGAAAACATCCGCGAGGCACAAAAAGCGATCGTGGAGGTCGAAGAAGACATGGGCCAACGGGTCGATCACTTGAAACAGACGTACAAGGCCCTGGCGGAAGGCGAGCGCCAGACCGAACGCGCCAAAGCGGAGCTGGTCGAAGCCAACCTCCGCCTCGTGGTTTCAATCGCGAAGAAGTACACCAACCGAGGCCTTCAGTTCCTCGATCTGATTCAAGAAGGCAACATCGGCTTGATGAAGGCGGTTGATAAGTTCGAGTACCGCCGCGGCTACAAGTTCTCGACTTACGCGACCTGGTGGATCCGTCAGGCGATCACTCGCGCGATCGCCGACCAGGCCCGAACGATTCGAATCCCGGTCCACATGATCGAGACGATCAACAAGCTAATTCGGACCTCTCGCTATCTGGTGCAAGAGCTCGGTCGCGAGCCCGATCCAGAAGAAATCGCCGAGCGGATGGAGATGCCGCTCGAGAAGGTGCGCAAAGTCCTCAAGATCGCCAAAGAGCCGATCAGCCTCGAGACCCCAATCGGCGAAGAAGAAGACAGCCATCTTGGCGATTTCATCGAGGATAAGAACGCAGTGTCTCCCGTCGAAGCCGTCATCGGGGGCAACCTCGAAGACCAGACTCGCCGCGTCCTCAAGACCCTCACGCCGCGAGAAGAGAAAGTCCTGCGGATGCGGTTCGGCATTGGCGAAAAGAGCGACCACACCCTCGAGGAGGTCGGGCAGGACTTCGAGGTCACCCGAGAACGCATTCGCCAGATCGAAGCCAAGGCTCTCCGAAAGCTCCGCCATCCGAGCCGGTCGAAGCAGCTGCGCTCGTTCATGGACAATTAACGCGCGACACAGGCACGCCCTCGCCTCTGCGTCGTTACGTGCCCCGGTTGCGCCGCCACCAATGGGGGCTTCGTCGTTCAAAGGTTCGGTCCACGGCACAGGTACGCCCCTCGCCCGCTCAGACATCCTCGGCGGGGACGTTTGGCGACGATTTCGATTCCCTC
>JBFICQ010000323.1:0-3198 GCA_041581895.1 Polyangiales bacterium | reverse complement strand
GCTCTCGAACGAGAGGGCCATGGACAGGCGGGCGTCGCCATCTCTCGACGAAGTCCTGCGCGTTTTCGAGGTTCGACGCCCCTGCTTCCAGAATCGCCAGCCCAAGTGCCGCCGCGCCGAGGACACCCGTGACATAGACGCGGTCGCTCGGCTGCGCGCCACCTCGGGTGATTGCTTTTTCTGTCGGCAAACCGAAAACGGTGGTCGTGATCGAAAGCGAATCGCCGCGACTGAGGTTTCCTCCGATGATTCGGGCGCCCGTGAGCCGAGAGGCTTCCGCAACTCCCTCGATGAGCTCTCGGAAATCTTCGTCTGTGAAAGCGTCCGGCAGAATCAAGGCAACGACGGCTGCGCTCGGGGTCGATGCCATTGCCCACACGTCGCTTGCCGCTGCAATCACGGCGCGGCTGCCGATGCCACGGCCCGAGATTAGGTCACGTCGGAAATGAATGCCTTCGACTTGAGTATCGACGGTTACGATAGTTGGGTGAGCACCGAAGTCGATGACTGCCGCATCATCATCGATGCCGACGATGAGCCCAGCAACACCAACGTTCTCTCTTTCAAAGCGCTTTTTCAGCCAGTCGATTTTCGCGAATTCGTCATGCATCGTCGTCAGCAGCTGGAAGCTTGATGACGAATACTGTGCCCTGGTCGACCTCGCTGGTCACTTCGATTTTTCCGTCGTGCCCGTCGACGAGTTGCTTCACGATGGAAAGACCGAGGCCGGCGCCTCCGTGCTCACGCGTCGTCCCCCCGTCGATCTGATAGAAAGCGTCGAAAATCCGGGCGAGTTTGTCTTCCGCGATGCCTTGCCCGGTATCGCGCACCGTCAGCACGACCGCAGATTGAGTGCTCGGGAACAGTTGAGCTTCGAGGCCTTCGGCAAGGCCTGTATTGAGCGTCCCGGGCTCGGCCGAAAGCTCGATCTCGCCGCCCTCCGGCGTGAACTTCACCGCATTGTCCGCGAGGTTGACGATGATCTGCCGAAGGCGCACTGGGTCTCCGTGGACCCTTGGGGTGTCCGCGGCGACGTTGATCTCGAGGTTGATGTTGTTGCGATTTGCGGCAGGTACGACAGTGGATCCCACGTCGGACAGGAGGGCCCTAGCGTCAACCGCGGTCTTGTTCAGTTTCAGCGAGTCCGCTTCGAGTTGACCGAGGTCCAGCAGGCTGCTGATCAAGCCCAACAACTGGTCGGCTTTGCCTCGAATTGTTTGAAGGAACTCGGCTTGGCCGTCGCTGAGCGCACCCGCCGCGCCGCTTTCGAGCATCTCGGCGTAGCCGATGATCGAGGTAAGGGGCGTTCGAAGCTCGTGGCTGACTGTTGCCAGAAAGCTCGATTTGAGCTTGTCGAGCTCCTTGAGCTTCTCGAACGAGACCTTGAGGCGCTCGTTCTTTTCGGCCAGCTCTCGGTAGTTCTCTCTCACGTTCGCGATCTGCATCGTCGACGCGAGCTGAGTACGGTGCCCGGAGAAAACTAGAAGCTCGAGCACCCCCTGCAAATGTGTCGACAGCTTCTGCGCGACATCATCGCGAACCCGGGGCATCACTTCGAAGTGCGCGAGAGCTTTTTTGGCATCGATTGCCGGATCGACCAAGGTCAACGAAGACGGTGGGGACTTCGTGGTGGCCGGCACGTAGGGCCCCATGATGAACCTGCCGATCGAACGACCTTGATATGTGAGAGGAGCTATGCGGTAGACGGCGCCGGTGAAACACGGGTGGACTATCGCCTGGTCGGTCGGCTCCACGTCGCGAACCGCGCTGACGGTCTTTGCGCACGCTCTCTCGCCACCGCCCAGCGTGTTGAGATACCTACAAAGCGAGCGGTCCTGATGCACGTCTGCCAACAGGTCGCCCTCGCACGAAATCACGCGCACCGGGAGCCCAAACAGCGCAAAGAACGATTTGCACACCGTGGTGACCGCGTCCCTGCTGAGCACGTCTTCGAGACGGACGACATCGCCCATCAGAAGGTCTGCAGCATGGGTATCGTCGTGCATCATCGCCCGCGTTTCCTCGGGTCGTGTTTGAGGGTGGACTCTATCTCCATCATCAGGCGAGAGGGATTGATTCCAAACTTCTCTTCGAGCTCGTGCTCATCTTCCAGATTGCTCCAAGTCTCTCGAACCAACCCCAACAACGTCTGAACCACCCCATAACCTCGAGTGGCGACTGCTTTGTAGATCGGGGCACGGCTTCGTGCCGCTATCTGCTCCAACTCATCATCGGTTCGGATGCCTTCGAGATCTCGTTTGTTGAACTGAATGACAATCGGGATCTGTTCTGGATTGATCCCGATCTCGGATAGGTTCTCTTTCAGGTTGGCAAACGATTCCCGGTTCGCTCCGTCCTCGCTTCGTTGGGAGTCGGCTACGAACGCAACCCCATCGGCCGCCTGTAGGACGAGACGGCGCGTCGTGTTGTGCATGACCTGTCCGGGAACCGTGAAGAGCTTCAAGCGCACTTTGAGCCCGCTCTTCGAGCTCACGGTGATGGGAAGCATGTCGAAGAATAAGGTTCGATCGTTTTGGGTTTCGAGAGTCATGAGCTCTCCACGGGTATCCGACGCTGCAAGCCAATGGATCGCGCGCAGATTTGTAGTTTTTCCACTGAGCGCGGGCCCGTAATACACGAGCTTCACAGTCAGCTCCTTCGCGCCGAAATCTACTTGCATTGTGTCTCGTGCGCGCGCCCTGACCGCGACCCTAGCCTCGCATCATGAGCCACGCGCCCACCCCCATCAGACCCAACATGATAGCGAACGCCACCCATTGAAGCGCTCTTTTGTGCTCGACCGTCGCGGGGGTGGCCCGTGTGTCCTCGAGCTGCTGGCTGGCGAGGGCGATCAGCTTGTCGATCTGCTTGGAGGCTTCGTCGCGCCGCGACGGGTCCGCTTCACGGACCTGCCTGTAGCGTTTGCCCGCTTCGGGTAGTCGATCGAGTGAGACACAAACCCCCACGAATCGCCGGTGCGCTTCGGCGTCCCCCCAGTCGGCTTCGACCCGCGCCCAGGCTTCGTCGATTGGATCCACCGCCCAACAAGGTAGCACGAGGCGCAACCGACCAAAATGGCATAAAAAAGCCACAAATATGCCAAATTTGCCCATCCCGCGCGTCCGCGGAAGCCCCGCGGCAGGCCCGAGCGTTGATCGCAGCGGGGCATCGATTCGGCACCTCGGTCCTCGGACCCAT
>JBFICQ010000322.1:0-3261 GCA_041581895.1 Polyangiales bacterium | reverse complement strand
CTCAAGAGAATTCTTCTGAAGCTTCTCCGGGTTGACTTCGTATCGAGGTTGGACTGTGTTCTGCAAGGAGAATTCCGAATGGTACGCAATGCGTCGAACGCCCTCGGGAGGAGCCCCTGGTTGGCACTATTCCCACTCGCCTTGTCCGTTTCCTTCCACCCGGGCTGCAAAGCGCACGAGCTCACCAGCCGTGGCACCGAAGTGGCGTTGCTCGGCAGTGAGCCCATCGGCTGCGAGGAGCTCGGGGAGGTGGTGACCTATGGTGGGGGCGCCGCCGGTGGGTACTCGAAGAAGAAAGTGATCATCGAATCCGCGAGCAACAAAGCACGCAACCAGGCCGCCGAGATGGGGGCGACCCACATTCTTCTCGAGGACCCAGAGCTCGTGCATGGCACCGGCAAGGCGTCGGAGCACGACATGCAGCCAGCGCTGGGGCACGGGGACGGGGCTGCTGCAACAGCAACGGTACGAGGAATCGCCTACAAGTGCCCTCCCGGTGCCGAGCCCCCGACCGTGGCCCAATCGCTAGCCGAGGCCGGGCTGCCCAAAGTCGAGAACCCGCCCGCAGCGATTTCGCTTCTGCCGCTTGGCAAGCTCGAGCGCATCGTCGTTCTACAACGACTTCCCGCAACCCCTACCGCCGAAGCCTCCGAGGTCGAGGTGCTCCGAGTCGAAGATGACGCCGAAATACAGCGAGTCGCGGAGTCGCTTTCGGAGCTGGCGGTCGACCCGCTCAAATATGTGCCCACACATCGCATCGAGGTCATCGGCGAGCTCGGGACCCAATCGCTTCTTTACGGGTTTGGCTATCTGAAGTACGCGAATCAGACGTACCGGCTCACGACCGGGACCTTCGAACGGGTCCTTCGGCTCGTCGAAGCGCCGGCAGCACCGGTGGAGAGCGCGCCTTCGCCCTAGATCGCGCGGGGCGAACCTACACCCCCGAGAAGCAACCGCCCGGAGAGCGACGCTAACGCGGAATCCGGTGGGGCACGGGGCTTTCTGTCCGCGACGCCGACGTTACGACAAACGAGTCGCCATGAAAAGGGTCTCCGGGATCCCCCCAAAAACGGGGTAGACAGACGCCGTGCGACCGGTGCATTCTCCCGCGAGAACGCTTGTTGGCGTTGAGGATGTACGAGGCGGAGGTGCGACGTGAAGTATAGCTGGATGGCAGTAGCCGTGTTTGCGTGGGTTTTGTCGTCGGCTGGGTTGGTCTCAGCGCAAGAGCCCGGGGCGGTCGCCCCCGAAGCCTCCACCGACGAAGGGCAAGCGGTTGAAGGAACGGCCGTGGAACCCACATCTGTCGAGCCGCCGCCCACAGTCCCGGCATTACCTACACCTGGTACGCCAGAGTATGAGCGCGAGCGAGATCGACGTGACGTCGGTAAGAGCGCGGTGACGCGACGCGCGCGTGACCGAGAACCCGACGAAGACATCATCCCCCTCAAGTTCCATTTTCACGGCTACTACCGAGCTCGCTACAACTGGATCCAAAACAATCCGCTCCCAAGAGACACCACGACCGGCGACTACCCCACGCGCCACGCTCAATACGGCTACATGCGCCTTCGTCTCGACCCCGAAGTCACCTATGGCCCGAACCCCGATCTCCCGATCGCCCGGCTCCGATTCACGATCGATGGCTTCGACAATGTTGTGTTTGGTGACAACGCCCGTGTGTTTGGTGTTCCGCTGTTTGCAACCGACCAGTCCGCCAGCAATCTCGACGGCTTCGATCTCCGCGAGACCCTCAGACTAGAGCGTGCCTGGATCGAGTTCTTGGTGCCGATCGGCCAAGTCCGAGTAGGGCGCATGGAGTCCCAGTGGGGCAGTGGGCTTTTGACGCACGCCGGCAATGGCCTCGCCGAGTGGGGCGACTTCCTTCGAGGCGAGACCTTCGATCGAATCTTGTTCGCGACGCGGCCCATTACGATCGCCAGAGCGATCAGCAAAGGCGATTCGCGGCAAACGCCTTTTATTTACGCGTTTGTCTACGACCGTCTCACCCAGGACCCAGTGGTCGATTCGACCATTCAGCGACCCCCGCCAAACACCATTGCGACACCGTATCCGAACTACGAGTTCCTGCCGTTTCTGACTTATTTCGACAATCGCTCGCTCTTTCCGAACGAGTACCTCACCCATCTCGACCAGCGAGTGAACGAGATCGTCAACGTGTTTGCATGGTTCGACGAGGACTTTGGCCGAGCGCCGAACGACGAGCTCTTTGCCGGCGTGTATTTCGTCTACCGCTGGCAGATCTCGACCAACAGCAAGATCTACATCCCCGACGTCGCATGGAGGCTCCAACAAACGCTCAAAGGGAAACGCCGCCTCGCGATCTTCACCGAGGGTGAATACTACTGGATCGGCGGCAAGAGCGGCGCACTGCCCTTCACCGGCTCTGTGCCTGGCACGCAACCCGGTGAGCGCGGCAACTGTCCCCCTTCACCGTGCAGAACAGGAAAGGGCAACATTCACAATGTGATAGCCAAGCTTGGGGTGAGGGACGAGGGCGAGTGGGCGTTCCAGCTCGAGGGCGGTTATTCCTCGGGCGATGACGACAACCTGAGCTTGGTGGAGCGAAGCGAGCCCGGGACTCCCGAGCTCAACGCTCGCGGCTTCAACACCAATGTCAAGGTTGGTCTCTTGATGTATCAGGTTGCGCTCAAAGCACTGACTTTCCAGTCCTTGTTCCCGCTTGGCGCAGTCGAGCTCGGCGCCAATGGCAGCGTCTGGAACTCGAAGTATTTCATGCCGTCGTACCGCATCACCATCGTCAACGGCCTCGAGTTTCACACGCAGTTCCTGACTGGTTGGGCTGCCGCCCTCGATCCCCTCGTCTACGGGGGTGTGCCGGCCAAGGAAAATTGCGGTTTCGATAGCGATTGCTGGCTTGGGTGGGAGCTCGACCTGGCTCTGCGCGCACGAATCGGCGCCGACGACATCGTGTGGGTCGATATGGAAGGTGGCTTCATGCAACCTGGAAAGGCGTTCACCAATGCAGGGTTCAGCGACGCCTGGCTCTGGACGATTCAGCTCCGTGCCGCGATGGTCTTCTAGGTTTTGACAAACCGGGGTTAATGGGTCTTACTCCCATCCGGGTGGTGAACTCCGGGTGGAGCCCAACAGAAAGGAACCCAGGATGAAATTGATTACTTTTGTATGTGCGCGTGCGTTGGCAGGCGCCGTAGCTGGATGTGGCGACGATGAAGAGAACGGCACGGGCGGCACGGGCGGCACGGGCGCGACTGGCGG
>JBFICQ010000321.1:0-3305 GCA_041581895.1 Polyangiales bacterium | reverse complement strand
GTGCAGACCTCTGCCGAGGCATTGCCAGCCATCGCACGAATCGCGCCAGCTCGCGTCGCGCGGCAACTCGACGTCCTCAAAGCTTCTTTCGAAGACGCGACCGATGTCGGCAAAGATGGCTTGGTCAAGACCTTCGCTGCGCTCTGTACCGCGTCGGTCGCATATCAGAAACGCCTCGAACCGGTGTTGACGCTGGCCCTCAATGGTGCCGACGGCAAGACCCTACTTGCATGGACTCAGATCGTGCTTCCCGCGCTCAAAGGCGAGCCCCACGCCCGCGCACGCGCCGTGGTGGAGGGGCGCTTGAACTTGATCCCGCGTTCGTACGCTCAGCAGATCGCCGACTTTTTGGGCATAAAGCTGCGCCTGCGCTACCGCTGAACGCCTCGAGCGTCGTTCATTGCAGGAGCGAGGGCTCATAGTCGCTAGGCCGTTCGAAGCCAAGCAGCTCGAGAGTCGTGGCGGCTACGTTTGCGAGGCCCGGATCGGTCACAGTCGGATTGAGTCGAAGGGTTCGATCGCTTGGGGCGTAGATGTAGCAGGGCACCGCGTTCAAGGTGTGACTCGTCTTGCTCCGCAAAAGCCCTGTCTCGTCTAGCTTGAAGTCACCGGACACACCGTCGACCTCGTACATCTCGTCGCAGTTGCCGTGGTCGGCGGTCACGATGACGGCACCATGGAGCTTCTCAATTACGGGTAGAATCCGCCCGAGCGACAAATCGACCGTTTCGACGGCGATGACCGCCGCTTCCAAGTCGCCGGTGTGCCCCACCATATCGCCGTTCGCGTAATTGATGCGCGCATGGCGAAGCCCCTCGCGCTGAAGTGCCTCGATGGTCGCATCGGTGATTTCGGCCGCCTTCATCCAGGGACGCTGCTCAAAGGGGACGCGGTCGCTCGGGATTTCGAGATACTCTTCGTAGGTCGGGTCAAACATCTCCGTGCGGTTTCCGTTCCAAAAATAGGTCACGTGCCCGAACTTTTGCGTCTCGCTGCACGCGAATTGAGTGATGCGATTGCGCGCAAGATATTCACCGATTGTGCGATCGATTGCGGGTGGCTGCACGAGGTAATGCCGAGGCAGCTTGAGATCGCCGTCATACTCCATCATCCCCACGAACTCGACGTCTGGAATCGGGCCCCTGTCGAACTCCACGAGGTCGGACTCGGTGAAAGCGCGCGTGAGCTCGAGCGCGCGGTCGCCGCGGAAATTGAAGAGCACCACGGCGGCGCCATCTCGAATGGGCCCGACAGGTTTCCCCTCGTCGTCGACGATTACGAAAGCCAACAGGTCCTGATCGATCATGCCGGGGTTTTCGTCGCGTAACGTTTGAATGGCCTTGGTGGCGCTCGGAAAGCCCCTGCCTTCGCCGAGGACGTGGTGCTTCCAACCACGCTCGACCATCGACCAGTCGGCGTTGTATCGGTCCATCGTGATGAACATCCGCCCACCGCCCGATGCGATGCGATAGTCGCGGCCGCCCTGGTCGTTCAGCTCGCGTAGCAACTTTTCGAGTGCATCGACGTACTCGAGCGCGCTGGTCTCCGGCACATCACGACCATCGAGCAGAATGTGCACGCGCGCACGTTTCACGTTCTCTTGGTTGCAACGTCGAAGCATCGCAAAAAGGTGCGTGATGTGGCTGTGTACGTTGCCGTCCGAAAGCAGCCCGATGAAGTGTATCGGCTCACCGCTCTGAGTAACGCGTCGAACGAGCTTCTTCCACTCGCCACCCTCGAACATTTCGCCGCTTTCGATCGCCATCTGGACCCGTTTGGCCCCTTGATCGAACACGCGCCCCGCACCAAAAGCGTTGTGCCCGACTTCGCTGTTGCCCATGTCATCGTCACTCGGAAGGCCGACGGCCGTGCCGTGAGCCTTGAGTCGCGTCGATAGCGAGACCTGAGCCAGACGGTCGAGAGTCGGCGTTCGGGCGAGCCAAACCGCGTCCCCCTCGTTCGATGCACCGCACCCGATGCCATCCATCACGACGATCAGGACGGGGCCCTGTACGCCAGCAAAAGTCGGATGACGTTCTAGCTTCCAATCGGTCACGCCCCTTCCCTAGCACAGCGGGTCGACCCTGACACCGGCGTAACTCTGACGTATGCTCGCGGCATGATCGTCGTCACCAACCGCATCCCCGTCGCCGAAGGCTATGAAATCGACTTCGAGGATCGATTTCGCAAACGCGTCCACCTAGTCGACCAGGCTCCCGGATTCATTCGCAACGAGGTACACCGCCCTCGACCGATGAAGCTGGACCACCAAACCGGCACCTGGTCTCCCGATCCCGACAAAGAGGGATACTACGAGGTGAAGACGTGGTGGAAGACGTTCGATGACTTCAAGGCATGGACGATGAGCCCTGCCTTCGCCGAGGCGCACAGAAATCGCCCACCGAAAGACATGTTTCGCGGTCCCAACGTGCTCGAGATTCACGAGGTCTTTTTGAGCACCGACGACGGCACGGACGGAATTCGATGAGTCGTCGGCCGAAGGACGCAATCGAGAAGCGCCTTTGGGTCACGCTGATCGTCTTGCTAATCTTGCTGGTGGGGGTCGTGATGTTCATCGCGTGGCTCGGCGGCTAGCCTCGAGACTGTCGCGTCGATCAGCCACGATTGTCCTTGACCGGCGTGGAACATGTTCTAAACTAAAGATACTTTACAATGTGTAAACTTACGCAAATCGACTCGTGGAGGCCCGCGTGAAGACCAGGTGCCCTGTCAGCCATCAGAACGTCGATTTTTGCGCGCCCTCGACGCACGACAATCCACACGAGATGTACGACTACTTCCTCGAGCACGAGCCGATCTACTTCGACGAGAAGAACGAGGTCTGGGAGGTATTCCGTTACGACGACATCGTCACCATCGAGCGCGACACCGAAACGTTCATCAGCGGTGAAGGCGTACGCCCCAACATTCCGGGCGACCCCGCGATGATTTACCAAGACGGCGAGCAACACAACAAACAGCGAGCACTGGTATCGTCGGCCTTTACACCTCGGCAGATGCGCAAGATGGAGGATCGCGCCAGAGAGATCACGGTCGAGTTGGTCGACACCATGCTTCAGATGAGCGAGGTCGACATTGTGCGGGATCTTGCGGCCCCTCTTCCGTTGCGCCTGATCTCCGACATGCTCGGCACCCCAAAAGAGAAGCGCGAGTCGGTTCGGCAATGGATCGCCACCATGATCCAGGGCGGAAACGGTCCTGACTATGTCACCGACGAAGTCAATGATTCGTTTGATCAGTTCATCATGCTCCACGAAGAAATGCATGCAGCCCGTCTGGAGGCT
>JBFICQ010000320.1:0-3305 GCA_041581895.1 Polyangiales bacterium | reverse complement strand
GGAGCGTTGGTCGGGCATCGCTCAACAGAACATCACCAAGACCCTCGAGCTCCCCGCGACTCGAGGGGTGATTCGTGACGTCCAAGGGCGCGTCGTCGCTTCCAACAGGCCTTCTTACGACGTCCATGCCACCCCACGTCTTCTTCGTATTCCTGAAGACGTCGAACGGATCGCTGCCCTGATGGGGCTTCCCCAAGAGGAGGCGGACGCGCTCACCGCACGGCTGCGCGAGCTGCCCGAGAACCGGCGCGACCAACAGCTCGAGCTCTACCGCGACATTTCGCGCGAGCAGCTGGCGGCCCTGGAGACGCATCTTGCCGAGCTTCCTGCCCTCGACATCGTGACCGTGCCGCTACGCGACTACCCATACGGGATTCTCGGCGCGCATCTCATCGGCTACTTGAACGAGGTGAACGAGACCGACCTCCGCAAGGCGGCAGACCCCGGCGTCTACCGTGCCGGTGACCGGATCGGACGAAGCGGGCTCGAGCGTCGGTACGAGGCGCTCCTTCGGGGCAGGCGAGGCTTTCGTCGCGTCGTAGTCGACGCGCGCGGCAGGGCGCTCGAAGGCACGCGGCCCCAAGCGCTACAAGTCGACATGCTCAAAAAGCCGGTCCCCGGCCACGAGCTCCGACTCACCATCGACATGCAACTGATGGAGGCGTTCGATCGAGCTTTTCGTCAGCACCCCTCGGGCGCCGCCGTGGTCGTCGACATACACACCGGCGCGGTGCGCGCCCTCTACTCGAAGCCGGTCTACGATCCGAACGAAATGAGCAGCGGCCTCAGCACCAAACGCTACCAGGAGCTCACTTCCGACCCGTTCCGTCCTCTGATCGACAAAACGATGTACGAGACCTATTTCCCCGGGTCTACGTTCAAAATCATTACTGCTCTGGCGGCCCTGCAGGACTCTGTGATCGACCCGATGCAGCGGGTTGAGTGCTTGGGCTCGATCAAGATCGGGAGACAAAAGTTTCGCTGCGTTCATCGACACGATTGGGTCGACCTTCACGATGCCATCGTTCAATCCTGCAACGTCTACTTCTGGGAGCTCGCTGAAAAGGTCGGCCTCGAGCGCATCAATCGGTATGCCAAGGCCGTTGGATTCGCTGAACGGTCGGGGATCGGCGTCGGAAGCGAGGCTAGCGGGTTCTTGGCGACCCGCGCTTGGTACCAAGAGCACTACGGGGCGTTTCGTCCCGGCTACACCCTCAACACGGCGATCGGCCAAGGCAACACTCGAGTGACGGTGCTGCAATTGGCGATTTCCTACGCGGCGATCGCCAACGGCGGTACTTTGTACGTCCCACAGGTCGTACAGAACGTGAAGGCGCCCGATGGCTCGCTCTCCGAGACTTTCCAGCCCCGTGCGCGGGGCAAAATAGAGGTGTTGCCCGAGCACCTGGAGTTGCTCCGACGCGCGCTCACGGCCGTCGTCAACGAAGAGTCGGGCACCGCGTACCGTGCGCGAACGCGCGAAGGGCCGCTCGTTGCGGGCAAGACCGGCACCGCACAAGTCGTCAGCCGAAAGAGCCGGTCTGGGGAGTCGTCGAGTGCCTGGTATCTCGACCGGTCTCATGGCTGGTTCGTGGGCTACGCTCCCGCGGACGACCCCGAGGTAGCCTTTGCCGTCTTGGTCGAGCACGGTGGATCGGGTAGTACGAGCGCGGCGCCGATTGGCACGATCGTGATGCAGGAGTACTTGACCGAGCCCGACGGCGAGGAGCCCGAATAGCCATGGCGATCGGTAGGACCATGCGCGACGAGTTCGACTGGCCGCTCTTCATCGCGGTCTCGACCATCGCTCTTTTCGGTGTCCTCAACTTGTACAGCGCTACCGACGGTGGAACGACCTCTGATGCGTACGTGCAGCAGCTCTATTGGCTGATTCTCGGTTTCGGCGTGGCCGCTGTTACCGTCGCGATCGACTACCGATACTTCGAGCGGTATGGGTGGGTGATCTACGGCGCTTGCATTCTGGCCCTCCTATTGGTGTTGGTGCTCGGGAAGAGCGTCCGTGGGTCGACGCGATGGATCGCGCTTGGAAGCTTTTCCCTCCAGCCGAGCGAGCTCATGAAGATCGGGCTCATCATCGCCCTTGCAAAGTATCTCCACCACGACACCAAGACGGGCGGACGCACGCTTGCGGACCTAATCATCCCCGGGCTGATCCTTGCGCTTCCAACGGCGTTGGTCCTTCTTCAGCCCGATCTCGGGACGGCGATGGTCCTCGCTTTCATCTTCGCCAGCGTGATGATGCTGACCCAGCTCAAGGCCCGATCGGTGGTTACGCTCCTCGCGACCTTCGTGGTGGCCGCCCCGGTGACCTGGTTCTACTTGCTCAAGGACTACCAAAAAGAGCGAATCACCGCGTTCTGGAATCGCCTTGGGGGGACCCAGGCCGACCTTCTGGACTCCGGCTGGCATGCCCACCAATCGCTCGTCGCGATCGGTAGCGGGGGCTTGGCTGGAAAGGGCTTCACCCAGGGCACACAAACCCGTTTTCGGTTCCTCCCGGACCAGCACACCGATTTTCCGTTTCCGGTGTGGGCCGAGGAGCACGGCTTCATTGGGGCGGTCTTGCTGATCAGCCTGTACATGTTCTTGATTCTCTGGTCGCTTCGGATTGCCTCGCAGGCCAAAGACCGGTTCGGGGCAGTTGTGGCCGTGGGCGTCGGCGCCATGATCTTCTGGCAAACAGTGGTCAATCTTGGGATGGTATCGGGGCTCCTACCGGTGGTCGGGATGACCCTACCGCTGTTCTCCTATGGTGGGTCGAGCTTGTTCTCGACGATGATTGGGCTCGGGTTGCTCATGAACGTATCGATGCGGAGGTTTTCACATTGAGTCAGTCGAAGCCCAGCCTGGCCGGCGTCGTTCAAATGACGTCTACCGCCGACGTCGAGGCCAACCTAAGCACGGTGCGGGCGCTCGTTTCAGAGGCCGCCGCGCGTGGCGCAGAACTGGTCGTCGTGCCGGAGTGCTTCGCCTACCTCGGTCCCGAGGCCGGCAAGCTCGAGGTCGCCGAATCGCTCGAGGAGGGCGGCCCCATCCTCAACGCCTGTCGAAGCATCGCCAAAGACCTCGGCATCGACGTGGTCTACGGTGGCTTCTGGGAGAAGAGCAACGTCGCGGGCAAAGTGCACAACGCCTGTGTCTATCTGCGCGCCGACGGCTCGATCGCAGCGAGGTACCGAAAGATTCACCTGTTCGATGTCGATCTTCCCGATGGCACCAAGCTCCTCGAGTCCGAAACGGTCGACCCCGGTGAAGAGGTCGTGGTCGTCGAAGCGGCGTTTGGG
>JBFICQ010000319.1:0-3377 GCA_041581895.1 Polyangiales bacterium | reverse complement strand
GAGAACGCCCCACACCCCACCGACGGCAAGCCCACCCGAGTGCACCCAGTTTGCGATCGGGCCGACCCAGCCCGTGAACCCGAGCGCCAGCCAGATCAGCATGAACGTCACCAATTGTGGGGGCATGCGGTAGGGGAAGCTGGGGTCGAGGCGGCCTCGAATCCAGATGAACGCAAAGAGCCCGTACACCACCCCGGACATCCCTCCGAAGACGCGCGGGCCCGATATCGCGTACTCGAGGATGTGCGAGAACACCGCGATGCTGAGCACGAGAGTCAGCAGGTAGCGCGACGAAAACACACGCTCGATCGCCGTGCCCAAATCTTTGAGCCACCAGAGATTGAACAAGATATGCAGGAACCCGAAGTGGAGAAACATCGGGGTGATCAGCCGCCAAGGTTGTCCTTGCCAGATCGCGCTCGCATCCCCTGGGTATGCTCGCCCTCTCGCGAGCTCCCATGGGGTAAACGTGAAGAGCGTGACCGCTTGCATCTTTTCGCCCATGCCCGTGTAGATGAACACGATCACGCAAACCGCCATCAGCACCGCCGTCACCGGGCCAAGGCGCATGCTTTGGCGTGCTTCGATCTGCCTCCGGATCTTTTCGGTTCGTTCTCTGAGCTTCTGATCGGCTTTTGCTTGTTGGCGGCGTTGCGTACGCGCTTGCTTCGCCATCTGCTCGAAGCGCGCCGATTCGGGGTTGAAGTCGTTCAGGAATGCGCGTGCCTGTTCCATCCGATCTTCGTCTTGCACCCAGATGGCGTACTCTCCGTCGCGCGTCTCTTTGATCGTTGTCGGCACGCCATCCGAGTAGAGCGCGTCGCCAAGCGTTCTGGCTTCCTCTTCCTTCTTTACGGTGGTCAAAAGGCGCATGCGACGGGCGAGTGTAGCCGCTTCGATCGTCGATTCAATCGCCGCGGGTCATGGCGTACATCAAGCAGTCACGCGGAGCATCTGAGCGGTTTGGATGGTAGCCGTAGGCTTTCAGCGTTCCTTCGAGCTCCATTCCGACCTTCTCCATGACCCGCGAAGAGCGGCGGTTTTCTTCGTCGCACAATGCCTGCACGCGATGGACTCGGGGGTCCTCGAACGCCGCTTCGCAGACACGTTGAAGCGCTTCAGGCATGTATCCGAGACCCCAAAAGCGGCTCCCGAGCGCAAAGCCGACCTCGACCCGATGAAAGTGCACCGTGCAGCCAATCGTCCCAATCAGCGTGCGATCCTGTTTTCGCTCCATGAGCCACACCCGATGCCCGATCTGAAGGTCCCACGCGTCGATGGTCTGTCGAAAGTACTCGCGCGTTTGTTCCACATCGGTGTGGGCGGACCAGGTGAGATAGAGCGTGATCCTTTCGTCACTCGTGTAGGAGGTGAACGCGGCTTCTGCGTCCTCGATCCTAGGGCGTCGAAGCCGAAGTCTCGTGGTCTCCAACTCCTGGGGCGGAAACTCCACGAGGGTCGTATAGCACGACGTGAGCCAGCGATGGCCGGACGACGCCGTAGCTGGTAGCGTTTCCAGATGTCCGATCGTGAGCCACTGCTCGACGCACCGGCGCTGGAGCTCTGTGATGAGCTTGGCTACAAGTTCTCCGATCAAAGCTTGCTACGCGACGCGCTCACGCACCGTTCTTTCAAGAACGAACAACCCGATCTCGCCCCGAACGACAACGAACGTCTCGAGTTTCTCGGCGATGCAGTGGTAGGGGTCGCAGTTGCGTCCTTGCTCAGCGAGGAGTTTCCAGATGCCGCCGAAGGCGAGCTCACCCAGAGGCGGGCAGATTTGGTCAGCGAAAAAGGACTAGCGGCGATCGCCAACAGCGTTGGTTTGGGGCCCGCGATGCGCTTGGGGAAAGGGGAGGAAAAGTCAGGGGGCCGCAAGAAACCTCGGCTCTTGTCGAGCACCCTCGAAGCGTGCATGGGCGCGATCTACCAAGATGCAGGAATCGACGTGGCAGTCGATGTCGCCCGCCAGGTTTTCGAGCCATGGCTTCATGCGGGCGAGCCGGGACACCGCGATTTCAAGTCACGTGCCCAGGAATGGGCACAAGCGCGGCTCGGCGCTACACCGAGCTACGATCTAATTCGAACCGAGGGCCCCGACCACGCGCGACAATTCGTCGTCGCGCTCGAGCTCAAGGGCAGCCGAATCGCCCAGGGAGAAGGCCGCTCGAAACTCGCCGCAGAGCAGGCCGCCGCGAAGGCCGCGCTCGAGGCCTGGGCAGCGGAAGACTAGACGGCCTTCGGCCTCGGTTGGTCCCGCCCCACCGCCCCCACGCTATCGCCTAGACGGCGCGAGAAGCGGAGTACGCGTCGAGCCGGGCGATCGCCCAATCGACATTGCGTTGGAGCTCGGTGTATTCCGGCCCTTCATAGAGCTCGTCGAACTGTCTCAGCGCCTCTTCGGCTTTCGCGAGCTCTTGTCTCACGCTGTCGGGTTTGATCTGCTCCGGCGTTGCGTAGAGGTCCGTCAGCAGAAGCACTTTGTCGGGCCCACCTTCCACGAAACCCGGCCCGATGGCAGCCACCTTGCGTTTGCCCTCGATTTCCCAAACGAGCAGCCCGCACTTCAACGCCGCCAGGAGCGGAAGGTGGTTCGGGAGCACCCCAAACTCGCCCTCGACGCTTGGCGCCTGAACCGAGTCGACCTTGACCGAAAGCACGGAACCCGCGGGGGTAACCACGTCGAGTTGCAGCTGTTCGGTAGCGGCCATCGATCAGCCCTTAGAGCGCTTTGCGAACGCTTCCTTGACCTCGTCGATGTTGCCCTTGAGATAGAAGTCCTGCTCCGGCACGTCGTCGAGCTTGCCGTCGAGGATCTCCTCGAAGCCCGCGATGCTGTCCTCGAGCGCAACGTACGCTCCTTTGAGGCCGGTGAACTGCTCGGCGACGAAGAACGGCTGCGAGAGGAATCGCTGGATCTTTCGTGCTCGGTCGACGACGAGGCGGTCGTCTTCGCTGAGCTCGTCCATGCCCAGAATCGCGATGATATCCTGAAGGTCTTTGTACCTCTGCAAGGTCTCCTGCACGCCACGAGCGACCCGGTAGTGCCGCTCGCCGAGAACACCCGGATCGAGCATCGTGGAGGTGGAGTCGAGCGGGTCCACGGCCGGGTAGATTCCGAGCTCCGCGATCGAACGCGACAACACGGTCGTCGCATCCAAGTGGGCGAAGGTCGTCGCAGGGGCAGGGTCGGTCAAATCGTCGGCCGGAACGTAAATCGCTTGGACCGAGGTGATGGAGCCCTTGGTGGTCGATGTGATGCGCTCCTGCAGGTTCCCCATCTCGGTGGCCAGCGTGGGCTGGTAGCCGACCGCGCTCGGCATGCGGCCCAGAAGCGCCGACACTTCGGAGCCCGCCTGGCTGAAGCGGAAGATGTT
>JBFICQ010000318.1:0-3382 GCA_041581895.1 Polyangiales bacterium | reverse complement strand
CGGGGATGTTGGTCACCACGACATTGTACGAGCGCCGCTTGATGGCGCCCCGCGAGATTTCCAAGATGAGGCGCTTGGTCGTGAGGTCGGCCACGTCTTCGAGGAGCTCTGCGCCTGCCGTTTGGTTGGACTCGCTCTTGAGCTCGGTCGTGACGGCAATGACCTTCTTTAGTCGTTCGATGGGATCGCGCTCGGACACCGGTAGCTCTGCGAGGAGCATCGCGACCTGGTTTCCGGTCGACCCACCGCCGGCCTTGCGGGTGTTGACGGGGAGAAACGCGCGAAACCCCTGAATGGCGTCGACATTGGTGTCACGTGCCTCGAGGAAGCGGCGAATGGTGCCGGTCGTCGTGGCGACTACGACATCGTTGATGGTACCCCCAAGCGTGTTCTTGACCGCCTTGACCTCGTCGAGGTCGAAGGAGGCCCAGTCGAAACGACGATAGGGGCTGATGTTGGGTGCCGTGAACACGGTTTTCGGACCGGGCTTCATTCCCGAACGGAGCACCCCGATGACGCCTCCGAGGTTTTCACGAAGGCGCGGCCCGAAGTGCGAGAGCTTTCGGAGCCCGTCGATGCGGTGCTTGACCTCGTTCTGAAGAAGCTCTGCGCCGCTTGGAGCGGGACGCGGTTTCCAAGGCTTCGGCTCACTCTCGCTCGTGACCGGCGACCTTTGCAGCAATGCCTCGATGAGGCCAACACCTGCAACGCCATCGACCATGCAATGATGCGCCTTGGCGACGAGCGCGAACTGGTCGTTTTCAATGCCTTCGACGATCCAGAACTCCCAAAGCGGCCGGCTTCGGTCGAGGCGCTGCGAGAACAGCCTGCCCACCAGGCGCTTGAGCATCCGCTCGTCGCCGGGAAGCGGGAGCCTCGTGTGGCGCAGATGGAAGTTGATGTTGAATCGATGGTCGTCGATCCAGACCGGGTGCTCGAACCCCGGCACCCATGCCAGCCGTTGCCGGTACCGCGGGATCGTGTCCAGCGCGGCCAGCGTGTACTTGGTGATGCGCTCTATATCGAGCCCGCCGTGTTCGAGCATCAGAGGCTTGGCATCGAAGAGGAGCGCCGCGCCCACGTGCATGGGAGTGGTCTCGTTCTCAAGGTCCAGAAAGATCGCGTCGAGCGCGGTCAAGCGTTCGTAGAAGGTCTCGGCCATCTGGGCCGCTAGAATACGCGTTCGCCCGCCGCGGCACCAGCCTTAGTTTGTGCTTAGCTCGGTCTCGATGCGTCGGTGCGAATGTATTATGCTCCCGACAACGCAAGAGAGAAGGGGATAGTCTGTCCAGACAACGCACGACGACGGTCGACGGCAATGAGGCGGTCGCCATGGTGGCCCACCGCACCAACGAGGTCATCGCAATCTATCCCATTACGCCTTCGTCGGCGATGGGCGAGTTGTCCGATGAGTGGTCGGTACAGGGGAGGTGCAACATCTGGGGCACCGTGCCGAAGGTCGTCGAAATGCAGTCTGAAGGTGGCGCCGCGGGTGCCGTGCATGGCTCACTCCAAGCGGGTGCCTTGACGACGACGTTTACCGCGTCTCAGGGCCTGCTGCTCTTCATCCCCAACATGTACAAGATCGCGGGCGAGCTGAACGCATTTTGCATGCACGTCGCAGCACGCACCGTGGCCACTCATGCTTTGTCGATCTTTTGTGATCACTCCGACGTCATGGCGTGCCGGCAGACGGGCTTTGCGCTGCTCTGCTCAGGGTCGGTGCAGGAAGCGCACGATTTTGCCGCCATTGGCCAGGCGTCGACCCTAAGCTCGCGAGTTCCTTTTCTGCATTTCTTTGACGGCTTCAGGACCTCGCATGAGGTGGCGAAGATCGAGTGCCTGGGCGATGACGATTTGCGTTGGCTAATCGGCGATGGAGGAGTCGAGCCTCATCGCTCGCGAGGGCTCACTCCTGATCACCCGCAGCTTCGAGGAACCGCGCAAAACCCCGATATTTTCTTTCAGGCACGCGAGGCTTGCAACAAATTCTATCTGGCCTGTCCCGAGATCGTGCAGCGCGAAATGGATCGTTTCGCCGAACGCACCGGAAGGCGATATGGGCTTTTTGACTATGTGGGCGCCCCCGACGCCGAGCGGGTGGTGGTCTTGATGGGATCGGGAACACAGACCGCCGAAGAAACGGTGCGGTGGCTGACTGGCCGCGGCGAGAAGGTAGGCGTGCTCAAAGTCAGGCTCTACCGCCCCTTTTCGGTATCCGCCTTTGCCGCTGCGCTCCCATCCACCGTGCGTAAGCTGGTCGTCCTCGACCGCACCAAGGAGCCCGGAGCCATCGGTGAGCCGCTCTACCTGGATGTGGTAGCTGCGCTCGCCGAGTTGCGAGCCACGGGAAAGCTCCCGTTTGAGGGGGAGCCGCTCGTGATCGGAGGCCGTTACGGGCTTTCCTCGAAGGAATTTACCCCAGCCATGGTCAAGGCTGTCCTCGATGAGCTGAACGCCGCCAAGCCACGCAATCACTTCACCGTCGGCATCATGGATGACGTGACCCACACCTCTTTGGCGGTAGATTCCGAGCTCGACATCGAGCCAGACGATGTGGTGCGTGCGGTGTTCTTTGGCCTGGGTTCGGACGGCACCGTGGGCGCGAACAAGAACGCGATCAAGATCATCGGCGAGCAAACCGGCCACCATGCGCAAGGCTATTTTGTCTATGATTCGAAGAAGGCAGGCGCAATCACGATTTCACACCTGCGTTTCGGGCCGCACCCCATTCGTTCGGCATACCTGATCCGCAAGGCAAGCTTCGTTGCCTGCCATCAGTTTGCGTTCTTGGAGCGTTACAACGTCCTGGAGTGCGCAGGGCAGGGTGCCGTCTTCCTGCTGAATGCACCGTATCCACCCGAAGAAGTCTGGGATGCGATACCGCGGGAGGTGCAGAAAGAGATCCTCGAAAAGGAGCTACAGTTCTACGTCATCGATGCCTACAAGCTCGCCGATGAGCTCAAGCTTGGCCGTCGAATCAATACATTGATGCAAACGTGCTTCTTTGCGATTTCCGGAGTGCTGCCCAGAAAAGAAGCGATCGCGCAAATCAAAAAGGCAATCGAAAAAACGTACGGTGCGAAAGGCCATGCTGTGGTCGCACGCAACTTTGAGGCGGTGGATCGGTCTCTCGACAGCCTTCACCAGGTTCGTGCGCCCGCCAAGGTCACGTCTGAGCACAAACGGCCGCCGTCGGTGCCGGCACAGGCTCCTGATTTCGTCCAGCAAGTCACTGCGGTCATGCTCGCCGGTAAGGGTGATCTGTTGCCAGTCAGCGCCTTTACTGTCGATGGAACTTGGCCGGTCGGAACCAGCAAGTGGGAAAAGCGAAACATCGCTTTGGAAATCCCCGTCTGGGATCCCGACTTGTGCATCCAGT
>JBFICQ010000317.1:0-3401 GCA_041581895.1 Polyangiales bacterium | reverse complement strand
GAGTCCGACCAAAACGAGATCAGTTATTTCGTAACCGAAGATCCGGATCAGCCCGGCGAGCAGGTCCTGGCGCGCCGCGAGCAGAGTCGCATCGACGAGGACCCGAGGCGGGGAGGCAAGTCGCAGATCCTCGTGAGGGGGGTCCAGGAGTTTAACGTCGAGTACTTCGACCCGGTCCTGAGCGAGTGGGTAGAAAACTGGGCTACGGACGATCAATTCGGACAACCGAATCGATTACCTGCACAGGTGCGAATTCGGCTCACCGTCAAAGACCCTCATAGACCCGGAAAGACACAGTCCTTTGGCACCCGGGCCTCGATCCCGATCAACTACGCACTCAACCACGCGAACTACAACCCATGACGACCCAAGCCGCCGCCAGACGCCAAAAGCGCTCCAAAGAAGGAGTCGCGCTCATCGTCGCGATTACCACGGTGGCGATTCTCGCGGTGATGCTCGCGGACATGCATCAAGCGACAGGCACTGCCTTTGCAGTTTCGACGGCGCAGCGCGATGCGCTCCAAGCCGAGTACTTGGCCAAAAGCGCAACAAATCTGACGAGGCTGCTGATCGCGAAAGAGCCCGAGATCCGTCGCTTCGTCAATCCGCTTTATCAGGCGGCGACGGGGCGGGCAGCGCCGCAGCTTCCTGTATGGGACTTCGCGAACGCGATGCTTTCGCCGTTCTGCACTCCAGAGGATCAGAGAGACACGTTGACACAACTCGGGATCGATTTCGGGGACACGACCGGCTTAGACGAAATTCCCGGGACCTGTGACATCCTAGTGGTCAGCGAAAACGGAAAGATTAACTTGAACGACCCGCTTTTCCTCGATGGTGAACGGGCGCGCAACAATGTAGCAGTGCAGTTGTTCTCGCTTACCGGTGGATACCAACCCGACAACCCCTACGACGCACTGTTTTCCAAACAGGACGAACAAGGAAACATCACCACTCGACAAGATCTCGTCTCCGCTGTCATCGACTGGTGGGATCGCGACATCCAGCGAACCGACTTCGACCCCGGCGCCGCCACGACCCGCACAGGAGGCACCGGCACCGAAGATGATTCGATCTATCAGCTCTACGAGGACTCCTACCGCAACAAGAACGCACCCCTCGATTCGATCCAAGAGTTACGGCTGGTACGTGGCTTCAACGACGATTTCTGGGCGACGTTTGTCGAGCCCATCCCAAACGATCCGAAATCGCGCATCGTCACGATTTATGCATCCGGCCTGATCAACGTCAACGACGCCAGCCCTCAAGTGTTGCTTGCGCGCTTCTGCGCGGAGGTTCCCGAGGCCACACTCTGCGTCGACCCACTCGAGGCGATCAAGTTCACGCAAATTCTCAGCACCGTGCGGATGTTGATTCCGATTCCTCTGTTCACTCAGCCTACGGACTTCATTGGTTTTGTGGAAGGCAAGAGCGGGGCGAAAGACCTATACGGCATGTTGCGAGGCTTCTTGGGCGAGGAAAGTGAGCTTCTATTCGCTCCCGTGGTGCTGACCGATGCGCAACGAGAAGCGCTGGGCCGGGTTTTCGCCACAGCGGCCCGGATTTTTACGATTGCGGCGACTGGACAGGTCGGGCACTCCCAAGTGCGAATCGAGTCGGTCGTCAACTTCCACACGCGATGGGTCCCACCACCACCCAATGCCGGACGGATGCCGGGCTTGGGGGTTTTCCACTATTATCGGATGAATTGAGATGTCGTTGGTTCTTGGTCTAGAAGTGACACCGCGGGCGGTCCGAGGAGCATTCTTGCGGACGACGCTGCGCGGGTTCGAGATGGAGCGCTACGCCGAATCCGTCCTGCCCCATTCGAACGCTTCGGGAACCACCACCGAGGTGCTCCGAACGGCGATACGGGAGGTCATTGGAGAAAGCGCACGGGCCCCGGATCGGATCATCGCTGCGTTTGACGGACAATCGGCCTCCCTCCGCTTGGTCGAGTTACCGGCCGGCGTCGAAAAGAAGGCTGCAGAGGTGCTCCCGGGCTTGCTCGAATCGGTGCTGCCATTCGAGGTCGAGGACGCAGTCATCGACTATCAAGTCGTGGGACGCGATGCGACGAACGTTCAGGTCATGGCGGTTGCCGTTCCCCGCGACATGGTCGCAAGCCGGCTACGCGAGCTAGAGGCCGTAGGCGTCAGCCCCAGGGAGCTGGCCGTCGGCGCATCTGCCTTCGATGGGCTCGGACCGCTGCTGCCCGAGTCGATGCAAGACCGAACGCTACTCGTCATCGACGTAGGCCACGAGACTACCGACTTCTGTGTCTTGACTCGCGGCGAGTGCACGTTCGCGCGTACCGTGTCCGGCGGAATGGACTTGGTCGAGTCCGGCCGACGCGAACAGCTCGGCTCCTCGCTCCAGCGCACACTCGCGAGCTACCGGGCACAACGTGCCGAAGAGCCCCAGTTGATCTTGCTGTCCGGCGAAACCGCTCCCATGGAAAGCGCGAGGCGGTGGCTTTCTAGCCAAATCGGTATCGAATGCGGTGTCGTTCCTCTCCCCTCGGCGCTCGGCGCCGACGAAGAAAGCGTGCCGAAGTTCGCAAGGGCGGCAGCATTGGCGGCGCGCGCTACCATGAGAAAAAAGAAGCTCGACCTCCGCCGCGGCGAGTTCGCATCGAAGGCCGGGGCGGGTCAGATTCGCAAGAACCTCCGGTTGATCGCGATCTGCGCCGCAGCCGTCATGCTTTCGTTCGGTGTCTCCCTGCTGGCTCGCTATCGAGTCGCCAGGGCCGAAAACGAGCAACTCGTAGAGAAGCTCGCCTCGGTCAGCGAAGACCTTTTCGGGGAGGAAACGCGGAGCGCCCTGCACGCTCGAGAGCTCCTGACCGCGGGACCGAGGGTGGATGACCCATTGCCCCGATTCGACGCGTATGACGTCTTGGAGGCGATTTCCGAGAGCATCCCCGTCGAGATCCAGCACGACACGCGCCGGCTTCTCATCGAGATCGACGACGACGGCGACAGCGGCCGCTTCGAAATACAAGGAACGGTAGGGTCGATTGCGGAGCGCGATCGCATCGTCGACGAGCTTCAGACCCATCGCTGCTTCGCCGAGGTCGAAAAGGGCTCCATTTCGACCGCCGCCGAAGACCGCAAGGACTACAAGGTAGTCGTCAAGATCGACTGCCCCAGTAGCCCCACAACCGCCGGGGAGGGAGGCTGAAATGGCTTTCGGCGACGCTTTTGACAACCTGCGCGGCTGGTTCGATACCTTGAATCAGCGCGAGAGGCGTCTGCTCGTCTTGATGGGTTCCGTGTTTGTCGTCATGTCAGTCGTCGTGCCGATGTACTTAATGTTGGCAAGCATCTCGGATATCGAGACGGAGAACACCGACATCAACGAAGTCCTGCGCGACATTCATCGATCAGAAGCGCGCCTCG
>JBFICQ010000316.1:0-3413 GCA_041581895.1 Polyangiales bacterium | reverse complement strand
GTCATCGAGGGGTCGAGCACCGGTGCCGCCCCGACGCTGTTGCGGCTCGAGCGCATCCTCCGGGAACGCCGCGACTCAACCGCCGACCGGAGCTACACCAAATCGCTTCTCGACGCGGGGCCGACCAAGATCGACGCCAAGGTTCGCGAAGAAGCCGAGGAGTTAGGCCAGGCCTTGATCGGCGAACCCGACGACCGGGTGGCTTCCGAGGCCGGGGATGTCGTCTATCACTTGTTGGTTGGGCTTGCCCTGCGAAAAGTCTCGCTCCGAGACCTGCTCAGGGTCCTATCCGGCCGTTTCTCGCGGTCGGGCCACGACGAAAAAGCGTCGCGCTGACGACGGGTCGGTCAGTTCAGGATTTTGTCGATATCGCGCTCGATGGTCTTTTCGCGGACGCGACGGGCGAGCGCCATCTCGGTGATCAAGAGCTTGCGGGCTTGCTCCATGAGCTTCTTTTCGCCGTAGCTCAGCTCTCCTTTGTCGGAGCGCACCTTGGAGAGGTCACGAAGGACCTTCGCAACCTCGATCGGAGACCCGCTCTTCAGCATCTCGGTGTACTCGCGGTACCGGCGGTTCCACGGCTGCGATGTAACCGCCATCTCATCCTTTCGGAGCTCCTCGAGGACGGTCTTGGCAGCCCTACGGGACATCACTTGGCGGAGGCCCACGCGATCCACCGCATTCAGTGCGACCCGGATCGTGCCCGTCTTTCCGTTCACGAGCTTGAGGATGTAGAAATCGATTTTGTTGCTGCCAATCGTGCGCTCCTCGATCTGCGTGATCTCGCCAACGCCGTGGGCAGGATGCACCGCCTTGTCGCCAATGCTGAAGCTCATCAAATCACCCTCCTTCAAAGGGGTTCAAACGACGAAACCCGCGCCTCTCGCGCGGGTCGCAAACGGGCTGTCGTCTGGTGTGCAAAGAACTACATGCACGTGATTTATATAGCAAAACCAGGCGCCGCAGTCAACACCTGTTTTGCAGTATCTCTGTGTGATTTCAGGAACTTAGCTCCTATTTGGGGGCAGGCCTGAAGGGATGTTCCGGGCCGGGGTCAGTTGGGGCGCGGACGCTTGCCCGCACTGCCCTTGGCGGGCGATGCAGGGCTCGTTTTGTCGTTCGCGCCTTGGGCAGCTTGGGGCTCCGCAGGGGTGTCTTCTTTGAGGAGACCGTGCTTTTGGAGAAGCTTTCGCTCGATCTGAGCGAGCATGTCGGGATGCTCTTCGAGAAAGGTGCGCGCATTGTCGCGCCCTTGCCCGATTCGCTCGTCACCGCAACTGTACCAAGCGCCCGACTTGTTGATGATGCTGGCTTCGACGCCCAAGTCGAGGACGTCGCCGGTGCGGCTGATGCCCTTGCCGAACAGGATGTCGAACTCACAAAGCCGAAAAGGCGGCGCGAGCTTGTTCTTGACGACCTTGACCCTGCAGCGGTTTCCGACTGCGGCATCGCCGACCTTGATCGTCCCGATGCGACGGATGTCGAGCCGTTGCGATGCGTAGAACTTGAGCGCATTGCCACCAGTCGTGGTCTCGGGGCTCCCAAACATCACGCCGATTTTCATGCGGATCTGGTTGATGAAGAAAAGGGTCGTGCTGCTCTTTTGCACTGTGCCGGTGAGCTTTCGGAGCGCTTGGCTCATCAGGCGAGCCTGAAGGCCTACGTGGCTGTCTCCCATCTCGCCCTCGATTTCGGCGCGCGGAACGAGAGCCGCCACCGAGTCGATAACGATGACGTCCACCGCTCCGGACCGAACCAGGGTATCGGCGATCTCGAGGGCCTGCTCACCGTGGTCGGGCTGGCTCACCAGAAGCTCATCGACATTGACCCCCACCTTCCGGGCATAGGACGGGTCGAGGGCGTGCTCGGCGTCGATGAAGGCCGCGACGCCCCCCTTCTTCTGGCATTCGGCGATCGCGTGGAGGGTCAGAGTCGTCTTGCCGCTCGACTCGGGACCGTAGATCTCGACGATCCGGCCTCGTGGATACCCTCCGATCCCGAGCGCGAGGTCGAGCGAGATTGCACCGGTCGGAATGACTGGAACCTCGACTTTGGCGTCGGCGTCGCCCAGACGCATGATCGAGCCTTTTCCGTAGGCCTTCTCGATAGTTCCAAGAGCGAGATTGAGGGCTTTTTCGCGGTTCGAGTCGGCCATGGCGTGGGTTCCTCCTGCTGGATCGTCCTACTGAACAACCGTTTAGTCGGCTTCGTCACAGACGTCAAGTTCGCGCGAAGCTCCCCTGTGCGAGGTCTAGCACGACGGTGGATCACCGCTCTCCGAGATCGAGGTCCCGCCCGAGCGTGGCCCGGCGGACGAGCTCGAGAGCCACATAGGCCGAGACCGTTTGAACGCGGTCGCGTCCCCAGGGGAACTTGCGGTGTCGGGTGATCGTGGGCTCGCCGCGTCGTGCCAAACCAAACCATACCGTTCCCACCGGCTTGTCGTCGGTCCCACCCCCCGGTCCAGCGATGCCCGTGATCGAAACGCCGATGTCCGCGTCGGCGATCCGCAGCACCCCTTCCGCCATCGCCGCGGCGGCTTCAGAGCTGACCGCCCCATGCGCACGCAATACCTCCGAGCTCAGGCCCAACACCTTCTCCTTCGCCGAGTTCGAGTAGACGACCGCATCTAGAAGCAGGTAGTCGGAGCTCCCCGGCACCTGAGTAAGCATGGCACCGACCTGCCCGCCGCTGCAGGATTCCGCGACGGCGAGCTTTTTTCCTTGGTCGCGAAGCGCTTTGCCCACGACGGCAGCAAAGGTATCGTCTCTGCCCCCGAATACGGCCTGACCGAGCAGACCACGGACCTTCTCGGCGATCGCTTCCGCCTCCCGCTCCGCTTCGACAGCCGACCCCGATCGCACGTGCACCTTGACCTCGATCTCCGGGAAGTGCGCACGGAAGCCGAGAGTCAGCCCAGGATGCGCCTCTTGGAGCCCCTGCAGCGCCTGAGCCACCCCCGACTCAGTCATTCCGAACGTTCGGATATGGATCTGATGCGTGCGCCGTTCGGCAAGCCCTGCAATTCCAGGTCGGATTGACTCCGCGAAGATGTGCTTCATTTCGCGCGGCACGCCAGGCACGAAAAACAGGCGCGCGTTGCCGAGGCGGATCGCAAAACCTGGCGCCGTCCCCACGGGATTTGAGAGAATTTCGGCGCCTTCGGGGAAGTCGCCTTGTTTGGCGTTCGATTCGGGCATCACCCGCCCAAAGGCCTCGAACTTCCGACGAATCCCCTCGACGACGCTTTCGTCGCGAACGAGCCCGACCCCAGCCGCCTTCGCCGCCGCCGCAGTCGTCAAGTCGTCACTGGTCGGACCGAGACCCCCGGTGGCAACGACGATCTGATGCGTTTCCGAAAAGCGACGGATGAGCGAGGCGATTCGCTCGAGGTCGTCGTCCACGATCGCGTG
>JBFICQ010000315.1:0-3414 GCA_041581895.1 Polyangiales bacterium | reverse complement strand
TTCGTGGTAGAAATGGACTGGCCCGGGGTCAGCGTCGATCACCGCTGCCATTTCATGGGGCTTCGCGCACTCGCCAACGGTGTGATCAGCTTCGACAACGTCAAGGTTCCGAAGGAGAACCGGATCGGGAACGATGGCGACGGGTTGAAGATCGCCCTCGTGACGCTGAACACAGGGCGGCTCAGCCTACCGGCAGCGACCGCGGGGTCGGGAAAGCGTTTCGTCGAGGTCGTGCGCAAATGGTCGAACGCCCGCATTCAATGGGGTGTCCCGGTCGGAAAGCACGAGGCCGTCGCGCACAAAAACGCTCACATTCTCGCGTCCACTTTTGCCATGGAGTCGATTGCCTACGTAGTGGGCGAGCTCGCCGACATGAAGGGTGTCGACATCCGTCTCGAAGCGGCAGCAGCAAAGGAATGGAACACCGTTCGGAACTGGAGGCTCTCCGACGAGACTTTGCAGATCCGAGGCGGCCGTGGCTACGAGACCGAACGCTCGCTCGAGGCGCGCGGGGAGCCCGGCATCGGAATCGAGCGTATAGTTCGCGACAACCGCATCAACCTGATCTTCGAGGGCTCGAGCGAGATCATGCATCTCTTCATCGCCCGCGAGGCCGTCGACAAGCACCTGCAAGTTTCCGGCAAGCTGGTCGACCCCGATGCAAGCATTGGACAACGCCTCGGCGCCCTGCCGAAGATCATCGCGTTCTACTCGTGGTGGTATCCAACCCGTTGGCTTCGTTGGAGCTTCTGGCCGAGCTTCTCGCGCTACGGGAAGTTGGCGAAGCATCTTCGCTACGCCGCGCGTGCCTCGGCGCGGTTGGCGCGAAACACCTTCCATGGAATGGCTCGCTTCGGCCCGGGTCTCGAGCGCCGTCAAGGCTTCCTCTTCCGAGTTGTCGACATCGGCCTCGAGATCTTTGCGCTGGCCTCGACAATTCGCCATGCGCACAAGCTTCAGCAAGAAGGCTTCGAAGACGCGGCGCGGGCGGTAGACCTCGCGGACTTCTTCGCACGGCAAACGCGGCGAAACATCGACGCGTTGTTCCGTCAGCTATGGCGAAACGACGACGCGCGCGCGACTCGGATCGGTCAAGAGCTGCTTGCGGGCAAGCACACGTGGATCGAACGTGGAGTGGACCCGCTACCGTTTACTGCAGAGGACCTTCGCCCGAAGTCGATGGACGAAATCCTGAGCGAAAGGCAGAAGGGCCGAAAGAGCGAGACGGTCGAAGAGGAGCCGCCGGCGGTTCGGATCGCGTAGCTCACCTAGCTCACTCAGATACGACATCGGGCTCGCCCCACATGGAGCCTGTCCTGCAGCGCGCCCAGGCAGATCACGGGTAGCGCCACACGGAACTGTGGCTGAACGCCCGCTGAACGTCGGGACAGGTCGAGCCGCGTTTGCGTTGAAATAGGAATATTCCGTTGCTATTGTGACCTGCATGGGGGAGCGTATGCGGGGGAAACGGCTGTTTTGTGCGTCCAGCCTGGTCATCGGGTTGTCCGCTGTTTTGGGGCACGCAGGGGCAGCAAACCAGGGAGCGATCTTCGAATCGGCAAAGCTCGGCGTCGCCGGTCAAGACCAGGGCTTCACGCTCAGCGCGAACCAGTGGCTGGGTGTGCGATTCACGACGACCGAGCCGATCGAGGTCTCGGCAATCGGAGGCCACGTCACCCAGCTCGTGCCCGGCAATCTCTTCGTCGCGATCTTCGCGGTCGAGAGCTCGCTTCCGCCGAGCCCTCCCAACATCGACGATGCGATCTTCGTGACCACCTTCGTCGGACCGCAAGACTCCGGTGAGGTCACTATTCCCGCCAACTTTCATCTACCTCCGGGGAATTGGGCGATTGTCTTTGGTAGTGGCGCTGCCGGCGCAACGGGCCACGGCGCGATGCCGGGCAAGGACTTGGACATCGGCTCGCCGAAGTACTTTTCAAAAGAGGGGAATTCCTGGATCGATGGCGGCTTTGGCAAGGCGCGGTTCTTCATTCGCGGAAAGCCGGCGCGAGAGGCAGCTCCTGGTAAATCCCGTCCCGCCAGGTCTGTCGAGCTGGCCTGATCGGCGCCGCTTGCCGACCGTTTTCGACCATTATCGAGTGTGAAAAAACGCTCCCGCGGCATTGCGCGCACCGCATGAGAAATCGGTTGTTGCCGATCGGTGCCCGTGTTACCGCTCACCCTCCCGGGTCTCGGGTACCCGGTTTCATTTGAGAAAGGTCACAACTATGAAGCGACTCCTTGCAACCTCCATCGTCATCGGCAGTGTTTGTGCACTGGCATATGGATTGGTCATCGAGCTCGACCACCCAGCCAAGGCGCAAGATGCAAAAGCCCAGGCCGGAGCGAGCGCAGACCTGCCGCCCGCAAAGCCAGGCGAATGTTATGCGCGCTTGTGGGTTCCGGCATCCTACGAAGACCAGTCCGAAACCGTTCAGGTTCGGGAAGCCAGCGAGCGTATCGAAACCATTCCGGCCAAGTACGAATGGCGCACCGAAAAGATCGCCATTCAGGAACAGGGCGAAAAGCTCATCCCACAACCCGCCCAATACGAAAGAGTCACCGAGAAGGTCCTGATCAAAGAAGCGGGCGAGAAGATCAAGGTCATCCCAGCCAAGTACGAATGGCGAACCGAGAAGGTCGCGATCAACGAGGGCGGTGACAAGCTGGTCTCCGTTCCCGCCAAGTACGACATCGTCGAGGAGAAGATCTTGGTGAAAGCCGGCTACACCACCTGGAAGAGGGGGAAAGGCGCCTACCAGCGCGTCGACAATGCGACTGGGGAGATCATGTGCCTGGTCGAGGTCCCGCCCGTCTACAAGACGATGAAGAAGAGGGTCCTCGTCTCGCCGGCCACGACCAAGAAGATAGCGATCAAACCGACCTACAAGACGGTCCGCAAACGAGTGCTCGTCGAACCCCCGCGGGTCGTGAAGCAAGAGATCCCGGCGGAGTACAGAACGATTTCAAAGCTCGTGTTGAAAGAGCCTGCGACGACCAAATCGGTCACCATCCCGGCGAAGTATCAAACCATTCGGAAGTACGTGATGGTCGAGCCACCGAGCACGCGCACGATCGACATCCCGGCGGAGACCCGCGAGATCACGCGCAAGGTGAAGGTCGCCGACGGGAGCATGCAGTGGAAGGCGATCCTCTGTGAGACCAATGCCGATCGCAGCACCATCGCGTCGATTCAGCAGGCGCTTCGCAAAAACGACTATCAAGTTGCGAAGACCGGCCGGCTCGACGCCCGAACCATGGCAGCGCTCGAGGAGTTCCAACGCGCCAAAGGTCTGACCGCCGGGCAGATCACGATCGAGACCCTGGACGCGCTCGGCGTCAGCCGCTAACCGCCACCCACAGCCTGGAGCCCCAGCAACTCTGGGAATTTCCGCACAATACCGCGCGATCACC
>JBFICQ010000314.1:0-3420 GCA_041581895.1 Polyangiales bacterium | reverse complement strand
GATCTCTGCATCCTGCTCGAGGAGACTGGCCGCGAGCTCATGCCGGAGCCTTTCGTGTCGACGCTCCTGCTGGGAGCCCAAGCGCTTTTGCTCGGTGGCACGGAAGCACAAAAAAAGGCGCTGCTTTCGGGTATTTCGGCAGGCGAGAAGCTCGTTTCGCTCGCCTACGAAGAGCGAGGCTCACGAGACTTGCATCGAGTCGAGACCGTCGCCCGTCCTTGTGAGGACGGTTTCGAGATCACCGGTGAGAAGATCCAGGTGCTCGACGGCCACCTCGCAGATGCGATCATCGTTTCAGCTGCCACCGGCGGCGGGGCGCCGACGTTGTTCTTGATCGACGCAGGGGCCAAGGGCCTGACGACGACCCGACAGGTCCGCATCGACGGCCAGGGCGCCGCAATCCTTCGATTCGAGGGTGTAACCGTGCCGCTGGACTCGATGGTCGGTGAGCTCGGGAAGGGCACTGCGCTCCTTCAATTGGTATTTGATCGAGCCGCCATCGGACTTGCAGCCCACATGCTTGGGGCATCCGAGCAGGCTTTTGCGGACACTTTGGCCTACCTGAAGGAACGCGAGCAATTCGACGCACCGATCGGTTCGTTCCAGGCGCTTCAGCATCGGGCGGTGGCCCTTTATGTCGAGATCGCGCTCCTGCGGTCGGTCGTATTGGCCGGAGCGCGCGTGATCGACCAGCAACCAGAAGAGGTGCCTCGTTTCGCGGCTCTCGCCAAGGGCCTCGCGTCCGAGACCTTTCTTCACGTCGCAAAGGAAGCGATTCAGATGCACGGTGGAATCGGCATGACCGATGAGCACGACATCGGGCTTTACATCAAGCGTGCACAGGCAACATACGTGACCTTTGGGGAGCCCTCGCAGCATAGGCGGCGGTGGGCGGAGCTTAACGGTTACTAAAAAACGAGCGAGAAATAGGAATGAAAAGGTTTGAAGGCAAGAACGTAGTGATCACCGGCGCGGCTTCCGGTATCGGCCAGGCCACAGCGCAGCGCATCGCCGAAGAGGGCGGCAACGTCGCCCTGATCGACATCAATGCCGAAGGTCTTGCGGTCACCAGGAAGGTCGCCGAAGGCCTCGGGGTGAAAGCTTGGTCGTACGAATGCAACGTCGCCGATGGTCCGCGCGTCAAAGCAATCATCGACCAGGCTGCGGCCGATATGGGGGGCTTCGATACCCTCTGTCACTGCGCGGGTATCTTGCGAACGTATCACACGCACGAAATGACATTCGAGCAGTGGCACCAAATCATCGACGTCAATCTGAATGGAACGTTCTACGTCAATCACGCCGCTTTGCCCCACCTCCTCAAGAACCGCTTCAGCGCGATCGTGAACTGTTCGTCCACCTCGGCACTGGGAAGCCACCCTTGGATGAGCGCGTACGCGGCTTCGAAAGGCGGAATCATCTCGATGACTCGGTCTCTCTATCAGGAGTACGTGAAGCAAGGCCTCCGCGCGAACTGCGTTGTTCCGGGGGGCATTGCGACGGCGCTTCACGGCGACTTCCAGGCTCCAGAGGGTGCCGATATGGATCTGCTCAAAGGCGCGATGCCTTTCGTGGGCTTCGCCAAGCCCACGCATGCCGCTTCGGTCATCGCCTTTCTCGCCTCCGACGACGCGCGATACATCAACGGCACGGAGATTCGAGCCGACGGCGGCGCGCTTTCCTAGTTGGTTTGCGAAGCTCAGTTTCGGAGCGCCGCGAGCTCTTGCACCCGTGCCAGGACGGCGGCGTCCACCTTGTGGAGGGCACCTGCGTCGTGAGGCGGCTGGGGGTCGTATTCGATCATGAGCTGAAGCGCCTTGGCCGTGTTCGCGTCGGTCAGCCGTTCGGCCAGCTCGAGCGCCATGTCGATTCCACTCGACACGCCGGCCGCGGTGACGATCTTACCTTGGTGAACGACCCGGTCTTCGACCGGCGTGGCGCCGTACTTGGTCAGTATCTGCCGCGCGGAGAAGTGAGTCGTCGCTTGCAGGCCGTTCAAAATCCCGGCTGCCGCGAGAAGCAACGACCCCGTGCAAACCGACGTCGTGTAGATCGAAGTCTCGTGTGCCTTCCGAATCCAGTCGAGAATCACCTCGTCACGGATGAGCGCGCGCGTTCCAATGCCTCCAGGCACGAGGAGGATCTGCGGGCTGGGAAGCTCGTCGAACGTATGGTCTACCGTCAGCCCTAGGAACCCGTTGTCGGTTCTCACCTCACCCTTCTCGTGGCCTACGAACTTCAGTTGGGAGTCAGGAAGCCGCTGCAACACCTCGTAGGGCCCCACCGCATCGAGCGCGGTAACCTGCTCGAAGAGGGCAATCGCAATGTCCATCGCCAGAGCGTCTCACGACTCGACGCCCTGAAAAAGGACCTTGTCGTGTCTAGTCGAGCTTGCCGCGGACGAAAGGGAGGTAGACGGGGTGCCAGAACCGCTCTCGAACGAAGGCTTCGACGTCTTCTGGAATGTTCTCGCGCCGGGCGACCTGATCTCGGATCGCTTGCTGGCAGACGCGGGTTGCCACTCGAATCGAGGTTTCTTGGAGGTCGCTGACAGGTGGATAGATCAAACCGCCCTCGACGTATTTCTCGATGGTGTACTCAGCAAGGGCTCGGGCGGCCTCGAGTACCATTCCATCGGTGATGACCTTGGCGTCGCTCAAGATCGCTCCGAAGCCGAGGCCCGGAAAGATGAACGCGTTGTTGCCTTGCCCGATCGGATGGGTCACACCGCCCATGCGAACCGGCTCAAAGGGGCTCCCAGTCGCCACGATCGCCTGCCCTTCGGTCCATCGGAAGATGTCCTCCGGCTTCGCCTCCGCCGAGCTGGTCGGGTTCGAGAGCGGAAAGATGATCGGCCATTTGTGATTGTCGGCCATCGCCCGAACCACCGCTTCGTCGAACGCGCCAGGGCGACCAGACAGCCCGAGTAGCACCGTGGCCTTGGCATTTCGAATGGTTTCGACCAGGTCGGGTGCATCGCCTTCGAACTTCCAGCCAGCGATTTTCGTTCTGTCGTGCGCGTAGTATCGTTTGTACTCCTCCATGTTGCGGTCCTCTAGCAAAAGACCTTTCGAATCGAGGACGAATACCCGTGCCCTTGCCTCGGATTCGGAGAGCCCAGCATGGACCAGACCTTCGCGAATGGCCCAAGCCACGCCGATCCCACCGGCGCCGGCGCCGTGAATAACGAAGATCTCGTCGGTAAGCTTCTCGTTGCGCAGATGGCAGGCGGCGAGAATTCCGGCAAGCGCTACAGCTCCGGTGCCCTGAATGTCGTCGTTGAAAGAAGGCCCTCGGTTTCGATACCTTTCCAACACGCTGAACGCGGCTGTCTTCGAAAGGTCTTCCCATTGAATCACCGCATCGGGCCACCGGGTCCATACGGCGTCGACGAACTTGTCGAGGAACTTGTAGTAGTCG
>JBFICQ010000313.1:0-3429 GCA_041581895.1 Polyangiales bacterium | reverse complement strand
CTCGTCTCGGAGGCGGAAAAAGAGCTCCAGCCCTTCGTGAGGCCGGACGGCACCGTGCTTTTCGAGCATCCCGCCCTTTTGGCGAGCGCAGACAAACTCTAACCGATGAATTCGGACGCCGACGGGCCTAGTGGATACCGACATCGCCGCACCGTTGCGCCACGCGCGTCCTTTGGCTAAGCGGTACCAACGCCGCGCGCGTGCGTGAGCGTCGGAGGCCTATGACGACAAAGTGGGTGTATGCGCTCGACGAGCTCGACCAGGCGGAGGCGATATCCGGTGGCGATTGGGATCGGGTCCGCAGTCTGCTCGGCGGAAAGGGCGCCAACCTCGCGGAAATGATACGGCTCGGCGTCCCCGTCCCTCCAGGCTTTACGATCACCACCGAGGCCTGCAACGCGTATCTCGCCGCGGGCGGCAAGCTCCCCGACGGTCTGTGGGAGCAGGTGTTGGCCGCGCTCCGAAGCATGGAGCGAAACACCGGCAAGCGTTTCGGCGATCCGGAAAGCCCTCTTTTGGTGTCGTGTCGTTCAGGCGCGAAGTTCTCGATGCCGGGCATGATGGACACGGTTCTCGATATTGGTCTCAACGATGAAGTCACGAACGGGATGATTCGGCTCACGGACAACGAGCGCTTTGCCTTCGATTCCTACCGGCGGTTGATCCAGATGTTCGGCACGGTCGTCTTGGGTGTGCGAGACGAGCCCTTCGAGGATGCGCTTGCGAGCCAGCGCGAGCGCTCCGGAGTCAAGAGCGACGGCGACCTTACTGGAGACGACTTCCGGATGATCGTCGACGAGTTCAAGGGAATCGTCCGAAGGCATGCGCGCATCGAGTTTCCGACCAATGCAGAAGACCAGCTAAGAATGGCAATGCAGGCCGTGTTCGACAGCTGGAATGGGAAACGCGCACGCGACTATCGCAACGCTGCCAAGATCCCGCATGATCTCGGAACGGCTGTGAACGTAGTCACGATGGTGTACGGAAACCTCGGCAAAGGATCGGCGAGTGGTGTGGCGATGTCCCGAAATGCCACAACCGGCGAAAATGCCCTCGAGGGGGATTATCTCACCGACTCACAGGGCGAGGATGTCGTTGCGGGGATTCGCCCTACGAAGCCACTGCGGCAGCTCTCGACTGAAATGCCCACGGTGTACACACAGTTCGAAGGAATCGCGCGGCGACTCGAGCACCACTACCGCGAGATGCAAGACATGGAGTTCACCGTGGAGCGCGGTGAGCTTTGGATCTTGCAGACTCGGACGGGCAAGCGCACCGCCCAGGCGGCGGTCCGCATTGCAGTCGAGATGGCTGAGGAAGGGCTATTGAGTCGCGAGGAGGCGGTTTTGCGGGTCGAGCCGACACAAGTCGAGTTCTTCCTGCATCCGCAGTTCTCGCTGGAGGCGAAAGCAGGGCATGACGTGATCGCGCATGGCTTGAACGTCTCACCGGGCGCGGCGACCGGCGTCGTCGCGTTCGATGCCGATCTCGCGGAGCGATGGGCTAAGAGCGAGAAGCGTCAGGTGTTGCTGGTTCGCCCCGAAACGAAACCCGATGACGTGCACGGCATGCTCGCCGCGGAGGGCATTTTGACCTCGAGCGGAGGCCGCACCAGCCACGCGGCTCTCGTCGCACGCCAGTTCGGGAAACCCGCCGTAGTCGGCGCTTCCGAAATCAGCATCGATCTTCGGACGCGCACCATGGAAGCAAGCGGTGTCCAAGTGCACGAAGGTGAGTGGATTTCCGTGGATGGGACGACCGGTGAGGTTTTCGTCGGTGAGCTCGAGACCGTCGTTCCTGACATGCGGGACGCCTGGCTCTCGAAGCTGATGACGTGGGCCGACGAGTTTCGGCGACTGAGCGTTCGCGCCAACGCCGACTATCCGGAAGACGCGGAGCGCGCTCGAAGGTACGGAGCAGAAGGCATCGGCCTCTGCCGCACCGAGCACATGTTCTTCGAGCCGGAGCGATTGCCGATCGTACAACGCCTGATCACGACTCGGTCGCCAGCGGAACGAAGGGAGGCCGTGCAGGCTCTGCTACCGTTTCAAAGGGCCGATTTCATCGGCTTGTTCAAAGCCATGGACGGTCTTCCGGTCGTCATCCGCCTCATCGACCCGCCACTTCACGAATTCTTGCCGAGCTTCGAGGACCTCACGCGTCAGCTCGCCGACCTTCACATCCGTGCGACCCACGCCCGAAGCCTTGCCGAGGTCGAAGAGCTCACCGAAAAGCTCGCGGAAACCCAGACGATGCTTCAGCAGGTTGGTTCAATGCGGGAGGCCAACCCAATGCTCGGGCTACGCGGAGTCCGTCTCGGCATCTTGATTCCGGAGCTCACCAGAATGCAGGTGAGGGCTGTCTTCGAGGCCGCCTGCGAGGTTGCAAGAGACGGCGTTACCGCGATTCCGGAAATCATGATTCCGCTCACGAGTCATGCAAACGAGCTTCGCCAGCAGCGCATCGTTCTCGAGGCAGAGGCTCGCGAGGTCATGCAAGAGCAAGACATCGAGGTGAAGTACGAGTTCGGCACGATGGTCGAGGTGCCGAGGGCTGCACTGACTGCGGATCAGTTCGCCGAGCACGCCGAGTTCCTTTCCTTTGGAACCAACGACCTCACTCAAACCACGTTCGCCATGAGTCGCGACGACGCCGAGTCCGGCTTTCTCAATCGCTACTTGGCCGATGGCATTCTTCCAGCGAATCCATTCGCCACGCTCGATGAAGAAGGCGTGGGCAAGATCATGCGTCTGGCGATCGCCGAGGCCCGCAAAACGCGCCCGGATATCGGGACCGGAGTGTGCGGCGAGCATGGCGGTGACCCTGCATCGATCGCCATTTGCGACCGCCTCGGCCTCAACTATGTGAGCTGCTCGCCGTACCGAATCCCCGTCGCCCGCCTCAGCGCCGCCCATTCCGCCCTGCGCGAGCGGCCGGCTGAGCCAAGGTCGTGAACGGGCTTCGGTTGCGGCAGCTCAGGGTGCCGGGGCAACACTAATGTAGCGGTCTCCGGCTCCGTTGCAGGGAACTTCGACCTGCCCCGTCGCAGAGTCTCTTTCGACGCCGACTGGCAGGCCGTCGCAGCGAACGACGTAGTCGGCGGCATAGTCCTCCGCCTCCGGAATGTAGACGATGCTAGGTGCGCCCAACTCATCGCTACCGCGGAACCAGACTTCGAGCGTCCGGGTGCTGGAGTCGTAGCGCCAAGTTTGAGGTTGCCCCGCGATCGCCTCTGGCTTGGGCCTTGAAAAGATTCGACGTGTGTCAGGTCGTTCGCTCCACTCCCCGGTTGCGTCATCGAAGTCGTGAAGGCCCCAGCGGCCCTGGGACTCCTCTTTCCAGAGCCACAGCGCATCGCCAGCTCCGTACTCGGCATGAAGATCGAGCTGCAAGCTTAGATACTCTTCTGCTCGTATGCCGTTCGGGTCG
>JBFICQ010000312.1:0-3516 GCA_041581895.1 Polyangiales bacterium | reverse complement strand
GGGGTAAGCTTCCCTCTCGAAGTAGGCGTGACCGAGGAACTGAAACGCATATTCGTTCTCGGGGTCCTCTTGCGTGACGCGCAAGAGCTCGGTGACGGCCTGTTCGACGTCCCCCGCGTGAAGCAGCTCCATGCCCTCTTCCGCTGCCTCCCACCGCTTCGATTGCGCTTCGTCCACGGACTCCCCTCAGTCCCGCTTGCCGAAATCGATAGAGCCCGCAGTGCGCCTGTCACGTGGTTTGACGCCAGCACCCAGTGACCCGAGCGCCAGCAAAAGGAACAGGACGCCACCGACCAAGAGCGACGCACCGACGAGCCTCCTGTCATCCAAAACCCAATAGGACAAAGCTGCAATCGCCACGCTCAAGGCTGCCACAGCAATTGACGCGAGACGCCAGCGTTGTCGGGTCTTCAAGGCTTGCGCCTCAGCCTGGCGCCTGGCCTCCTTGGCAGCTTTCGCGCGCTCCTTGCGAGCCTCTCGCCCCTCGTTCTTCTTCTTCGCCATGGCGGGAGTGTACTACTGAATCGCGCGGCGGGCCCGGTCGGACAGTTGTCCATTGGGCTTGCGCTGCAAGTACCGCTCATAGGCGTCTCGGGCAGCCGGCGAGTTGTCCTGGGACAATGACTCCCCGAGGTAGAACCAAGCCGCCGCCGGGGCTTTGGGTAGTGAGATCGATTGCCGTAGGAGGCGTCGAGCAGCGTCCTCCTCGCCGCGCTGGTGGCGAACGCGGCCGATCTGATACAGCGCTTCGGCCTCGAGCCCAGGACGAGCATCGACGCCACGCGCGAGCTCCAGCGCTCTAGTCGCATTGCTCATCGCCTCGCCGTACTTTTCAGCTCGGAGGAGGCTGCGGCCGATCCCGACGAGAGCCGGTGCATAATCGGGGTCGATCTCAAGCGCGCGACGATAGAACATCGCGGCTGATGCAGTCTGTCCACGAGCGTTCAACGCATCGGCCCGCTCATTGAGCGCCACCGCGCTACTCAACGACGCAAGCTCCGCATCGAGGTCGGCCTCGGTGGGGACCGGGGGGCTCTCGACTCTTTTGCGGGGCGGCGAGGCGGCTTTCGGACGCTTGTTTGCACGAGGGGAAGTCGCAGGCATCGGCTTTGGCACCTCGATGCCCCGAGCGATGGGGGCAGGTGGTGAAGTTTCTGCGGCCACCACAGCTGGCTCGTCAACGACTTCGATAGCGACTGGTGCCGCAGCCACCGGTTCCTGTTTCGGAGGCGCAACGCCCACTTCCAAACTCGGCGCCGCGATCGCCGGAACGGCCGGCGCGTCTTTTTCGGGCGGGGGAGCCGGTGCGACCAGTAGAGCGATGCCCGACATCAGAAGACCGATTCCCACCACGACCGCGATTACGAGCAGGAGTTGGCGGGGGTCTACTGGGCTGTGGCGAGTTCGCTCCTCGTGCTCGGCAGCTGCGATCAGGTCATCCGTGATGTCAGCCTCTTCGAAGTCAGCGGTTCCCTCGGCCGGGGCTAGCTCGAGATGCTTGGCCTTCTCGAACACGCGCCGTGCACGGGCGGCTTGGCCGCGCTCCATCAACAAGTCTCCCAATAGCTGAAGCGGACGTGGATCTCTCGGCGCGACCCGAATTGCTCCGAGAAACGCATGCTGCGCGCGCGGCCCATCGCCTGCTGCTCGCCATGCTTCTCCGCAGAGCATCAAGTAGCTCGGATCGTCGGCGAGACGCTGGTGGTGTTCCGCCAAGACCTCGAGGGCTGATCTCGGCTTTCCGGTCAAGATCAGATCGCGTGCAACCTCCAGTGGAGTTGGCGCCGCTGTTGGATCCAGATCATCCAGAGCGTATGCATCGAAACCGAAATCCGACACGTCCGCGATCCTATCAGAAGCGCCTCCCCAAACCGGAATTCCCGCCAAAGGAGCTGAGGCCGGGCCTTCTGCCCCAAAACCGGTATACTTCGCCGAATGTTCGTGGTCGCTTGTTCGGGGTTTCCCGTTCCTGTCAGCCGTTACTGGCGCGAGTTTGCGGCGGTGGAAATCTCGGATACGGAGATAGCCATCCCCGGTGCGGGCACGGTGCGTCGCTGGATCCGAGAAGCGCCGGAAGGGTATGTCTTCTCGGTCGTGGCGCCGAAATCCGTGAGCGAGTCCGGCTTCCGACGGACGAAAGAGAACAAGGCGACGTGTGACGCAGTGGCCAAGCTGGCGGGCGACCTGAAGGCCAAGGCAGTGGTCTTCAGCGCGGACGAAAAGTTCAAGCACGGCAAAGCAAACCGAACAGCGCTACGCGCGTTTCTTGGGTTCCTTCCCCCTAAGATGCCCCCGGTTGTTTTCGATCTCGACGCATGGAAGCCGAGTGACATCGTCGCCGCTTGTGGCGATCGCCCAGCGATCGCAGCGTACGACCCTCTGACCGACGATCCCCCTCCCCCTGCAAAGATGGTCTACATCCGGTTGGCTGGGCCAGCGGGCCATCGGTCGCGCTACGACGAAGCGGCGATTGCCGAGCTCGCCGAGCACTGTAACGAACTCTCGCCTGAGCTCGGCATCTGTGTGTTTTGCAACATCGACATGCAGACCAACGCCCATCAGCTCATCAAGAGACTCAGGTAGTCGATGTCGGCGCCTACGCCGACCGTCGTGGTGCTCACGGAAGACGATGCCGGGCAACGGATCGATCGAGTTCTCGCGAAACGCTGCCCCGAGTTTTCGAGGAGCGCCCTGCAGCGCTGGATTGAACAGGGCCGCATCGAGCAGGCCGGCGAAGTCGTCTCCCGAAAGACCAAGGCACTCGCTGGAGCCGAGGTCACAATCGAGCCCGCACCCCCGGAACAACTGAGCGCCGAGCCGCAGGCAATTCCGCTGAACGTGCTCCACGAAGACGAGCATCTGCTCGTCATCGACAAGCCCGCAGGGCTCGTGGTGCACCCCGCGCCTGGACACCCCGACCGCACCTTAGTGAACGCGATTCTCCATCACGCAGCGGTTCGGGGAGGCGCCGACCCTATGCGCCCCGGCATCGTCCACCGGCTCGACAAAGACACGAGCGGCGTGATGGTGGTCGCGAAATCCCCTGCGGCGCACGAGTGCTTGGTCGAGATGTTTCAACGCCACGAGCTCGAACGAGCCTATCTCGCGATCGTCGTCGGCAGACCACCCTCAACGATCACTTACGACACTCTCCACGCCCGCCATCCCGGCAACCGGAAGAAGTTCACGTCCAAAGGCGCCCGTGGGCGTCGAGCAGTGACCCGCCTCGAGCTGATCGAGCCGCTGCATGGTGCGTCGCTCGTACGTTGTCGACTGGAAACCGGGCGCACACACCAAATCCGAATGCACTTGGCAGAGCATGGGCATCCGGTGCTCGGCGACCCGCTCTACGGGAGATCGGTTGGCGATCCAGACCTGCGACGCGCCTCCAAGGAGCTCGGCCGCCAGGCCCTTCACGCTACGTTGCTTGCGTTTGCGCACCCGATCACCGGAGAGGCGATGCACTTCGAAACCGAGCCGCCGGAGGACTTTCGACGCGCGCTCGCGTCACTGCGC
>JBFICQ010000311.1:0-3521 GCA_041581895.1 Polyangiales bacterium | reverse complement strand
TCGATCTCACAGATGGAATTCGGCTTGCTTGCAAGGAGCCTTTCTCGGTCATCGTCGTCGAGGGAGACTCGCCGCAGGAGCTGGTACAGCAGCTCTCGGCGATCGTTGGGCGAATCGATCTTCCTCCTCACTGGGCGCTTGGATACCACCAGAGCCGCTTTTCGTACTATCCGGACGCGAAGGTCCGTGAGATCGCAGACGAGTTTCGTCGGCGCGCCATCCCTTGCGACGTCATCTGGATCGACATCCACTACATGAACGAATACAAGGTCTTCACCTTCGATCCAGAGCGGTTCCCCGATCCGGGCTCTACCAATGCCTATCTGCACGAGCGGGGCTTGCGCGCCGTCTGGATTCTCGACCCAGCGGTCAAAGCGGAGCCCGGTTATTCCGTGTTCGATCAAGGCATCGCCGGGGGCCACTTTCTCTGCGATCGCCAGGGACGCCTCTACCTCGGGACCACGTGGCCGGGGGAGGCGGCTTTCCCCGACTTCACGCACCCAGAGACGCGCGCATGGTGGAAGCGTCTCACCCGCGCCTTCTTGGAGCATGGAGCGGACGGTCTGTGGGTCGATCTCAACGAGCCGTCGCTGATCCTGCCACTCGGAGCCGAGCTGCCAGAGGACTTACAGCATGCCGGTGGGGGCGAACTGCCCGCCGGAGACCACGCGAGGTACCACAACGTCTATGGGATGTTGATGGCCAAAGCCACGTACGAGGCGATGCGCGAAGCCCGTCCAGAGCGCCGTCCCTTCGTCTTGTCGCGGTCCAACTATCTCGGGGGCCACCGGTACGCTGCCACGTGGACCGGAGACAATGTCTCGAGCTGGACCCACCTGCCGTGGTCGGTGTCGATGGTGCTGAACCTCGGGCTCTCGGGCCAGCCCGTCTCGGGACCCGACATCGGAGGGTTCACCGGCTCGCCCTCGCCCGAGCTCTTTGCACATTGGATCGGCGTGGGCGCCTTGCTCCCATTCAGTCGGACGCACTGCGGGCTCAAAGGCGACCAAGAACCCTGGTCGTTTGGCGCTGCTACCGAGGTGACCGCTCGGAAGGCGCTCGAGCGACGCTATCGGTTGATGCCCTACCTCTACACGCTGTTTCACGAGGCTTCTCAGACCGGTTTGCCCGTCGCGCGGCCCGTCTTCTTCGCCGATCCCACAGACCTGTCGCTTCGCGAGGAAGATCACGCATTTCTTCTCGGCGGCGACATTCTAGTAGTGCCCAAACTGACGCATCACGACCCGCACGAGTTTCATTTGCCCCGCGGCCGCTGGCGTGAGCTCACGTTGGTTGCAGAAAATCCGAGCGCCGATCCCGCTCTTCCCGTCATGAGACTTCGCGACGGTGCGATCGTCCCGCTAGGGCCCGGTGGCCAGAGCACGAGCGAGGCGTTTTCGGCGCCGATCACGCTTTTGATTTCGCTCGATGAGAACGGAGTTGCGGAGGGCAAGCTGTATCAGGACTCGGGCGAGGGTTTTGGCTGCGCCGATCAGGATTACCTCCTGACGACGTATCGAGCGGTCCAAGAGGAATCTCGCGTCGAGATTCGAATCATCGATCAGGAAGGTCGGCGCCCACGTCTCGAAGGGGAGGTCCATCTCGAGTTGCTGACCGACCGGGGAACCGTTCGCAGACGATGTCATGCGGAGCAGAGCGTTTTCGTGCTGCCGCTCGATTCGCGTTAGTGCTTGGCCTGGAGCACCCGCCGCGCCAAGGGACGGAGCATGAGGCCGTAGAACATCTCGAGGTACCGACGCGTCTCCTGACGCTCGAGCGAGGTGATGTACCTCCAAAAGCCATAGATTCGCGAGAGCTTGAGAAGCGTCGACGCATACAAAGACCAGTTGTAGCGTTCGTCGGTGCGCTTGATCCCCGCCTTGGAGATCGCATCCCACGCCTCGGGTCGCTCTTCGCACTCTTTGAGGAAGGCCAAGATTTTGTTGGCGCTTTCCGCGCCCCGGGTCGGATCGATGTGAAAGCCCGACACACCGTCTTGTATGATCTCCAGGGGACCGCCGTATCGAGTCGCGAAGGTGGGAAGCCCCGAGCTCATGGCCTCGATCACCGTTAGCCCAAAGGCCTCGAACAACGCTGGCTGGACAAACGCCCCGCGGCGGTCGGCGACGACTCGGTAGAACTCCCCAACCTGGGTCTTGTTGGTCTGCATTTCCAACCAACGCACGTCTCCTTCGAGCTTATACTCGTCGAAGAGCCAGTGGGTGCGCTCGATCTGCTCCCGCTCGTCCCAGTCGTTCGACTCCTCGGGGCGAAGCCGTCCGCCGACCAGCAGGAGGTTCGCGGCCTTTCGGAGCTCCTGGTTCTTTGCGTACCACTCGAGCAGGCCGGCCATGTTCTTGATGCGGTCCAGTCGCGACATCACGAAGAGCAACGGCTTGTCTTGCTCGGTCAACAGGCCTCGAAACGCGCAGGGAGGCGATCCAAAGACCATGTCTTCGATTTCGCGGCGGAGCTCCTCCGGTCGATGCTCCGTTCGAAAGTAGGGAAAGAAGACCCGTGGATCTGCCCCTGGAGAAACGATATTGAATTTTGGATCAAAGCAGTCGATGCCGGAGACCACGCGGTAGAGCCGCGGCAATGAGAAAGCGCTGTAGGCCTCGTACTGTCCGACGCTTTCATCGGTGCCGGCAATCTCCTGGTAGGTACTGGTGATGATGAAATCTGCCGTGTTCATCGCCATGATGTCCGCCGTGTACTGGCAGGCGAAATGGTGATCCGACTCGTGGTTTTGCCAGTGTAGGTCCGACAAGAGGTACTTGTTCTTCTCGAGGGCGTGAGCGATGTTGCATTGAGTGACGCCGAGTCGGTGGGCCATGATGGTCGCCACGAGATTGCCATCCGAGTAGTTGCCTATGATGAAATCGGGGCGCGCTCCAAGCTCGGCGAGAAGCTCTTTTTGCGCGTCGTTCGCGAAGCGCTCGAGGTACGGCCAAACTTCGAATCGGGAAATCCAGTGAGGGATTACCTCACCGCTTTCGTACTGGCAGAAAGGCACTCGAAGAATGCGCGCATTTATCGTGCCCATGATGGGCTCGAGCCGTTGGTCACAGGTCGTGTCGTCGGCCTCGGGAATGAGCCGAGTGACGACCACGATCTGCGGCTCGATCTCTAGGCCTTGCTCATGAATCGACTCGCGCATTTCGCGCTCGAGGGCTCGGACCTGATCGAGAATGTAGACGACTTGGCCGCCGGTATCGGGTTTGCCCAAGACGTTGGACTGCCCGAAATAACCGTGCGGGGAAATGATAGCAATCGAAAAGATCATCGGGATCCGCGCCAAAAAGCGCTCGAGATTTGTTGGTGATGGCGCCTCGAGTATGTCGAGTAGGATTTCCATCGACTCGCGGATACGTTCCGGCGTGCGTCCCCAGCCGGGCTCGAAGCCAAGACGGCGCAGCTCTCGCTGCAAGCCGTCGTCGACCACATCGGTGTCGAGGAGCTCGACGGCTTGGTTGAGGGCCTCGCGCAGCTCGTCGACGCTTCGCAAGGTTCCGTTGAGC
>JBFICQ010000310.1:0-3546 GCA_041581895.1 Polyangiales bacterium | reverse complement strand
CGTCGCTCCGGCACATACCGGTGATTTTGCTCACCGCCCGGGGCGAGAGCGAGACCGCGCTCGAGGGCTACGGCGCCGGGGCCGACGACTTCGTGGCCAAGCCGTTCCATACCCAGGTACTTCTGGCGCGCATTCGTGCGCACCTCAAAATGCGCGGCTTGTCCCTCCAACTGGCCGACCAGGCCCGGCTGGCATCGGCAGGAACCCTCGCGGCCGGGCTTGCCCACGAGGTGAAGAACCCGCTCAACGCGGTGGTGAACGCCGCCAAGGTGCTGCAGCGAGGGGGGTCGCAACGGGTGCCCAGCGAAAAACTGCTTGGCGTCATGATCGACGGCCTCGACCGCATCGACAGCATCCTGTCAGCGCTCGGGGCCCATGCGCGACCCGCCGACGGGGCCGATCTGGCGCCCTGCAACGTCCAGGTCGCGGTCGAGTCCACGCTCAACCTGCTCCAGCACCGCATGAGAAACATCACGGTGCACGAGGACTTCGGGGTGACTGGAAACGTGCTGGTGCCTGCACGCGCGTTCAACCAGGTGCTCTTGAATCTCATCGACAACTCGGTGCGCTCGGGCGCCCAAAACATCTGGCTCGAGCTCCGACAGAAAGAGAAAGTAATCTCGGTCACAGTTGCCGACGACGGCCCAGGCATCCCTCCCGACGTGGTGCACCGGATCTTCGACCCCTTCTTTACAACGAGAGCGGAAGGTGAAGGGACGGGGCTTGGGCTTCATTTGAGTCGAAGAATCGCCCAGGAGTGCGGTGGTGAGCTAAGATATGAACCTAGGCCCGGAGGGGGGGCTCGCTTTGTGATGGAGATTCCGGCCATGGAGCAAGCGGCATGACGGCGCACGTGTTGTTCGTCGACGACGAGGAACCAAACCTCGTCGTCTTCGAAGCGGTGTGTGGCGACGAGTTTCCGGTGTTGACTGCATCGAGCGGCGCCGACGGGCTCGCGTTGATGAAAGAGCACGAAATCGGCGTGGTGCTCACCGACCAGCGAATGCCGGGAATGACGGGGATCGAGCTTCTCGAAAAGGTCGAGAGCGAATACCCCGACACGATTCGACTTCTGATCACGGCGTACTCGGACCTTCAAGCTGCCGAGGATGCGATCAACCGCGGGCACGTCAGGCGCTACATGCGTAAGCCCTGGGAGCCCGAGGTCCTGCGGGCGGAGCTCCGCGACGCGATCGACCTCTACAATCTCAACACCCGCGTCAAAGAGCTCGAGCAGCGCTTGCTCGACACCGAGCGTGCCTATTCGCTCAGCGTCGTGGCGAGTGGACTCGCCGAAGAGCTCCGCAATCCCGTCGGCTGGATTCGCAACAACCTCACGGTGATCGAGACCTCGGTCGGGGCCGCAGCCTCGGCACTTCAGGAGTCGACTCCAGACGTGACCCGGGCACGGGGCGTTTTGGCGCAGATGGACACGGCCGTGACCGATGCGCGCGACGGCGTAAAGCGAATCCTCGAGCTGACCGAAAAGATGGCCAAGGCCCCCGAAGAGCTCGAAGCCGAGATCGTCGATCTCGCCGACGCCGTGCGTATCGCCTTGCGCAAGGCCGAGAGCAGCGGGCTTCGCGGTCGCGCCCTGATCGAGGTGGCGACCGGAGTCGAGCCCAAGGTGCTCGCGACCCGCACCAATATCGTCCAGATCGCGCTCACCCTGCTCGCCAATGCCATTCAGCGGGCCGCAGGCCGAGCCGAGGGCCAGGGAGTGGTTCGGGTGACCACCGCGATGCTCAAGGGCAAAGCGGTGCTCGATGTGTGCGACAACGGGCCGGCCATCGGCAAAGACCAACTGAGCAACGTGTTCAAGCCTTTTGGCGTCGGCGGACGCCTTCAAGGAGCGGGCGTTGGCTTGGCGATCTCCAAGCGCATCGCCGGAGAGCTCGGCGGCGAGCTCCAGGTTTCTTCGAGCGACGACAAAGAAACGCGCTTCCGTCTCACCCTGCCACAGGCCCAGGACGAGCCTCCGACATGACCGCGGGGGCGGGGGCCAGACCAAAGGTGAGTCATCAGTTCGGACTCATCTTCGACGAGACGGCGTGGCCCCTGCTTTACGTTCGCTTTCCCTCGAAGCCGCTCAGCGACGAGGGCTTCGAGTTCTTCATCGCGCGCTACACTGAATACGTCGAAAAACGCATCCTGTTCGCGACTATCCTCGACTCCCGCGGGTTGAGCACGGCGATTACCGCCCACCAGCGACGCCGTCTCAGCGAATGGTTCGAGGTGACGGGCCCGCTGGCGAGCGAGGTGCACTTTGGGATTGCGGTCCTGTTCACCAACCCGTTGATTCGGGGGGCGCTCAAGGCGGTCACCTGGCTCGCGCCCATCCCGGTTCCGATCCAGCCGTTCGCCTCCATCGCGGACGCGGCCCCGTGGGTTCGCAGTCAGTTCGGGGCTTACGATGTACCCGTGACCCCAGCCGTGGAGCAGCTGCTAGGCGGACACGGGTGAGCTTCCGTCGAGCGACGGTCAGTCGATTCGGCGGTAGCGCGGGTCCATCACGATGGCTTTGGCCATCTGGATGAAGTCATAGCCGTTGTCTTGGAAAGCGTTCACTTGGTCGGGGAGCCACCCACCCTTTTCGTTGGTGGTCAGCTCGCGGCTGAAGAGGAACTCCGAGAAGTTCTGCACCGCACAGCTTGCGAGCCGGTCGCGCATCCCAGGTTGCTCGAAGAGCCCGCTTGGGCCCTCGTCGAGCGCCGCCGCCTCTTCGGGCGTACGCCAGGCCACGGTGAGCAACTTGCCGACTTCGTCGCCGAGCGAACCCGGGGTGGTCTCGAGATCCATGGTGACATAGTCCCTCCGGCAGCTGTCTGGGCAGTTGCCAGCCTCGCAGGTTGCGCAGTTCTCACGATAGGTGGCGAGCTCCGCACGGTAGTTGAAGTCACCTTCCTCCCAGCGGCCAAAATAGGTCGTCGCCGGCTCGATGGTGGTGTGGCACTAAGTACACCCGCACCGCGTGGACAAGTCGGGGTCCTGCGAGAATGGGTCGGTCGCCGAAGGCAAGCCCCCTGCCGGTGCGACGAAGGGGTCGCACAAGAATGCCGTGTAGAGCCGATTGACGCGGGCACGCTGCGACGTATGCCGCAAGAGGTAACCCATCGTGGTCAGGATGCCCGAGTGGTAGTCGGGGCGTTGAATCAGCTCCCAATCCGTGGTGTAGGGCGCATCGGCAATGTTGTTGAGCTCGCCGTCCTCGTCCCGCTGAAGGTAGCGGTAATAGTGGCGAAGCGCTCCGTTGAAGTAGGTCTCGCTGGTCGAGAACGCATCCATGTACGGGCGACCCGCCTTGATGATGCCCTCGAAGATACGAGCGGGCTCTTCGGTTAGGGCCTTGCGAATCTCATCGACGTTGCCGTTGGCACCCTCGGCCGCGCAGTAGCGGAGCCCTGGACCGCAGCCGCATCCCGGATCATCGTTGCGCCGCGAGCAGTCGGTGAAGACGCCATCGTTGTTGGCGATGGTGCCGGTCGTGAACTCCTGCGCGTCAAAGGCGCAGACCCGAATGGTGATGCTCGGGTCCCAGTAGGGGCT
>JBFICQ010000309.1:0-3607 GCA_041581895.1 Polyangiales bacterium | reverse complement strand
TGGACGTACCGCGTCGAGGAGAGGGCATGGCTCTCACTGGCCATCGGCGGCTCGCAAGAACCGGAGACTGACGGGTTGCTCGATGTCTTCGACACGATCTGGGACAGCTTGGAGCGACCACTCGGTGTGATTCCCTCGCCCGTCTCGGCGCGACGCGTCGATCAGGCCGATCGAGAAGCCTGGTCACGCCAAGTCGAAGAGATTCGCTCAAGAATTCGGGAGGGCACTGTCCGCAAAGTCGTTGCGGCGCGTCACAGCGTGGTGGAGCTCGAAACCGGGGCCGGTTCCCTCGACGTGTTGAAGCGACTTGAGGAGCGATTTCCAGGGTGCACGCGTTTTGCGATCTGGAGAGGCGATGCCGCCTTCCTCGGCGCGACGCCTGAGTTGCTGATCGCGCGTCGAGGGGCGACCGTCCGGAGCGAAGCGCTTGCAGGCTCGACCGCCCGCGGTGATGCAGCACGAATGATGGCGAGCAAGAAGGAACAGGAAGAACACCAGTTGGTCGTCCACGCGGTGCTCCGAGCTCTCCAACCATTTTGCGACTCACTGCGCTCTGCTCCCGAGCCGAGTATTAGAGAGCTTCCGAACGTTTTGCACATGCAGACGCCAGTCGAGGGGCACCTTCGTGAGCCGACGCACGTATTGGCTTTGGTCCACGCTTTGCACCCAACACCAGCGGTGGGTGGGGTCCCCACCCAAGACGCGATCGATTGGATCGTCGAACATGAGGAGCTGGCACGCGGTTGGTACGGCGCGCCAATCGGTTGGACCGATGCAAGCGGCGACGGCGAATTTTTCGTCGCGCTCCGCTCCGGGTTGCTTCGAGACGGCAAGGCCTGGGTGTACGCCGGCGCGGGCATCATGGCCGATTCCGATCCCGACGCGGAATACGCCGAAACCGAGCTCAAAATGCAGGCGCTTCTAGGAGCGCTCGATGGAGACGGTCGCTGATCTACAAAGCGAGTGGGCGCGGCTCATCATCGAGAGCCTCGTGCAAGCTTGCGTCCATGACGCCGTCATAAGCCCTGGGTCGAGATCCACCCCTTTCGTAATCGCTGCCTTGGAGCACGATGGACTTCAGTGCGTGCGAGCGCTCGATGAACGTTCGGGCGCGCACTACGCGCTCGGGCAAGCGCGCGTGACCGGTCGTCCAACCCTGGTCCTGTGTACATCGGGCAGCGCCCCCGCGAACTACTTTCCCGCGGTGGTCGAGGCGAACGAATCGGGTGTACCGCTGATCGTGCTCTCCGCAGACCGTCCACCCGAGCTCTTGAGCTGCGGCGCGAATCAGACGACGGAACAGATCGGAATGTACGGGAATCACGTCCGCTTCTTCGCGAACCTCGGGGAGCCACGCGGGGACAGTTCCAGCTTGCGAGCCGTCAAGCGGTTCGTAACGCAGGCGGTCGCCGCGGCCGAGGGTCCGAGGCCCGGGCCAGCCCATCTCAACGCTCAGGCCCGCAAACCGCTCGAGCCCGTCGCGTCTGTGGACGCCGCCGCAGCAGAAGTACGCGCGCGTGTAGATGCGGTCCTCACCGAACCGCGGACCAAGGTTCACCACGCGGCGGTCATCGATCGGTCAATCGTCGACTGGGTCGCTCGCGCAATCGACGAAGCCACACGACCGCTCGTTCTTTGCGGGCCCGCTGACGTGCGACAGGGCAATGCCTCGGACGCGGTGATGCGACTTGTCGCGCGTTCGGGCGTACTGGTCGTCGCGGAAGCGGCAAGTCAGCTCCGGTTCGGCAAGACGGCGCACAGCGTGCTGGGGGCGTTCGATACCATCTGGTCGACGCGGGCGGGTCGCACCCAGCTGGCACCCGACTTCGTTTTGCAACTTGGGAACAACCCGGTTTCCAAGGGCTGGGAGGAATTCAGCACCGGTCGTCGGCTATCCCGCGTGGTCATTCACCCCTGGGCGTGGGCAGATCCCTCCTCTGGCGCCGAAGCTATCGTGCACTCCGACGTGGTGGCGTTCGTCGAGCAGCTTGCCGAGCGGAGCTACGACGTTCGCAAACGCGATGCTGATTTCGAAAACCGGTTTCGCGCGGCGGAGCAGGCCGTTTGGGATGCAGCCAACACGATCCTCAAGAGCGGGGGGGATGCGCTCACCGAAGCCGCCGTGAGCCCCGCAGTCGTCGATGCCCTACCGGAGGGGAGCGCCTTGGTTCTCGGCAACAGCCTTCCGATTCGGGATGTCGACCGGTGGGTCGCCCCTAGCGACAAGCTCATTCGCGTCTTCGCACAGCGTGGCGTGAGCGGCATCGATGGCCTTGTTTCGTCGGCTGCGGGCGTTGCGTCCAAAGAACGGACAGCGACGACCTTGTTGGTGGGTGACGTTAGCTTTCTCCACGATCTGAGTGGGCTCGAGCTGGCCTCGCATGCAACGAAGCCGCTGGTCATCGTCGTGATCAACAATGGAGGCGGACGCATTTTCGAGCAGCTGCCGATTGCACGGCGGGGCAACGAAGCTTGGCTCCAATATTTCACGACTCCCCATGGTGCGAACCTCGCCGGCGCAGCATCGATCTACGGCTGTGGCTTTGATTCCGCGACCACCGTTACCGAGCTCAGCCGTGCCCTAAGAGCGGCGTATGGGCATGCGGGCTGCACCGTGATCGAGGCGATCGTCCCTGCGAGAAGCGCGCTCGAGCAGGGCGAGCTGCTAGAAACACACGTCGAACGCGCGCTCCAAGCCGAGGCGTCTTGATGTGGATGCTCCTCCACGGCTTCATGGGCTCGCCCCGAAGCTGGGAGCGTGTCGTCTCGGCTTTCGACTGGTCGCACGAGCCTGCTGCGCCCCTGTTGATGGGCCACGGGGCCGATTGGAAGCGCGACAGGGTCGCGTCGTTCGGCGACGAAGTGACCCGGCTCCTAGCCATCGCGCGCACCATGACGCGACCGCGATACCTGTGCGGCTATTCGATGGGCGCGCGACTTGCGTTGGGGATGCTCGTCAGGAAAACGGCTCTCTTTGAAGGAGCGGTCTTGGTCGGTGTTCATCCGGGGCTCGGTGACTCCGAAGCGAGAGCCGAGCGGCGCGCCGCCGATACTGAGAAGGCCCGGATGCTTCGGCGCGAAGGGCTCCTTGCATTCGTTGATGCTTGGGAAAACCATCCGCTCTTCGAAAGCCAGCGAGCCCTCTCCTCTGCGATTCTCGAGACACAGAGGCGAATACGGCTCAGCCACGATCCCGAGGGCCTCGCCGCCTGTCTCGAGGTCCTTGGCCTCGCAGAGATGCCGAGCTTCGAGACGGAGCTCTCCTCGATCGAAATTCCAATCATACTGATGGCGGGGGCGCGCGACACGAAGTTTGCCACGATCGCGCGAAATCTTTCGTCGAAGGAACATTTGTCGCAGATCGTCGAAGGGGTAGGGCACAATGTCGTGCTAGAGGCCCCCGAGGTGGTCGCGATGGCCTTGAGTTGCACGGAGCAGCGAGCACATGGATGACGTAACTCCGGGGTCGATGCGAGCGTGGGCGATCGCCGCCAGGCCGGCGACCCTCACCGCCGCATTTGCGCCCGTCGCGGTTGGAACGGCATGTGCCCTGCGCGTCGGCGGCTTCCGTTGGGATGCGGCGCTTGCCGCTCTGCTCGGCGCCTTC
>JBFICQ010000308.1:0-3637 GCA_041581895.1 Polyangiales bacterium | reverse complement strand
CGTCACATTCGACTGACCGCGTGGGCGCCTAGTTCCCAGCGGGCGTTACCACAGGGCTCACGCGGAGCACTTCGCCGCTCGAGCCGCCACCATCGGTCGTGACGTAGAGCAGACCGTCTGGGCCCATCCGCGGCGAGCGAAGGCGTCCCTCATTTTCGATGAAACGCCCTCCGTCTGTCGCATTGCCGTCGGCGTCGACGAAGTAGATGTGCAGGTGCTCTGCTTTCAAGGTGGCCACGGCGAGCGCGCCCTCCCAGTTTGCCCATTGCGTGCCTTCGATGAACTCGCATCCCGAGTATGCCAGCGTCGGACGGCCCGTCGAGAATGCGGCTTCGACCACGTTGGGGATATCGGGGTCGGTCATCGGGACCGACTCGTTGTAGCCAGGCACCGGGTCCCAGCCGAAATTGCCCTCGATGAGTGGATTGATTTCATCGTCCGTGTCGGGGCCATGCTCCGCGGACATGCCCAAGTCGTCTGCCGCGCGAAATGCCATCCCTTGAATGTTGCGATGGCCGTTCGAGAACCAACGCAGCCCACTCGAGTTGTCGGGTGCCGCATTTCCGTCTCGATCGATTCGTAGGACCTTCCCGCCGAGCGAGTTGGGGTCTTGAGGGGTCGCTCCAATGGCCGCATCGCCGGTGCCTACCCACAAGTAGCCGTCTGGACCAAAGCGGGGTCGACAGCCGCTGTGCCTTCCGGTGCTGTAGGGCATGTCCGTCACGATATCGTCGCGGCGGATCACGCTGTCGCCGTTGGGCGTGCTCAGCTGATATCGAACCAGCCGAACGTCCGGAACGTACTCGGGATTTGCGCCCCCGGCATTCGAGCAAAAGCAGACATAGACGTAGCCGTTGTTCTCGAAATCGGGATCGACCTCGAGCCCAAGCATGCCCCCCTCACCAACGGCCACCAAGTCGTTCGGCTCGATGACGAACGGCGCCTGGTCGATCCCGTCGACATACACGTTGAGCCGACCCGGTCGCTCGGTCACCAGCACCGTGCCATTGGGGAGCCATGCGATGTCCCACGGCTTGTCGAGGCCTGAGATCACGGGCGTCACTTCTAGGCGCGAAACCGTGCTGCCCACGCCGCCCGCGCCGCCGGCGCCGCCAGTCGCGCCGCTGCCTCCGGTGCCGCAGTTGCTACATCCGCCGCTTCCGCCGCAGCCGGCGATCGTCAAGCAGGCAACCGCTATCATCCCAAGAAAGCCACCAGTAATCTTCTGCATAAGGATCTCCCCTCGCCCTAATTAGACATCCCCCCGGTGCTCGTGCCAGTGGGCTTCGAGTCCCCACCGACCGCGGTCAAAACCACCGGTTCCGAAGGCGGTGGCTCTTGCCAAGACGGCCCGATATTTCGTGCATTACCGGCCACGAGATGTCAGAGTCCGTGCGTTTCCAAGGGCGCACGTGAATCCGCAAGTCATCCGAAACACAGGCGCCAACGCCTCCAATCGCAACCTCAAAGCCCGCCAGATGCTCGGCAAGTATCGGATTCGCCGTCGCGTCGGGACAGGTGCGTTTGCCACCGTGTATGAAGCCTACGACACCATCGAGGGGATTCGCGTCGCATTGAAGGTGCCGCACCGAGATCTTCTCGGCAAACACTCCCTGGCTGAAATTCACCGGGAGGTCCGCCTCACGGCGCGCCTCCAGCACGAGAACATCCTTCCGCTTCGGAACGCGATGATGATCGACGACTACTTCGTCATTGCAACACCACTCGGGGACCAAACGCTCACCGATCGATTGCGCTATCGCCTCGGGCCCACGACCGCCTTGTCTTATTCGGAGCAACTGATCGACGCGCTCGCCTACGCCCACGAAAAACGAATCATTCATTGCGACATCAAACCAGACAACGTCATCATTTTCGGCAGCAACGAGTTGCGGCTCGCGGACTTCGGCATTGCGAAGGTTTCCATGAAGACGCGGACCATCGCGGGGTCGGGGCAAGGCACGGTCGGTTACATCGCCCCCGAGCAAGCCATGGGCAAACCATCGTTTCGATCGGACGTGTTTTCGCTCGGGCTGGTAATGGTTCGCATGTTTTCCGGGCATCTGCCCGAGTGGCCGTTTGATTGGCCTCCCCATGGTGCCGAGCGGCTTCGTAGGACTTTGAGTCGCGACTTTGTCGACTTTTTGCGACGTTCGATCGAAGTTCGGGAGCGAAAGCGGTTTCGTGACGGTGTTCAAATGCAAAGGGCATTTCAACGGTTAGCGCCCAAAGCGCTGCGTGGGCGCAACGGGAGAGGCGCTGCGTGAGCGAGAGCCACATCTTCGCGGATGTGGATTTGAGCCAGAGCGAGTGCTTCGCTTTCGCAGGTGGCGAGGCGGCGGTATTGAGCGCGCGAAAGCCAGGCCGTGAAGGTCCGAACGAGGATGCCGCAGCTCTGGTCTCGATCGGAGACACTGCCGGCGTAGCGATCGTATCCGACGGCGCGGGTGGGCATCCGGGGGGTGCCGACGCGGCCGCCATTGCGGTCAAGGCCGTATCCGAAGCAGTGTCGGCCATCGACGACGAGGTTCAAGGCCTCCGCGAAGCGATCATCAATGGGTTCGAAGCTGCCGACAAGGCGATCTCAGACCTCGGCACGGGTGCGGCCGCCACGCTTGCGGTGGTCGAGATTCAGGGCAACACGATGCGCGCTTACCATGCCGGTGATTCGATGGTGCTCGTCACGGGGCAACGCGGTCGCATCAAATGGCTGACGGTGCCGCACTCGCCGGTCGGCTACGCGGTAGAGGCAGGATTGCTCGATCGGGGAGAAGCGCTTCATCACGAAGATTTGCACTTGGTGTCCAATCTCTTGGGTGGCCAAGACCTGCGGATCGAGCTCGGCGCGACGCTCGAGCTTGCAGCAAGGGACACGGTCGTTTTGGCGAGCGATGGCCTCAGCGACAATCTCCATTTGGACGAGATCGTCGACCGGATTCGCAAAGGCCCGTTGCGCACTGGGGCCGATGCCCTTGCGGCGCTTGGGGCCAAACGGATGGCGGAACCCAAGGAAGGATCTCCCTCGAAACCCGATGATCTAACGTTCATCGCCATCCGGCGACAGTCTTTGGGGCGCCGCAAACGGCGCAAAGAACAAACCTCAAGCGCATGACTTCGCTGATCCCTACTCGCGTCGTTCCGAGCGCCAAACCCGCGGATCTGTCGCCCAGGCAGGTTGCGCGGAGCTTCCGCGAGCTCATCGACGGAGGAGCGCAGATACGCGCTGCGGGAGAGGCGAAAGACGACCCAACCGTGTTGTTGTCCTCGGGCTACACGCCGAAGCATCAGGTTTCGCTCTTCGATACCCGATTCTATCTGACGAATGTGCTTCAGAACCCGGCTTTGCGGTTCTTCGTTGCCTACGTGGTGCAAGAACATCCTTCGACTCGGCGTACGGAGATCTTCCCGCGCATCTTCTACAAAGACCTGTCCCTGGTCTGGCGTTCGGCCTCGCACATGATCGCAACCGGCGGCGACTTCTGGATCGGCAAGGGCGACGTCAAGACCTTGGCGCGGGGCGGATACGAGGTGACCGAGTGCGTGGAGTCGACCACCGATCTGCCTCTCGAAATCCAAAGCGCGCTCGAGGTGGTCAATCGAAAGGTCAGGCACGCGCGCAAGGACGAAGAAGCCCTCT
>JBFICQ010000307.1:0-3675 GCA_041581895.1 Polyangiales bacterium | reverse complement strand
GGCAAGCCGCCGCAATCGGCGTGGCCACATACCTGGTGTGGATCGCGTTCTGGCGCATGAATTCGTCTGCGGGCAACGACCCCCCTGCGGCGCTCGCCCAGCTCTCCGGGTCAACAGCGCTGGTTTGGATCGCAGCACGTGTATTCGGCTCCACCGTGACCGTTCCTATCGTCGAAGAGCTCGCGTTTCGGGGGTTCCTGCTGCGACGCCTGATCGGCCGCGACTTCACCGAAGTTTCATACGAGACCTTCCGATGGCCGGCCGTGGTCATTTCGTCGTTGGCGTTTGCCGCGGCGCACCAACAATGGGTCGCTGGCTTCGTCGCCGGTGTGGCCTACGCGTATGCGCAATCACGGCGCGGCTTGGTGAGCGACGCCATCGTCGCGCACGCCGTGACCAATGGTCTCATTGCCGCACAAGTCCTGCTTGCCTCGCACTGGTCTTTGTGGTGAAGACCTGTAGTTTTCGGGCGAACGACTGGCGCGCTTGATCGTCACCCCAGGTCCGCGGTATGGGGTCTATTAGTCGTTGACCACCTGATGACGCAGACTTCCGCCGGCGAGAAAAAGGCTGCCACGCGTGTGGCCTGGGATGGAGATCCACCCCAACGCACCGCGGCGCGCGAACGCTTGCTCGAGGTCGCCGCGCACTGCGTCGCGCGAGACGGAATCACGGGCACCGGGATCGCCCACGTCGCCCTCGAAGCTGGGGTCAGTCGCCCCACGGTCTACCGCTACTTCAAAGACCGCGACGAGCTGATTCGGTCCGTCTTGCTGCAGGCCGGCCTTCGCCTTGCAAACGAAGTGCGCGCTCACATGAAGGGCTTCGACGACCCCACCGAGAGCGCGGTCGAAGCCATGGTGTTCACGCTCCACGGCATTCGAGACAACCCGGTCCTCAAGCAGGTCTGGAACCCGCCAGTCTTTGATGCGGCGGTGTTGCGCGGGTTCACACAGCCCGCCTCGATCGCGTTCACCAGGGTCGCCTTCAGCGACTTCATCGAGGCGGCGGGGTGGAACGAAGCCGAGGCGACCGAAATCATGGAGTACATGCTTCGGTTGATCATGTCGTTCCTCGCCTCCCCCGATCCGCAGCGAAGCGACCAAGAGTTGCGCGATTTCTTGAAGCGCCGATTCGTGCCCGCGCTGGGCCTTTAGGCGATAGCGCGGGGGCGGTGGGGCGGGACCAGCCGAGGCCGCAGGCCGTCTAGCTCGAATGAATGAGCGCCGAGCCGGCCCCGTCTAATCGCGAGCCGGTTGGTACCCCCAACAGGCCTGTAGTAAAGGGGTTCACGATGATTCGCTCGAGACTGCTTCTGGTCGCGGCGCTGATGGCAGCTGCCACGTTCATTCCAGGTACCGCCACGCCTTCGACCGCGGTCGCCGAGGCCGCTACCACGATTCGCATCGCCTCGCTCGCCCCGCCCGGTTCGTCCTTTGTAAAGGTGCTCAAGGCCTGGAGCCGGACACTTCAAAAGGAGACCGAAGGGCGGGTGGAGCTTCGCGTATTCTCGGGCGGTAGCGAGGGCGACGATCGCGACCTGATTCGAAGGATCAAGGCTGGCAAGCTCGATGCGGCTGGAGTCGCGACCACCGGGTTGAGCCTGATCGCGCCGGAGGTGCAGGTGCTCACGGCACCCGGGTTGCTGACGACCGATGCGGCGCTCGACCAAGTGAGAACGAAGCTCGACGACCGCTTCCGGAAGATGATCGAGGACGGCGGCTTCAAGCTTCTCACCTGGGGTGATGGCGGAAAGAACCGAGTTTTCGCCTCGAAGCCGTTTTCGAGCCCCGCGGATCTCGCGGCGCAATCAGCCTGGGCCGGCAAGGGCAACCCGGTGCTCGAGGAGTTCGTGAAGGCCGTCGGGGCGAATCCGGTGCGGGTCGGCTCGGCGGGCGTGTTTCCCGCCCTCGGGAAGAAGAAGCTCGAGGTCGTCCCCGCGTCCGCGATGGCTGCGGTGGCCTTCCAATGGTACACGCGGCTCAAGGCGATGACTTCGAGCAATTTCAACATCATCGTGGGGGGCTCGGTCATCAGTAAGAAGAAATTCGACCAGCTCAGCCCCGAAGACCAAGAGACATTGCTCGCAACCGCAAACCGGGCCGCCAAAAAGCTCGATCAGATCGTCCAACGCGACGACGATCGAGCCTACGAAACCCTGCTCAGCCGTGGTATCGAGGTTGTCGACACGACTCCGCATCAAGCCGCATGGGACGCGGCAGCCAAGAAGGCGCGCGAACGTTTGGCCGTGCGCGGCGTTTACAGCAAGTCGCTCCTTCAGACCGTCGAAACAGCAGCCCAATAGCCGTTTAACGACTCGATGCCCAAGCCTCATCCAGCCGTCACCGCCAGCGAGAACTCCGCGAAGTTCGCCATGGCGAAAGACAAAGAATCCTGGCTCGGGCTGTTCGCCGAAGACGCGTTCCTGGCCGACCCGGTGGGAAAATCGATGCTCGACCCCGAGGGCAAGGGACATCGCGGCAAGGCCGCGATCGAACGTTTCTGGGACAACGTGATTGCCAAAGCCAATCTGACACTGGTGGCTTCGCAGCGCATCGCGTGTGACAACACCTGCGTCGCGGTGCTTCGAGCGACCAACGACCTCGGCGGAGGCCTCGAGACGGTGGTCGACATGGTGGGCCTCTACGAGGTCGACCAGGAAGGCAAGCTGAGCTCCCTCAAGGTGTATTGGGACTTCGACAAACTCTTGGCGCAGCTCAAAGAGCTCGGAATCGGCTAACCATGGACCTCGTCGCGCTCTACCAAGCTACCGACCCGTTCGTGACCGCGCTTTGGGCATCTCTCGGGTTTGCGGCGCTTTGTTGGTTGCTTTCGATTCTCACGCGCGAGTACTCGTGGGTCGACCGCCTTTGGTCGATCACGCCAGTGATCTATTCGGTGCACTTCGCTGCGTATGTGGGTTTCAGCGATACGCGGCTCAACTTGATGGCCGCTCTCGTCACCGTGTGGGGCGTGCGTCTCACCTACAACTACGCGCGCAAGGGCGGGTACGCGCCCGGGGGCGAGGACTACCGCTGGGAGGAGATTCAGCGAAGGATTGGCCCCAAGTGGTTTCAAGTGTTGAACGCGACCTTTCTCGCCCCTTTTCAAAACGTGTTGCTGCTCCTGATCGCGGCGCCGTCCTATGCGGCCTACCAACACGTGGGGACGCCCCTCAACGCTCTCGATTACGCCGCCGCCCTTGCGTTTGCGTTGTTCTTCTTGGGAGAGACGGTCGCCGACGAGCAGCAGTGGCGATTTCAAACCGCGAAACATGCTGCCAAGGCGCGCGGCGAAACACCGGATGCTGACTTCCTGACGACGGGCCTTTTTCGCTACTCGCGTCACCCCAACTTCTTTTGCGAGCAGGCCATGTGGTGGACCTATTACGTGTTCTCGATTGCCGCAGGCGCGGGTTGGCTGAACTGGACGATCGTGGGTGCGGTACTGCTGACGTTGCTCTTCCAAGCGTCGACGGGGCTCACCGAACAGATTTCGCTCGGCAAGTACCCGGCCTATGCCGAGTACCAACGGACGACCAGCCGCCTCGTGCCCTGGGTGCCCAAGCCGGCCATGCAGTCGCCCTCCTGAACGGCCGAGAGGGAAATGCGCGGCGAAGCCCTCGGAAGGCATGCCTCGGGCTCCGAACCCAGGAGTCCCGGGCCGCAAACGCAT
>JBFICQ010000306.1:0-3681 GCA_041581895.1 Polyangiales bacterium | reverse complement strand
CCGGGCAGCCCCAGACCGGTCATGGCCGGCGAAGCCCCCGTTGGCTTGCGGCTTCGACCGCAATATCGGTGACGCAGCGCGAGCACGCCCGTCCCAGACGGCGTCGCGCGCAAGTATCAGTTACGTGTCAGTTCTGGAGGGCGCTCTTGAGCTGCTGAGCCGTGGTGTATTCTTGTTCGATCATGGGCCCGGCCAGGCGCACCACGATGTGATTGGAGCTCATCTCGCGTAGCTTTTGGAGGTGCGCGTAGGTGTCGTCGATGTCGCGGTCGACCAACACGAGGTTCGCTTTGGCACGAACAAAGTCCGGCCGCCGCGCCAGAGTCTCCTCAAGAAGCTCCTTGCACTTGGCGTTATCGACATAGCGCTCCAGGGCTTCCATTGCGCGGAGGTAGGTCTTGACGGGCGGATTGTCGCCGGTCTCGGTGTCCTCGGCGTACCGCATCATCCGATCGAACTCGAGCCAGCTTCCGCGAAGCCGGTAGTAGTTGGCGTTCGCCAAATAGGCCAACTGACTCTTTGGATCTTGTCGTATCGCCTGCTCTGCGAGGTCGGAGCCCGAGACGAGAGGCTCTTCGGATAGCACCTTCAGCGCCCGGACCACTTTACGGAGATCGGCGGTCTTTGCTCTGAGTTGCTGAGCGTGGGCTTGATTGGCCGCCGCCTGGTCCTGGTTGACCTCGAGAGGCCGCGCTTGGCTAATCTGCCGAAGCTCGGTCATGTCCTGTTTTCGTTCCTCTTCTAGAATCGCGGCAGCCAGGAGCAGCGCCCCAGCGTAAGACGTCTCGAGATAAGAACGAATGGTGAGCGCCTCGGAGCCTCGCTTGCCGGCGGTGAACGCACGTGCCTTTGCGAACTCGGAGAACCTGTCGCCCCGAATGATTTCGAGAACCTGCGCCATCGAAGTCACCGGTGTGTCGGCGGCGGGGACCGATTCGATGCCGTACTTCTTCTGGAACTCCGCGACGACTTGGGCGGCCTCTGGCGGCCGCATGGTTTCGACGTCGATGCCTTTGCCGATAGTGGAGCTGTCCACGGTGCCAGACTTGGAGGCACACGCACTCAACACGACAAGAGCCAAGAACGGCAAGATGGTTCGTTTCATGGCGCGGAGGCTAGCACAGGCCTTTGGGCGACCCCAGGCTGGAACCGGAAGAGGAGCCCAAAGAAAAACCTGGCGCGGCTCCGCGACGAGGTGCATAACCTCCGCGATGCTGACACGCGTCTGCATTGCGATGCTCCTCGTGACTGCCGCGACCGCTTGCAACAGGCACGACGAGCGAGCAACGACGACTGTTCTCCGGCGCGCCGCCTTTGATTTTCCGTGCGACGAAAGCGAGCTGACGCTGGCGGTGCTCGAGGCCAGAGGCGCGCGCTACATGGCGTCACACATGGCCGCCTACGGTTGTGGAAAGCGGGCGATTTACGTTTTCGACCCCGACAGCAATACATGGGTCCTCGACGGCGCGGTGTCTCCCGCTTCTGCCGCCCATGCAGCGCAACCAAAGACGAAGGATTAGCGCCGCCGCATCGGAATCCGTCCGGCTAGAACCGGACGAACACGTCGAACTCGGGGGAGATGTTCTTGAGCACTTCGCCGGGGATCACGAGGTAGAAGCCCTCGACGAAGAAACTCCTGTAGCCGACCCCAAGCCGGATGTTGGCACGGTCCCATGAGAACACGAAGCCGGGGACGACGGAGAACGCATTTCGCAACTCATCCACATTCTGCGCGAGCGCAACGTCGATTGTCGGGTTACCTACGTCGACAGTGCCGGTGACCACGACGTCGCTGACGTAAGGCACCCACCTCACTGTAAATGTGAAGGCGGTCACACGAGAGAGCCGCCATTCGACCATCCCCCAGAGTTGAAGGAAATCGATCACGACTGCACCTTCGATGTCCTCGCCTCCCTCGGCATCCCCGTTGACGGCGGTGAACAAGGCTCCGAAGTGTGTGCTGACCTTCGAATTGATTCGCACGGACGCCGAAGCGGAGACCGGAATCAGGAAATACCTCACTTTTGTGTCGTCGGACTGCAGGATGGTGCCTTCGAGGAATCCGGCCGAGACGCTCAGTGCCAGGCGTTTGCGGTTGTACAAGGTCGATTTGAGCTCGAGGTTTGGGGCGACGTCCTCAAAGATTGCCCCGAGGATCCAAGGCATGGTGTAGGTGCTCACTTGCAGCTGGTCGATGATCCCGTAGCTCAGCTTCATCAAGCCGAGGCGAGCTTCGCGGCGGTAGAGGCTGTAGGCGGTCGTGTCGAGGAGTCGCGTCTTGTAGGTGTGATACGCGCGCGCGGAATTGGGAACGAGCCCGATTCCCGCCGAGGTCACACCCGCGAGGAGTGTTACCAGGAGAAGAGCGTTCCTGATTCGTCGAAGCATTCCATGTCCCTTAGGCTACAGCCGAATGTGCCATTCGCCGCACGAAGTCCTTGAGTAGTCCCTTGAAAAAAGTAGGTGAACGTCTCCTCCAACGGCTGCTCCCCGATGTCGACCAGGATCTCGAGGAGATCTGCATCCGCTAGCCTGACTCGGAAGCTCTGGTTGATGGCGAAGGGGGATTCGTCAACCCCGATGGGGTCCAAGCCGATGACTCCATCGACGACGAAAGTGACCAGCAGCTCGGTGATGTCCTCATCGAGCGGCACGGGGTCTCCCAAGTCGACCGCGACGCTCCCGTCGTACGAAGCCTGGAAGTTTTCGCCCTCGATGGGCACGAGATACCGACAGCCCTCGGCGGTGCCCCAGACGACGCGGCCGATGCCTCCGCTGTCGAGTGTCATCGTCAGAATGATCGTGCCGTTTGCCGGGTCGAGGTTGGCTTCATAGTCGGGATCGAATTGCCTTTCATCCCACCCATCACAGATGAAGGTGACCTGGACCCCCCCAGTGGGGCTTGGGAACGTCAACCCACCGCAAGTGCCATCCGGACAATCCGCGGCGTCGACGCAGGCGCTGCCTTCATTGGCGCCACCACTGCACGTCCCATCGAGAACGAGCTCACCATTCTCATTGGTGTTCTCGTCGAGCTCCTGTTGGACTTCGATGATGACGTCCAGAATCTCCTCGAAGATCTCCGAATCCTCGATCTCTTCGGCAGTGTCGGCGATTTCATCAGCAATCGCGCCCATGATCTCGCCGTCGACGACGGCGCTTGGGTTTTCGTAAGCGTCGAGCACCGGCTGAAGATCGGGGGCAGGGGGTATGTTGAGCGATTCGCACGAGAAGCTTGCCGTACAAAGGAGCGAGAGGCCCGCGAGTACGAATAATCGAGCCATGATGGCTGGACGATAGTGGCGTCGCCGGGAGAATTCCACTCGACTTTGTGTCAAGGCAGTGACGCCCTGCGCTTGGATGGAAGACGCTTGCGGATCTGAACTACGGCAACGGGAATCAGAAACCAACCAAGAGTCCATGCACCAGGGCCCACAAAGGCGAGGCCGGTGTTGAGAAGCGCGGTGGTGGGCTCGATCGAGGCACCTCGAACAGCCTCCGCAATTTTTTCGTCTGGGAGCTCCGGATCGACGAAGCCCTTCTTTCGAGCATAGGCGAAGCCGCCAAGGCCAATGAACCCCGAAATCGCCAAGCAAATGCTCTGGCCGACCGGCGAAGAAACGCTTTCGAGCGCCGGGTCCGCGATCGCAAAAAACAGGAACATGCAAACAAATATCAGTT
>JBFICQ010000305.1:0-3684 GCA_041581895.1 Polyangiales bacterium | reverse complement strand
GACCCACTCGAGCATGAGCACGCTCAGGCCCGCTGAAGGTCCTGCGATTTGAAGTGGCGCGCCACCTAGAAAGCCGACGAGCACACCGCCTACTACCGCGGTGATCAGCCCAAGCATAACCGGTACGCCCGATGCCCGCGCGATCCCCATCGACAACGGGAGCGCGATGAGAAACATCACCACGGAGGGCGGCACGTCTTTGACGATCACCCCCAGCTTGTCGTCTAGTGCAGAGATCCCCGGCTCCTTTGATCTGCAAGCGCTCTCAAAGACAGGCCTTATACCACGGTCGGCGCCTCGATCGATCGGTGAGATTCCCCGCCGGCGCGCGGAACCCTGGCGAACGGAGGCAGAAGGCCGCCGGCCTGCAATTCGTGGTTGCACCGATGCGCCGGACGTGGTGCAACGGGTCCGTGGATCAACTGCTCGAGCTTCTCCGGGAACGGGGCTTCCGTCGTGGCCGCTTCGTCTTGAGCTCGGGAAAGGAGAGCGACTTCTTCATCGACTGCAAGCCGGCCGTATTGCTGGCTCGAGGCCACGTGTTGGTCGGAGAGGCCTTGCTCGCGCGAATTCGGGACCTTCCCGGTTTGGTTTCCGCGGTCGCGGGGGTCGAGCTCGGCGGATGCCCGCTCGCTTCCGCGGTTGCGTATGCTTCTGCCTCGAGCGACGAGCCGCTCGATGCCATCTATATCCGGAAGGAACCCAAGGCGCATGGCACTCGCAAGATGCTCGAGGGTGCAGGTGCGCTCTCGCCTGGTGCGTGCGTCGCGATCGTCGAGGACACCGTGACCACGGGCGGCTCGACACTTCGCGCCATCGATGCGGTCCGAGACGCCGGCTTTGAAGTGGCTGGGGTGGTTGCGGTAGTGGACCGACTCGAGGGCGGCGCTGCAGCGATCAGCAACGCGGGGGTTCGTTTCAGCGCGCTCTACGATCGTACCGACTTTATAGGAGGATCATGATTCGAACCTCTGCAACCTGGATGATCGCTGCCGCTCTGGCTGTTCTCTTGCTTTCGAGTTGCAAGCAGCACGCCCTGACCATGGAGCCGGGTCCCCGCGTGTTCACGCCGGAGTCCTATCCGCAGGTCTGGCAAGCATGGACGCGGGACGAAGAGTCGTTCTCTTGGAGAGAGTTGACCCACGAGCTTCACGTGACCGCGACATTCGAATCTTGGGAGTTCCGTTGGGCCTACGTGGTCCGTTATGCTCGCGACTACAGTCTCCTTCCGAACGCCCGGGACGAGATGCTCCAGGCCAGCCTTGCCAGCTCCCGCCAAGAGCACCGTTTCTTCGTCACGTTGGCCGGATTCGATTTCAGGGAATCCAACTTGGTCAGCAAGCAGTCCGCCTGGCGTGTCCTGTTGATCGACCCCGAGGGCAATCAGAGCGTGCCGATCTCGATGGAGCGTGTGCGCCGACCAAGCGCGGTAGACCGCGTTTATTTTCCCCAGGTCGATCCGCTGCGTGAGACTTTTCGTGTGAGCTTTCCCGCAGTTGAGCCAGATGGTCGACTGACCATTCCCGCGGGGGCGGCCTTCGTCGTGCTGCGGTTTACCGGCGCACGGGGCCGAGTCGACCTTCGCTGGGATTTGCAGGCCGCCCGAGGCGGCTGACGAAGGTTTGACAGTCGCGATTCAGGGTCGCTATGATGCTTTGGTCGCGTAAGCCTTGGTAACGAATGGGGAAACGGGGCCAAGCGGGGAGGTTCAGCATGAAAATGCGCCACAGGGGGTGGGCGGTTGCAGTTGTCATTGCAGCCCTAAGTTTTGGTTGTCACGCGGCGGACGATGATCCGGAAGGGCAGGCCCAAGAGCTTGCCGATCCCGTGAGGCGGGAGAATGCGATCTTCAATCTCAAGGAGATCTACACTCAGACACTCGCGACGAATGGCGGTGACCGGAGCAATCCGGAGGTCGAGGCCGTCGCCGACATCATCGTAAAGCCGTTGACCGACACGTACCTCGCGTTTCCCGAGGACCGAATCAACGGGATGGCGATCCTGGATCTACTCCACGAGATGCAGGATCCGAGGAGCCTTCCCGCTCTCCTCGACGCGCTCAACTGGCGCACAGAAGTCTCCGAGGACCATGCGATTCGCGCCGCGCAGACCATTCAGGCACTCGAAGTGCCGGCCGAGCAGCGCCCAAACGTCATCCAAGCGCTAGCGCGCTCGCTAGAGCGCATCACCGGAGCGCGGAGCGAGGACAACAAGATGAGGATCGCGATGATCCGTGCGCTTGGCTCTCTCAAGGACCGCGGGGCCACCGAGATTCTGACGGTCATCGCCACCAGGCAAGACGAAAACCAAAATTTCCTGATCAACCGGTTGGCCGCCCAGCAGCTCGGTGAGCTCCGTGACCCTGCAGCAATTCCTTCCTTGATCCGGTGCCTCTTTCTTTTTGCGCCCAACCGCCCGGACCTGCGCATGAACGATGTTGCGGCCGAAGCCCTGATCCTGATCGGCCGTCCATCGTTGAAGCCGCTCCTCAAGATGTTGCAAGGGAAAGACGAAACGGCGAATGCGATTGCCCAGAGTTACATTGATTCGATCAAAGCCCGTCGTCCGGACCTCGCCACCAAGATGACCGTTCGGCAGGTGACCGGCGCGGAGGCTTCCTTTGCGCTCGGAGCCCTCGGGTTTTCCGAGGCTCTCGAGCCGCTTCTCCAGGAAGCCAACGCCTCCGATACGGCCCGTAAGCTCAACTCGGCGATCGCGTTGGTTCGCCTGAAGGTGCCGTCCGCTCAGCGTGAGCGCGTGCGTTCGACGCTAAAACAGGTCTACGGCAGCCTGCCCAAGGGCTACGAAGGCGTGCGTATGCGGGGGCAGCTGCTCGCGGCGATTGCGCACACGTATGACCCCGAGCTCATGCCATTCATCCTCGAGCAGCTCAACGACCAGAAGGCCAATCCCGAGCTTCGCTTGATCGCCGCACAGAACTACGCACTCCTGGCGAACAAAGCGGACGCCGCGAAGTTCGCATCCGCAGTCGCGAACGAGCGGCCCTCGGAGGCCGGCGGCTATCGCGAGAAGTTCGCGGAGCACGAGCCGCTGATGAATCTCGCCGAGGAATGCGACGCGGCGGTGCCGTGTTGGGTGGGCAAGGTCGGCAGCGCTGACCCGAAGGTGGCGCGCAAGGCTGCCTACATGCTGGGTCGATATGGCGTAGGCAATCGAGAGGCGATTGCGGCCTTGGTCGATCAGCTCGGGAGCGAAGACCTGGGTGTGCGCTTGGGGGCCCTCATGGCGCTCGACAAGATCGCGGAGGACGGCGCTCCGGATGCGGTCATGAAGATCGACGAGCTTCGAAGTCGCGAGGAGGGGCAATCCGTGTGGACGATGTTCCGCGTGGAAGCGCTACCCGTCCAAGCTCGGCTTCGAAGCCGGCAGGAAAACAGCTGAGGTTGCGGCCGGTGCTCCATGCGCCGAGGCTTCATCCTCACCTGGGCTTGGTTGGCATGCGGCATTGCCGTTGGGTGTGAACGCCCGACAACCGAGCCCCGCTCCGCGCAGGTGCAGACGAAGCTGACCACCGAGGTTGTCGCCAAGGTGGGGGGACGCGCCATCGGCGCGGCGGAGGTACGAGAAAGGATGAAGCTCGACGGGGTCAGCGCGGAGGACGCGCTCGACGCCCTCGTCGACGAGGAGTTGCTGCTCTGGGAGGCGCAGAGGGAAGGGCTTTTC
>JBFICQ010000304.1:0-3691 GCA_041581895.1 Polyangiales bacterium | reverse complement strand
CGCTCGTCTTTCGCGGCGCTGGTCTCCGTGGGCCAGTCGGTGCGGGACCGAGCCGAATCAACCGCGCCACCGTCATTCGCGCGACCGCGGGTCTATGCGCCTGGCTTGGCGAGCAGCTTCCGAACGCCGTCGAGCGAGGAGTCTGCGTCGGCTTCGACGGACGCCACATGAGTCGCGAGCTCGCAACCGACGCAGCGGGGGTGATTGCGGGCGCTGGCTTCCAAGTCTGGATGGTTGACGGTGCGATGCCTACTCCGGTACTTGCGTTTTCGGTGTTGCAAACCGGCGCTGCAGCGGGCGTGATGATCACCGGGGAAGATAGTCCCCGCAGCTACAACGGATACAAAGTGTTCTGGGAAAACGGCGCGCCGATCATCGGTGCGCAGGAGAAGGACATCGCAAGAGAGATGGCCCGAATCGAAAGCGTTGGCAACGTCCCTCGATGGACGCGTCACGAAGCCACCGCTCGAGGACGCATGCAAGCCTTGACCGATCTAGCGGAGCGGTACCGTGAGCAGGTGAGCGCACTGGTGGGCCCACCCTCGGAAGCACGCAGTCTGTCTATCGCGTACACGGCGCTTCACGGGGTCGGTGATCCACTGGTCCGGACGATCCTCGGTGCTGCTCGGTTCTCGGGTCTCAAGAGCCTGGCCTCGCAAGCGAACCCCGACGGACGATTTCCAACCGTCGACCCCCCCAGCCTCGAAAGTCCGGGGGCCATGAAGCAGGTCCTTGCGCTCGCTGCGAAAATCAACGCGGAACTGGTGCTCGCCAACGACCCTGATGCCGGTCGTCTCGCTGTCGCAGCTGCCTCCGACCAGGGCCATCAAATCATCTCAGGAAACGATCTCCACTGCCTGCTGGCCGACGATCTGCTCGAGAGAGCCGAAGAGGGGCCAAAGCGTGTCGTGATCTCCTCCGTCTTCAGCTCGCCACTGCTCGGACAGATCGCAGAAGCGCACGGGGCGCGCTGGGAGCAAACCCTCGCCGGCCACGGTTGGATCCATCGACGTTCGATCGAAATGGAAGCCGAGGGCTATCAATACACTCTCGGCTACGATGACGCTCTCGGCTATGGCGCAACGACATTCGTTCGAGACAAAGACGGCATCAGTGCTGCGCTGTTGGTTGCGGACCTCGCCGCCCGGTGCAAAGCGCTCGGGACCACGCTGCTCGGCCGACGCGAGGCGATGTGGCGTCGATACGGTCTCTATGTGAGTCGACGGTTCTCCGAGGCCTTCGAAACGGCCGACGCAGATGAGAAGATGGCAGCGATGATGGGTCGCACACGAGACGAGCCTCCGGAGCGAATCGCCGACCTCGAGGTGGAAGCCTGCCTCGATCTAAAAAGGGGCGTTCGGCTCTTGCCGGATGAGAGCGAGGCACCGCTCCAGTTGCCCGATGCCGACCTGCTGGTTTTCGAGCTACAGGGAGGGCATCGCGCGATCCTCTGCCCGAGCCCGACAGAGCCCAAGCTCGACTACTATGTCGATGTCCGCATCGAGATCGACGCCAAAGAGGACGTCGACGCTGCGAAAAAGCGGGGGAATGCCGTGATCGACGAGGTCGCCGCCGCTCTTCGCGAGTAGCGAACAGTCTGGTGGGCACCGTGTCCGCTCGATCGGGAATCGCGCCGCTCGGCGTCCGCCGCCGTCCACGACGTAGGCATCCCCATTTGGGAGGCTCGAGCCGCCCAAGTTCGAGCTCGCGTGAAGCCTAGGGGCGCAAAGATCACGGTTGAAATCACAAAGCACCCAACAGCCATTGCGCAGCTCTGCGCGAAGCCCGAGAATCGCAGGACGCGGCACGAAAGGAGGAATCCCTATGGCGAAGTACCTGCTGATCGAGTCTCGCGATCCGTTCGACTCGAACGATGTCAGCAACTTCTACGGGCTTGCCAGCGGACTGGCGAAGGAAGGCAACGAGGTCACGGTCTTCCTGGTTCAGAACGGTGTTTTGCCAGCTCGAAGGAGCACGCAATCCAAAGCGCTCTCGGACCTCGCCCAAAACGGCGTTGAGGTTCTAGCAGACGATTTCTCGCTCCGTGAACGGGGCATTGAGCTTGCCCGGCTCGTGGACAGTGTCAAAGCCTCTGCGCTCGACACCGTCATCGATCATCTTGCCGACGGCAGCAAGGTCATTTGGCACTGAGGAGGCGCGAAATGTCAGACAAGAAGACGATTACCTTTGCTCTGATGGATGCGCCGTACGAGAACGCGCGGAGCACAACGGCGCTGCGGCTCATCGATATCGCGGCAAGGCGCGGCTACAACGTCAATGTGTTCGCCTACGAAGGCGCGGTCGGGCTGCCCTTCACCAAGCAGTCCCCCCATCCAAACGCGGTTCACGGCCGCGACGCGGACGAAGAGGACCATCCATTGCCGCACCAATGGATTGAATCGATCGCCAAGAGCGCCGAAGCCAACGGAGGGAAGCTCGACTGGATCAACTGCGGCCTATGCGTGGACGAGCGCGGCGTGCACGAAGCGCTCGGATTTGCCCGGCGGGGAACCCCTGCCGACCTGTGGAACTGGGCCGAATCTTCCGACAACACCCTCGTGATCCCCACCAAGTAAGGAGGCGGCGATGGCACTGAAAGTTCTAAATATCGTGGAAACCGCCTACCGGGCCACAATCGAGGAGCAGGACGACACGATTCTTTGGGTCACGACCGCCATGAAAGGCGCGGGGGCTGACGTGGACGTGTTGCTTCGCGGAAACGCCGTCAACTACGGAGTCAAAGGCCAAGATGCGTCGGGTCTTCGATTTGGAAACAAAACCCAGAGCCACCCTCCACGCATCGAAGATGACGTCAAGCGACTGATCGACAAGGGCGCAAAGGTGTACGTCGTTGCGGATGATGTCGCCGAGAGAGGTCTGGAGGGCACCGACCTGATCAAAGGGCTCGAGCGAGTGTCGCGAGGAGGCATCGCGTCACTTTGTTCTGGTTACAATCAGGTCTGGCACTGGTAGCCGATCGCGAGGTCTTCTAGACCTCAACAAGCACCTGACCTTCTTCCACGACAGTGGGGTAGGTCTTTAGAGCCTTTTCGCTGCGCACGATGTTGAGCAATTGGATGCCGGGCGGGAAGTTCGCCCATTTGTGGACCTCGCCGGTGCGAATGTCGAACTCCGCCCGGTGAAATGGACAACGGACGCGGCATCCGTCGACGATTTTACCGCGGGCGAGCGGTGCAAAGGTGTGCGTGCAGTGCGTCTGCGTAGCGTGGAACCCATCCTCCAGATGGTAGACGAGGATGTTCGTGTCGCCCGCCTTGAACGGCTTCATCTTACCGATGGGCAGCTCGGATACCTTGCATACGACTTGGCGCGCCATGGGGTTCCTCCTCCCCTTCGAGCTTTGGAGAGATGACTCTATACCGTTGCCGGCAGATCGAAAAGGCTACGACGTGCGGCGGCTCTGTCGGGCCCCCGCGTCAGCAATTCGACCGGGCTGGCACTGCTTAGATCGTTTTGGCACCTCGCGCGTCAGAACCAATATGCCAGCGAATTCCAAGCTCCAGCTTCGTATTGCCAGCCCTTGCCGGGCACCGTGGGAGGCCATGGACGGCGACGACCGGGTTCGATTCTGTCGCGAGTGCAATCGCAACGTCTACAACCTGTCCGCGATGACCGAAACCGAGGCGCGACGCATCGTCGAAGAGCGCGAAGGGCGCCCTTGCGTCCGTTT
>JBFICQ010000303.1:0-3700 GCA_041581895.1 Polyangiales bacterium | reverse complement strand
CCGGCAGGCAGCCATCGAGCTCCGCGACGTGCTCGTACCGGCCGACTGTCTTCTCGGAGAGGAGGGCGAGGGGTGGCCGGTGTGTGAAAGAACGGTCGACCTGGCGATGATCGCGCTCGCCGCCGAGCAGGTCGGAGCTGCCGAGGCATGCCTCGACATGGCGGTCGAGTACGCGAAGGTACGCCAACAGTTCGGTCGCCCCATCGGATCCTTTCAAGCGATCAAGCACAAGTGCGCCGACATGCTGATGCTCGTCGAGGCAGCGCGATCGTCTGCTTTCTACGCGAGCGCTCTGGCGGCGCAAGGTGCCGCTGACCTGGCGGAGGCCGCCTCGTCAGCCAAAGCGTACTGTTCGGACGCGTTCTTTCACTGCGCTGCGGAGAACATCCAGATCCATGGCGGTATCGGGTTTACGTGGGAGCACCCGGCACACCTGTACTTCAAGCGCGCGAAGTCCTCGGAAATGCTTTTTGGGGCTCCCGCGCTTCATCGCGAGCGAGTCGCTCAACAGATGGGGTTGTGATGGAGCTGCAACTGACCAAAGAGGAAGAAGCATTCCGAAATGAAGCTCGAGCTTGGCTCGAAGACCAGCTCAACGGGCCTTTTCGGTATTTGCAAGGCCGTGGCGCCTCGGGTGACCAGGACTCGTTCGTCGAAGAGCGCATCGAATGGGGAAAGGCGATGGGCGCCGCGGGATGGAACTGCATCGGGTGGCCCAAGGAGTTCGGTGGCCGAGGCTGCACGATCAAGGAAGAAGCGGTCTTCAACGAAGAATACGTTCGTGCCAACGGCCCTGGAAACATCGGGCACATCGGCCAAACCCTGCTTGGTCCCACGCTCATTCACTTCGGTACTCCCGAGCAGCAGAAGCGCTTTTTGCCGCCCATCATCTCTGGCGACGAAATCTGGTGCCAGGGGTATTCGGAGCCAGGGGCCGGGTCGGACCTCGCGTCGGTTCAAACGAAGGCAAGCCTCGAGGGTGACGAGTGGGTGATCGAAGGGCAAAAGATCTGGACCTCAGGCGCGCTGTATTCCGACTGGTGTTTCGTGCTTTGCCGCACCGACTCGGAAGCACCCAAACACCGCGGCATCAGCTGCATCTTGGTCCCGATGAAGCAGTCGGGGATCGAGGTGCGCCCGATCCGGCAGATGAGCGCCAGCGCCGAGTTTGCGGAAGTGTTTTTCGACGGTGCGAGGACGCATAAGGACAACGTCGTAGGCGGAGTGAACAACGGCTGGAAGGTTGCAATGGGCACGCTCGCCTTCGAACGGGGGGCATCGACCCTCAGTCAGCAGTACCTCTTTCAAAAGGAATTCGAGCAGGTGACCACCGCGGCGAAGCGTACAGGCGCCGCCAAAGATCCGGTATTCCGACAACGGCTTGCGGATGCGTGGATCGGGTTGAAGATCATGCGCGTCAATGCCCTGCGCATGCTTGAGCAAGAGGGCACGGACCTCCATCGCGAGGCCCTCATCAGCAAGCTCTACTGGTCGAACTGGCACCGTGACCTCGGCAAGCTCGCCATGGACTTGTTGGGACCGGAGGGCGAAATGCTGGAAGCGGGCCCTTACGAGCTGACGCGAATGCAGAAATGGTATCTCTTCTCGCGCGCGGACACGATCTACGCCGGCTCAAACCAAATTCAACGAAACATCATCGGCGAACGAGGACTCGGGCTGCCGAAGGAGCCACGATGACCAACAAACCTGACTACGTAGCGGGACACAAGCTGCTCGAAGACAAGACCGTCCTCGTAACTGCCGCCGCGGGCACCGGCATCGGCTTCGCCACTGCAAAGCGTTGCGCGGAAGAGGGTTGCGCCGCACTGGTGATCAGCGACATCCACGAGCGTCGACTCCAAAAGGCGGCCGACGAGATCGAAACGGAAACGGGGCTCCGCCCGGCCACCGTGATGTGCAACGTGACCAACGAAGACGAAGTACAGGCGATGTTTGCGTTTGCCATCGACCAGATGGGGCACATCGACGTTCTCATTAACAATGCCGGGCTCGGCGGGTACGCGAAGATCGTCGACATGACCGACGAACAATGGAACGCAGTGCTCGACGTGACCCTCAACGGATGCTTTCGGTGCACCCGAGCGGCGCTTAGGCACATGATGTCCAGAGGCCGAGGAGCGGTGGTGAACAATGCGTCGGTTCTCGGCTGGAGAGCGCAGGAAGGCCAGTCTCACTATGCGGCTGCCAAAGCCGGGGTCATGGCGCTCACCAGGTGCGCGGCAATCGAAGCTGCCGAACGCGCGGTCCGCGTAAACTGCGTTGCGCCATCATTGGCGATGCACCCTTTTCTCGAAAAGGTCACCCCGCCCGGGCTGCTCGAGGAGTTGCAAGAACGAGAAGCGTTCGGACGCGGCGCGGAGCCGTGGGAGGTGTCGAACGTGATGGTCTTCTTGGCAAGCGACTACAGCTCCTACATGACTGGAGAAGTCATCTCGGTTTCGAGCCAGCGCGCGTGAACCCTAGCGGTTGCGGGACTGCCACGCGTCGGAGTATCGAAGCAGGTAACGTCGGATCAGGGGAGAGAAAAAACGCACGATCGGTCTCGTCCAGCGTGATTCCCGTCGAAACTCGCGGATGAAATCGTCGAAGGTATGCTCCTGATACCCGAGAATTGCCTGGCTCTCGGTGGTGTCGACCCAATCGCAGTAATAGACGCGCGTCCCATACGCTTCGGCGGGAAGTGCGCCGACTCCTGAAGCATCGAAGATCGCGGCATAGAAGTCCTTGAAAGTCATTCGGCATGACTCACCGCCAGCGATCATCAAGATCTTCCCGAGCGCACCTGGCGCCGAGATTGCGCGCACCTGCGCGAGCGCCACATCGCGAGGATGCACGTATTCCATTCGGGTTTTGGGATCGATTTCGAAGAGAAGTCGAAAGATATCTGGTGAGAAGTCTTTCGCCTGGGCGGAGACCGAGACCCCGATCCGAAAGATTACCCACGGCAGATCCGACTCTCGGATGATTCGTTCGCACTCGGTCTTGTTTGCGGTGTATTGGTCGGTCGCGACTGCTGGGTCGCTGGCGGTCAATGGCGGTCCGCCTGGCACACGTGGCCCGCACACCGAAAACGTCGACGCATAGACTAGCCGCGGCGCCTGATTCTGCGCGGTCATTGCTTGTAAGATGTTCTCGGTGCCGACGACGTTTACGGCATGGGCGAGCCCGGGCTCTTGCTCGGTCATCGGAGCGAGAATGCCCGCATTGTGAATGATCGCATCGCAACCTCGGACGGCCGCGTCGACGTCCCCGCTCGACCGGATGTCTCCCCACACGGTCCGAATGTCGTTTCCGAAATGCTTGGCAAGGCGTCGATTCGACTTCGACGGCAGGTCAAACGCAACCGCAGCGTGCCCTTCGCGCACCAGCCTCTTCAAAGCCTCCCGGCCGAGCCGCCCGAAGGCGCCAGTAACCAGCACCTGCATGGCGGCAGGCTGACCTGCAGGCGAGTCGACCTCAAATTGAAACACGTTCTACTTCCTGATAGGGTCCGCACCCACGGAAAAAGGGAACTTCCCCTCGTTGGAGAATCGCTATGAAGCTCGTAGTAGCGGTAGCCGACGAACATCCGCTCGCCGTAGAGCACCGTGCCGTCTTCGCCGGGGAAGTTCAGGAAGGCCGGCGTGTCCTCCAGCCGCCGCGGAAAGGTCTCGGCCAGCTTGCCCGAGGGATTGACCCT
>JBFICQ010000302.1:0-3711 GCA_041581895.1 Polyangiales bacterium | reverse complement strand
TCCCTTCTCGGTCAGTCGAAGCGCGGGCACGCTGCCGCCAAACCCACTGCCAATGATGATGACGTCGTAGTCCAAGTGCTCGGGCTCATACCACGAAGCGCTTTGGAAGCTAGATTCGCTGCCCTGACGAGCGAGCCTCGATGCCGTCGTTGGACCAATCCGCCGGGCTCGTGTCCGCCCACATTCGGAGCCAGACGAGGTTCACCAGGAGCGAGATGGCGAGGCCGAGGACGCCGACGGTTCCGAGGGAGCGGATTCCGGGGTGCGACGCGGTCATCAACGCGGCAAACGCGACCATCGAGGTCAGCGTCGAAGCGGCCACGGCTTTGTAGGTGGCATATTGCCGCCTTGCGTCGTAGGTCTGTGCCCAACGGACGTGCACGGCTCCGTCGACCGACAGCCCGATGACGACCGGCACAGCCAGCAGGTTGTAGAGATGGAGCTCGATGCTGAGGAGGTCGAGCGCCGCTCCGAAAAAGATCGCGCTCATGGCGGTGGCCAGAAACACATCGCGCGTGACGACCAACGACCGGCTCGCAACGCCGGTGGCGAGGACCAGGCCCAAGAATACGAGCCCGAGGATCCAGGGCGCGTCTCGGATCAGCGAAGGCGTGACCTCTCCGAGAAGCGCCGCCGCGGAGGCAAAGGTGACGTTGGGATGCTGCGCTCGCAGCTCATCCAACCAGGCGGCGAGCCGTTCCATCGCATCCGCATCGGAGCCGCGAAGAGGGACGTAGATGATGCCGCTCTTGCCGACGCTTCCATCCTTGGCGACGAGGGTCGCGGCAAGCCAGGGGGGAAGCTGGTCGGGCTGTGGCGGGCCTTCGATCTCGAACCACGATTCGATTTCGTCGATCTCATCGATGGCCCTTGGGTCTTCGCGCTCGGTCGCCTTTTCGCGCGCGCGCCGAAGGGTGTCGCGGATCTTGTCGAGCGTTTTGGTTTTCGCCTCCGCGTCGGCCGGGAAAATGACCTGCGACGGGACGATGACCGGCTCGACCCCCATGATCTCGAGCCCGCGTTTGGTCATCGCTTCGCTTCGGAGCGCGCGATCGACGTCTCCGCGCGTCGCGCCGAGGTACAGAGCGTTGATGTTCCTCCGCGCACGCATCACGTCGGCGTTGATGCCGTGGTCGACGATCTCCGGCTGCAGCTCGCCGAGGTTGCGTTCGAACTCGACGTTGACCGCGAGCGCAGTCGCTAACAGGCCGAGTACCAGGCCGACGACCGCGAGCTTTCGGTTACCCGCGGGCTTGGCCGATCGCTGGTGACCGGGTGTTTTCGTTCCGGGAAGCAAGTGGACCACGCTTGGAAAGACAGCGAGGGTCCACAGTAGGGTCACGATGATCCCGAGCGACGCCATCCAACCCATCTGCGAAAAGCCTTGAAAATCGGTGATCGACAGCGCGGCAAAGCCGCACGCCGTCGTTGCACCCGCGACCAGTAGCGAGACCCAAAGCTCGCGCACGCTCGCTTTGGCGGCAGCGAGTGGGCTCAGTCCCGCCCCACGAGCGGACTGGTAGTGCATCAACAGATGGATCCCAAAGTCGATCGCCATCCCGGCGAGAATCGCAAGCGCGGACGCGCTGATGATGTTGAGCTTCGGCTCGATCAGAACGATCAGCCCCACGGCGACGGCCAGCCCCGAAAGCATGGGCACCGCGAGCTGGAAGAATGCGGTGAGGTCTCGAAAGAACACCAGCACCAACAGCAAAGAGCCGATCGCCGCGAGAACTGCCACCAAACGAAGGTCGTCCAAGACGATGCTGTGCTCGAGCGGAGCCACGCGGTAGCGGCCGATGACGCGGATCCGCGTCTCCTCCGGTTGCGCGAGCTCGAGCGGTTCGAGGATCGCCTCGGCGCGCTCCTTGATCATGCGCGCAAACCCGAGGTCGCCGGGAGAGCCGTCGAGCATGGCCTGCACGGCGCACACCGAACCGTCGTCGTCGCAAAGCGCGGTCTGTGCGTCACCGGCCGCGTCGATGCCGGCCTTCTTGGCCGAGGTCCCAGTGAGCTCCAAAAGGAGCTGACCTGCAGGCGACGCGTCGACTGCCGCCCGCACGTCGTCGCTGTCCGGGAGCTCCGGCGGGTCGGCGATGGTGACGCAGACCGGCGAGACTTTACAGACTTCCCAGTCGAGCGCCTCTTCGGCGAGCTCGCTCCACTCGTCGAGCGTCTCGGCGTCGACGTAGTAGAGGGCGCGCTCCGCGAGTCGATCCAAGCCGTAGCTGGTCATCACCCACTGGGTTTCGGGCCACGTGCTGAGCTCCGCACCGAGGTGGGCGGTGAGGGCTTTGTTCCGCTCGACGTCGTCAGAGGCGACGAGGATGGTGAGCGGCTCTTCGATCCCGAGCTCGTCTCGGGTCTTTTCAATCGACACCACCGACACCGAGTCGGACGGCAACAGCGCCTCCACCCCGGTGTCGAGCTCGAGGTTCCGGGCGTTCGCCAGGCCGAGCCCGGCCAGCACGAGAGCAGCTAGAAGTGTGAAGACCGCCCTTGTCACGTGCGTCCGACGGTTGGCCCGGTTTTCGCATCACCCACAAACAAGCGACGCCGATGGGGCGAGTTTGTCGTCCATTGTCGTTCTACCACAACGAATTTCCGCACAGGTGTGAATCTCAGTCACAGTTGACGGTGTCACCAATGATATTTAGGGAGGGCCCGAGAATGGACTCGCACGAGCGAAAGTGGCTGCGCCGTTTGGCGATTCTGAACGACTACGTACGCATCCCCTATGCGAACGGGTCCTCGTATGCCTCGCAGTTCCTCTACCGCGAAATGACCGCGCGCGGGCACGAAGTCACGGTGGTGGGCCCCGATGATCCGAACGCCAAGCCGAACGAGCTCCCCCCGCGACACATTTCCATGCCGAGCATTCCGCTCCGCAACCACCCGGGCGTCTATCTCGCGATGCCGTCGCCTTCGTCCCTCGAAACGTTGCGCGAGGCGGACTTCGACATGTTGCTCGTCCAAAGCGCAAGCGGTCTGCTCTACGCCGGTGGTTGGCTTCGTCAGCAACACCGGGTGCCGCTCGTATCGGTGAACACTCTGCACATGCCAAGCGTGTACAACGTAGTCCTTCCTGACGCGCTCAACCAAGTCCCCTCGGTCAACAAGCTGTTTTCAAAACGCGTGATCCCTTGGGTCGAGGACAACACGACCGACGCCTACAATGCGGGCGACGCCCTCGTGTGCTTGAGCCCTGGTATGAAGAAGTACTGGGAAGACCGCGGCGTCGAGGTGCCGATCTACGTGATTCCGCGCGCCATCGAGAAGCGCATCTTCGATGAGACGGGTCACGCAGACCCTTTCCCCCGCGCCGCGGCGCCAGGAGCTCGGGTTCTGGTCGTTTGCCGTCACGCACGCGAGAAGGAGGTCGACCGTTTGGTTCGGCTGTTCGCCAGGTACGTCGAACCACGCGTCCAAGGCGCGACCCTGACGCTGGTCGGCGACGGGCCCGAGAATGAGGCGTTGAAAGACCTAGCTAGAGAGTTGGGCGTCGAGCAAAGTACCTATTTCGTCGGCGAGCAGGGCCTCTCGCAAATGCCCGCCTGGTATCGGCACGCTGATCTTTTCGTCTACGCCTCGCTTTCCGAGACCTACGGTCAGGTGGTGAGCGAGGCTCTTTGGTGCGGGCTCCCGGTCGTCGCGATGGACGACGGCATGGGTGTCGCCGGGCAGGTGACCGACGGGGAGGACGGCTTTTTG
>JBFICQ010000301.1:0-3748 GCA_041581895.1 Polyangiales bacterium | reverse complement strand
TGCGATGCCGGTGCCGAGGATTCCGACCTGCTGGCCGGCAAAACGTCGCGGCAACCAAGTCGCCAAACCCTGGAGGTGGGACACTGCGGCCGCTGCATTGTCGGGCGCGCGGGAGCCTCGGCCATCGTTCGATGCGATGTCCTCGGCTAGCGTAAGAAGCGCGGCGTGCTCCTTGCGGATCAAGTCCGAGGAATATGCGCGAAGCGCGTAACCGGCCCGGCGTGAGAGCTCACGTAGGGTCGTGAATGAGAAATGCATGACATGATCGACGACGACCAGATCAAACGGATTGGCCCCAAAGCACGGGACGTCGATCAGAACTGCACCCCTTGGAGCGAGCCTTGCTGCGACCTCGGAAAGGAACGGAAGCGGTTCAGGGACGTGCTCGAGGACGTGGACCAGACTGATGAGGTCGTAGCGTCCAGGCGCGTCCGCGGGGCCACCCACCACGAATCGCTCGACGCCCGGAATCGCACGAACGACGTCTGCGCCGCTTTCACTTCGATCGACACCTACGAGCTCCCAGCTCGGAAACTCGGCTGCAAAGGAACGGAGGAGGGCGCCATTGCCACAACCCACGTCGAGCAGCCTCCCAGACGAGGGGAGCGTGAGCTCCTCTTTCGCGAACTGCACCAAGAGAGCCGACCGCGGGGAAAGCTCGCTCACCTCTCGTTGACGAACCGACTGCTCGGCACCGTGCCCCTGGTGGTACGCTTCGTAGTCCTCGTAGATCACATCAATGTCGCGAAACCATTCTACCGTGGTTCGTTTGTGAAGTAGCCCGCACCCACTGCAGACCAGTAGACTCGAAACCCGAGGCCAGGGTTTCACGTCGGAAGTGACTCCGGTGAAGTTGGCGGCTATCTCGGACGCCGGAGGCCCACCGCAGATGGGGCAAACGACTTCTGGATCGAAGTCCCTGGCGGACAGCGCCTTCTTCGCGAAGCGGTCGACGCGGAACATGTCTTCCAATCGGTCGATGTCGCGTTCCCTCTCGAACGCCAGATTCTCAAGCGCGAAGTGGAGAGACCTGCCGAGCTCGAGCGTTCGGCGGTAGATCCCACGACGCGACGCCTCGTCGGGAGGCATCATGAACAGACTGAAAAAAATGATTCCATCGATGTCGTCGAGACTTCCCACCGCGCTATCGAGCATCATGAAGCATCCCGGCATGGCATATTCGGTGGCGCTCAAAAGGAACGGAAGCCCGTTGCGAGCGGCGTAGTCGCGCACGACGAGGTTCTGCACGTGCTGCGGTGTCATCTCACCCCGGACGGGCCGACTTGCGATGTATCCGCGGTACCCCGCGCTCAACGCTCGAACCCCTCTGGCAAGGTATAGGTCATGCCGAGACGCGTTGCGGGGCGAAGGGTGATCGGCTCGAAGAACTCGCCGAGTCGCTTGGTGTCGTATGGCGAGAGCAGGCTCTTGAACCTGCAGTTCATCGACCAACGCGCTTCGTCCTCCTGGTTGCGTCGATTCCCGTGCATCAGTGTGTGGGTGAAAATGACCCCCTGACCTACGGAAACGGTCAGCCATTGCACGTCGGGCTCGATGGCCCGAAAGAGCTCCTCGGTGTCTCTTCCTCGGAACTCTGCAAGGTGGTTCGAATGCTCGTCGTTGAGCTTGCGCGGTAGGATGAACATGCTCTTGGTGCGGTAGCAGTCGACCAAGGGAATCCAAACGACGACTTCGAACGCGGAATCCCCCGACCAGACATCAGAGTGAACGGGCAGCAACGAGCTCTCGTCGCCAGGAAGTTGGATGCTGAGATTGATGCGTCGCTGCATTGCGAGCTCGTTCCCGACGAGTGTGGCGAGGACGCCGCGAGCGAGTTTGTAATACGCGGGACGAAACCAGGGCTCTCGGTTCATCGCGTTGAAGATCGCGAGACGAACGGGGTTGAGATCGGCGACCGGAACCAGCTCACCCGCCCGGTTCAAGAACTTCGAAGTATCCTCGAAAGGCGTGTCGGTCTCTTTGCTCAGCTGATTGGCGACGGCGCGGCGGATCCGTTCGAGGCTGGTGCGATCCTCGATGTCGAAGATGTGGTATCCGCGCTCCTCGAAGTCTTCGATGAGGCGCAACTCTTCACGGTCGAGAAAGTCCGAGTCGTATCGCTCGGTCGCGCGTAGCACCGAATCACTCGAAGTAGATGAACTCATAGTCCCCCCGGTATCCCCATTCGTCGAACATCCATACCCAGCTTTCCGGGCGGTGGAAGGCTTCACAGGTGAGCGCCCAACATTGGAGGTTAAACAACTCCGCCTCACTGCGAAAGCTCTCTACGACGAGATAGGCGTTCTGGCCGACTCGCTCGATTTCTCGAAGGGCCACCTTCAGGTCCTGCACGGCGAGATTGTGCAGTGTTGCGAGCGAAATGACGAGATCGAACTCGTTGTCCTGGAACGGATAGGAGTCCTGCGCCCGATGCACGAACAAATCACCGCGGAGCTCTTCCTTCGCGTTCTCGATGGCGTACTCCGAGATGTCGAACCCGGCGACCCGCGCGTCGGGAAGGAGCTTCTTGAGCTCGTACAGGAGGTACCCTTTCCCACAACCGACATCGAGGATCGAAGCGTTCGATTGGAGGCCGTAGTGCGCGATCAAACGCTCCGCCACTGCCGCCCACCTTCCGTCGTAGCGGTAGCCGCCGTATCCAAAGCGGCGGTCTCCGTCCCAGAAGTCCTTCCCGTACTGACGGGCGACCTGCATGCATGCGACCTTATCGTCCTGCATGCGCCCTAAGAAGTCCCGCTTCGTCGCCTTGTGAAGCGGAGTCACGATGTCGAGCAGCTGTCCCATGGAACCGTTGTATTCTGGGGCCCCGGCGAGACCAAGAAAACTCTACGTGGTGGGCTCGGGTGCAGTCGAGGGCCGCAATGACGACCGCTTCGTGGAGAATTGTCCCCTGAGTAGGGGTATGAAGATGATCAGCCCAGCGGCGATCGTCCAAGGTACGAAGGTCGCGGCGTGCACGAAGACGGCAATCGCCACTGCCGTCTCGCGAGCGACACCCATGAGATGCAGCGCTGCGGCAGCAGCGTAGTGATAGGTACCGACGAACGCCGCAGTGGATGGCAGGGCAGTTCCGAGGGACAAAAAGACCATGACCACGAGCGGGGCATACCAGGGAAGGCTGAGCCCAAAGGCAAGCGGCCAGATCGCGATGGTCGCGACACTCGCTCCCCAGTAGAGCAGGGTCGAAAGGATGACGGGCAAGAGCCGACGCGCGGTGTCGAGCGCTGAAAGTCCTTCGAGGAAGGTCTCGATGCGCGGGCTGATGAGAGTGTCGGCGCGCGGGCCTAGAAGGCGAATCCCCGTTCGAGCGATCTCCACGACGCGTTGGGGGCTCCGTGCCAACACGAACAACATGACGGCGCCGGTTCCAACAGCCAACGAGAACAACACGACGCTATCGCCAGCTTGCTGGTTGAGAACGACAAACGATACCCAAAGGGCAACGCTCGCGATCACGACGAGATCCAGCACGCGCTCGACCGCGATGAAGGCGAGGCATGCCGTGGGAGTAGGAGAGCCCACCCGCGATAGATATCCAGCCTTCATGAGCTCACCGATCCGTGCCGGCAGGACCGCATTGCCGAAATAACCGGCGAATACGGCACGGATCGCCTGCGGCCAGCGATAGGCGTGAAGTGGCTCCGCGATCGCGCGCGTCCGCCAGATCAGCGCGAAGAAGGCGATCGCGCGAAGCAGGTAGATCCACGCAAAGACACGCAGGTCGACC
>JBFICQ010000300.1:0-3784 GCA_041581895.1 Polyangiales bacterium | reverse complement strand
GTCTTCGTTGGTCTCAGGGCATTCGACGATGACCCAGGCGCATTCGCCATCCTGGTTTCGCTCGCAACGCGGCCCACCGATCGATCCATCTTCACATTGGACGTTGGGCGCAGCTGGTGTGGGTCCGCACTCTTCGTCGGTGCACTCGTCGCTCCCACCGGAGGGATCCGGAATGTCGACATATTGGCAACCCGCGAGGGCGACCAAGAGCGCGGCAATCCAGAGTGCAAACCGGTACTCGACCATGAAACGAGTATACCAGCTCTCAGCGCCTATGTCTCCGGCGTTGCGCGCTCAACCAGACGACTTGCGTGCTACTGCTGCAACGCCCGCCAAGATGACGGCCACTGAAACCGCTATACCTATGGCGCTCTTCGTTCCCAGGTCGATGAGCCCTTCGTGCTTCTGCAGAATCAGGTCGTGCAGGTAGACGTAGTTGTTGAAGGCCACACCGAGGACGATGGCTGCGATTCCTGTTTTCTTGGACATGAGTACCTCCGCTAGCGTGCACGGCTCTGACCGACCTCGATGCCCATCAAGGCGGCCGCGTTCCGCCAGAGCCACTTCTCAAGGATATCGGGTCGGATCGGGAGAGCCCGCATTTCCGACAAGAGGTCGGCCGGACGCCGGCCAAGCAGGAAAGCGCCGGTCCCGCAAAGGACTTTGTCCTGAATCGTGCTCTGCCCGTAACGAAGCAGCGGCTCCCAACCTGCGCCTACGGCGGTGAAATACTTCGGGCGGTGCGCCGCGAGCTCCAAGTAGAGATTCGGATGCTTCCATGCGAGGAGGCAAGCCTCGAGCACCCAGGGATAGCCCGCGTGGCTGAGTATCAGCTTCAGCTCCGGGAAGTCGCAAGCAACGCGGTCGAAATGACGTGGATGACCGAGCTCGCTCGGTCTCACCGTGGTCCAGTTGGCCGACGCATGAACGCTGACAGGAATCCCAAGCTCGATGCACTTGGCGTAAAACGGATAGTAGTGCCGGTCGTCGGCGGGGCGATCGATCATGAACGGGCGAAGGCTCAGACCGACAAACCCTCTCTCCTTCACCCAGTATTCAACCTCGTCCAGAGCCTTCTCGCCTTGCATGATGTCGGCTCCGGCGAACGGAAGAAACCGACCGGGTTGGCGTTCTGCGACCGCGGCTACGGCTTCATTCGAGATGAAGCGACCTCCGGCAGTCGTGGTTTCGTCGAAGCCGGTGATCAGAGTTCGTACGACGTTGACCTCGTCGAGCTCGGCGATAATCGTGTCGTCGTCTTGGATCAGTCCGCCTGCGAACTCGCGTACGAGGTCGAGCGTAGGCTCGCGTTTGAAGAACACCCGGAGATAGCCGAGCATCGGCTCGGGAAACCCCGCGAAGTCGGCCATGATCTCCGCGGTGGGGACGATCGGTGCCCACATGTCGATCACGGGGGTCGCCTCGGTCGAGGGCATATGCGTGGCCTCCGAGCCCCTTATACCTCCGAAACCGAAAAAGTGGGCGCCGGTCCTCCGCTCAACGCGGCTCGGGCGGCTTCGAAGCAGTCAAAAAGATGCCCGCGAGCTCGTCCTTTCTTTCGCGGCTCATGAGCCGCATCGCCTCCTCGCCCAGGGAGGCGCCCTCGTGACATACGCGGTAGACGGCTTCCGAAATTGGCATATCCACCTTGGCCCGTTGGGCAAGAGCATGAACCGCGGCGGCGGTGTGGTAACCCTCGGCCACGGCCTTCTGGGATGCGACGACCTCGCGCGCCGGCTTCCCTGCGGCCAGTTGTAAGCCCAACCGGAAATTGCGCGACAGCTTGCTGGTGCAGGTCAGCGTCAGGTCTCCCACGCCTGCGAGACCTAGAAACGTGAGAGGGTTCGCGCCAAGCGCCACACCCAAGCGCGCCATCTCGGCGAGGCCGCGGGTCATCAGTGATGCGACCGCGGAAGCGCCGAGACCCAGGCCGTTGGCGGCGCCGCAGGCCACCGCGATCACATTCTTGAGGGCACCTCCGAGTTGCACCCCGATGACGTCGTCGCTTGCATAGACCCGAAAGCGCGGTGAATGAAGAATGGCTTGGACGCTTCGCGCCGTTTCGATGTGAGGCGCGGCAAGCGTCACATCCGCGGGCAAGTGAGAAGCCATGTCCTTGGCGAAGCTCGGGCCCGAAAGATAGGTCGCACGCTCGACGTGATCGGGCAGAGTCTCGGCAAGGATATCGCTCATGAACGCGAGGGTGCCACGCTCGATGCCCTTGGTCGTGGAGGTGATGACCGCCTCCCGGGGCAAGCACGGCGCTGCCTGCTTCGTCACCGAGCGCATGAACCCAGAAGGCACGGCGAGCAAAACCAGCTCGGCGCCCTGGAGCGCCTGGGCCAGGTCATTCGTAAAACGCACGTTTTCTGGGACAGGAAAGCCCGGAAGATAGACCACATTCTCGTGCTCGGCGGCAATCCGATCCGGTAGCCCTTCGTCGTAAGCCCAGACGCGCGTCTGATGACCTAGCTCGGAGCAATAGACAGCGAGAGCAGTGCCAAAAGCTCCCGCCCCGAGGACGCTGACGTTAGCCATGGGGCCGGCGATAGTAACCCCAAACGCCCTGCGCAAGAAACCAAAAGAGCAGACACGTTTCTAGCGCACTACTGGTCGACTGAGCGTCCGTAAAGCGCCTGCACGTGCCGGGCGTTGTCGCCTTCGACCCCGTTGATCTGGCGAACCTGCTCGGGCGACGCCTGTTGAATCTCTTTCGCAATCAGCCATTCGACGGTTTCGGTGTACGGCGGCGTCGTCAGTGAGCCGCGGTAGTGATAGAAGTGGAAATCGAGAGCGTGATCGACGACCGTCACATGCACCTGACGGGGCTCGAGTGCTGCGCGGCCCTCTTCGGTTGGGACCTGGCTCAAAAAACTCGTGATGAACGGGTCCTCGTCACCCATCCGGTACAGAAAGCCGAGCACCAAGTAACGCGGTGGCTCATCGGGCGTCTTGGGCTCGATTGAGTTGACCACATGCAACTCCATTGGGTAGGTGATGCCGTCGATCTGGTGCTCCGATGGGGTGTGGAAATGGACCTGTTCGAGCTGGAACTCCCTTCCGTCAAACGCGATCGTCGAGCCGCGCGGGAAGTCGAGCTCGATCGTGTGACCCTTGTTCTCCAGAAACTCGGGTTTCGCATGGTGTAGATTGACCGCGATCTCATGATGACCGGCCTCTGTCTGGTTGCTGAGAATGTTGATCGGCGACTGCAAGAGGCCATGATCCAGACCAGGCATCGTGTCCTGCTCGTCGGCGGGCTCCTGCTCGTGCGCCTGTGGAGGCTCGATCTTGGCCTCGCCCGATTTGCGTTCACAGGCCGTTGCCACGGTGAGCAACGCGAGCGCGGCAAGCGATGCAAAGTGTCGGCGAGATCTCAAGACAGGAAAGGTTTTAGACACCAATGCAATAACGATCAACCCTCCACGGGGGCGCCCCTCGGGCGCCGATGACAAACAAAACACGTTGGGCTCTGGGCATCGGGCTCGTCGCCACAGGTGTGCTGTTGGCGGTTTTGCTGATTCCGTCGGTCGAGTTCTTGGCGGGTGGGGCGATGGTCAACATTGGCTATCGGCTTCAGGACCGGCTCAGCCGCTTCGACTTCGTGCACGACGAGTCGATCACGCCCGACGAAATCTGGGAGGAGCTTCAGCGTCAAAACGAGCTTGCGGCCGGGGTTCGTGACCTATTTCCTCGTACGTCGCGCCATCCCGTCGTCGCGATCCTCGCCTGCATGGACGCGCGCATCGACACCAGCGAGTTGGTCGGAGATACCCGTCGCTAC
>JBFICQ010000299.1:0-3829 GCA_041581895.1 Polyangiales bacterium | reverse complement strand
GTTCGGGCTCTGGGCGAACTTCACGTACGTGCCTTTTTACGGGAAGTTCTCGATGTTCAGGAAGTTCCTCTTTCAGTGGGACTCCTATCTGATCGGCGGCGTCGGCATCATGCGTACCAAACCGATACCGGTGTTCGACCCGGAGATTCGCGAATTCGACTGGGACATGCGGGTGTCGTTCAACGTCGGCATCGGGCTTCGGATCTTCTTGACGCGATACCTGACCTTTTTCACCGAGTTCCGCGACTACATGTTCCTCGAGCAGTTCGAGAACGTGACGGTGGATCCAGCGAACCGCACCGATCCTTCCACTTGGCTCGCAGGGAGCTCGACATTCTTCAACAACCTGACGGTGCAATTCGGCTTCACCCTATTCCTACCGATTAAGTTCGAGTACCGGTTACCGAAATGATCAAGCTCGCACGACAGACGCTTTTGCGAATCAGCATCATGGTGGCGGTCGCTTCGTGCCTGTTGGTTGGCGACGGCCTGCGTACGGGAACGCAGCCGGCGAACGCACAAGAGGTTCACGTTACTGGGCCTCTAGCGGACAAACCGGCCGTCATGAAGCTACGACTGTGGCGCAAGAACAAGCTCCAAGTCGAGCCGTTTTTCGCATTTAGTTTTGGTGACGATTACTCGCGCGCACTGATATTCGGGGCAGAGGCTCGCTTTAGTTTCCTGGACTGGCTGGGCATCGGCGGCTGGGGCGCCGGCTCGTTCGTCAACCTCAATACCGACCTCACCCGGCAAGTGCGGGACAAAGCGGTCACCACGAACCGCAACCGATTGAGCCTACCGAGCCGAGAGAACTTTCCCGACCAGATCGGGCGTATGAACTGGATGGCGGGCGTTGATGTTCATTTCACGCCTTTCCGTGGAAAGCTGGCAATGTTCCAGAAGGTCTTCTTTGACGCGGACCTGGACCTCTTCGTCGGGCCCGCATTCATCGGGATCACCGAGCGAGCGGACACTACGTTCGACCGGGCCAATCAGTTCTGCGTGCTGCCGGACAACCCAATGGACGCGGGTTGCCTCGAAAGCCAATTGGCACGCTCCAAACGAGTCGCGATCGCGCCGTCGTTTGGTGTGGCGTTCCAGGCGTATTTCAAGGAGTTCATGGGTATCGCCATTCGGTGGCGCGCCTTTCCCTTTAAGTGGAACAGCGGCGGCACCGACGAATCTCAGGTCCTCACGCCCGGTTTCGACAGAATCGACTCGGGCGACCGATCCGGGCAGTTCAACCAAATGATGAGCATCGGCTTTATCTTCGTCCTACCGCCCAAGGTCAAGACGACCGACTGAGTTCAACTGCTACTTTCGCTTCCGGACCTCGCCCTTCTTTCCGAGCGAGTAGCCGTCCGGCAGCTTCTTTGCGACCTCATCCTTCGATGCGGTGATCGCCCAATTTCGCTCGACGAATCCGTCTAGGATCATCATTCGCACGCGGACGCTCTCCTCGGCGAGGAGCGCTTTGGTGAGGGCGTCGACGGCTTGGTCGGCCTCGTCTTGGGCAAAGATCGCGCAGGCTGCGTGGAAGCGCGCCGTCTCGTTCATGTCCTCGAGAAAGCGGGTCACTGCCTCGACGATGCGGGGGTCTTTACGCTCCTCGAGGCTCGCAATGACGTCGATCTTCTTCTGGGGGTCACGCTCGTACTCAGTGTCCATCTTCGAGAGTAGCTCGAGCAGCGTTGCCGTGACCTCTTCTTCGGTTTGAAGCTCTCTAAGGATCTTGAGCGGCCACGCGAGCGTGTCGGCGGTCTCGAGGAAGTCGCGCACTGGACCGATCGCCGCATCCCCGTTCCTCACGATCCCCTGAAAGGCCGCGTTCTTTTCCTCCCCATCGGTGATGCTCGGATCGACCCGGACGGTGAAACGGGTCAACAGCGCCCGCAACGCCTCCTCGGAGCCGTCGTCGGCCAGCGCCTGGATCGATTCCCAGCGCTCGTGCTGCTGAGCGCGTTTGTTAGCTACGCGGGCGACGTGCTTTTTGATCCCGCCGCCACCGCCTTTGAAGACATCGAACAACCCCATGACGCGACAGGCCTAAGCTGAACCGACGCCTAGTGCAACGAGATGTGTTGTCAGACGGGCAGAAGTCCCGGTCAATGGATGACCACTGGCTTGAGACTCACCTGCCCGCCGATGGTCTCGACCTTGAAGCGCACCATGCGCGCCCCGTGCTTCTTCAACAGGTGCTCGGCATTCCCTCGAATCCGCTCGACGAATCGATCTTGGGGGATGTTCGAGACGTCTTCGCCAACCGACTGCTTTGCCGCGATGTAGTCCTGAAAGAGCTGGGCATAGTACTGGGCTTCCGGTTGTGCGGCCAGCGCTTCCGCGTCGGGATCATCGCCCTCGACAGGCCCGGCAACGGAGCTCGTCGGCGGGAGGTCTTGGCTGCTCGTCGTGATCGCGTCCCAGCCGCCGCTGCTGGTCACCGCCCGACCCTCTTCGTCTTCCTCCGCGACGCCCATTAAGAGGTTGATCAGCTGGTTCACGCGGTAGGACAAGCCACCGAGCTCGGCTGTCTCGATCTCGAGGCGGACATCAGCGCGCCCGTTGATGACCGCCAAGATGTCGTCCTCCATGCGTTCGATCGGTTCCATGATGTTGTTGGCGATGACGAACCCATAGATCACCACCCCGATGAGCCCGAGCAAGGTCAACCAGAGGATCATCGTGGCCACACCCACGAGCTCCGTGCTCTTTCCATGATGGACGAGGATCACGTAGCCCGCTTCGACCCCGGACACGTCCGGCAAAGACGCGGTCACGCCGACGTAATCGTCTCCTCGCAGAGTGGTCTTCCACGGCGCCGTGCGCTTCCCCTGAAGCGCGGCCGCGGTGCCTTTGTCGAGTGGCACCGAGTAGAGTGCTTGCTGCAGCGCATCGCGGACTCCAACCGAAGTCGAGGTGCTGTAGATTTTGTCAGAGGTGATGAAGAGCAGGTCGTGCCCGATCAGTTTGGCCTCACGTTGCGCGAATCCGTTCGAAAGATCGTAGCCGACCAAAAGCGCGCCGACGATACCCCCCTCGTCGTTTCGGACCGCGGCGACGGCAACCTGCACGAGCTTATCCTGATCGAGCCAAACCCCAAAGCGCGCGGCCCCCGTTTCGAGGACCTGCCGAACGACTGGAACGGCTTTGAGCAGTGACTGACCGACCATGCGATTCGGGTCGGTGTCTCGCGCGATCACCCTGCCGGTCTCGTCGATGAGCGCCACGATGTGCGGACGCCCGCGACGCCCACGCGCCGGGTCTTGGAACCACTTTGAAATCGCTTGAGCCGCGGAGAATGCGCGTCCGCGTCGTTTCTGCTCCCCCGAAGCCGTGAACACGTAGCGAACCTGACTGCTCGATGCACGGTCCGAAACCCCCTCGACGAGCCTGGCCCCGTCGGCCCGCCAAGATCGCTCGAACAGCTCGGAGTCCTCGTCGATCCTCCCCTCGAGAGCCCTCGAGAGCCCGGTTTGAAGCTGGGTTCGCACCACCAAGTACGATCCCAACCCCACGAGCAGCACCACGATGATGTTGCCCGCAATCAGCTTCAGGCGCATGCCGCGTCTCTCCTTAGGATGAGCCCCCCCAAGGGCCAATTCCCCCGTTGATCGGGGGACTTGCAACGACCGAGCCCGGAGTATCACCGCGGCGTCGAAGGCGTCAAGCGCGCGGCGCACCAAACTTCAAAGCCGCCCGATATTCAGGATCCAGGCATCCGTGCTGACTTTGGAATTCCGTATGTGATCAGGGGCCGAGGAAGTGGCGCAGGGGCCGCAGGGGGCTATTCTCCGTAGACCACGATGCCGAAGGCGTGGAGCATGGTTTG
>JBFICQ010000298.1:0-3856 GCA_041581895.1 Polyangiales bacterium | reverse complement strand
TCGAGCCGACCAATCCCGCCACGGGCTATTCGACCGTGGCGAAGCAACTGTTCTTCAACTCGCGCTACGACTACTTCTTCACCGACATGGACGCCGTTTGGGCATCACTCGGCTATCGCTGGGACCCGCTTTCGGGGTTCACGGCGCAGCTGCTCGCGAGCGCCGGTTACCTTCGCGCGTTCATCAAGACCGACAAGCACTACTTCGCTGGGCGCGTCGGCTACGCGTACACGTACGAGAACTACGAAGTGCCCCCGTCGACGCTCACCGACGAGTCGAACATACATGGTTTGCTTGCAGCCCTCGATTATGAAAACAAGCTCAACGAGCACGTCGAGTTCCTCGCGAGCATCGTCACGATCTACAACTTGAACAACGTGGACGTCCAAGGTGCCTCGCCCTTCGAAGACATCCGCATCTATCTCACCGCGGCGCTCCTCTCGAGGGTCAACGACAAGCTGGCGTTCGAGGGGCGGTTCTTGATGCTTTACGACCGGCTGCCCGCAGCGCTCGTAAAAACCGACACCGCCACGATCTTCAGTTTGGTGTATACATTCATGTGATACGCGCCGGTTCCCCCGATACGGTCGGGGGAACCCTGCGCATGCTGCCAGCGAGCGCTACTGCCGCTTGGCCAAGAGGTCCCGAATCTCTCCGAGAAGGACTTCTTCTTTCGGAGGAGGCGGTGGAGCTGCTTCTTCGGCTTTTTCTTCCTTCTTGCGGAGGTTGTTCATCCATCGGATCATCATGAAGATGACGAATGCGATGATGATGAAGTCGAAGACTGTCATCAGGAAAGCCCCATACTTGAGCACGGCTGCGCCTGCTTCTTCGGCGGCGGCAAGCGATTCGAAGCTGCCCTCGCCGAGCAAGATGTAGCTCTGACTGACGTCGATGCCGCCGGTGAACAGCCCGATGACGGGCATGAGCACATCACCGACCAACGAGGCGATAATCTTTCCAAAGGCCGCACCGATGATGATGCCGACCGCCATGTCCATCATGTTGCCTTTGAGGGCAAACTCTTTGAAGTCCTTCAACATCTCTCTTCTCCTTCTTTTTCCAGCTCCGCCTCTCGGAGCGCCGGCTGTATGACCGAGCCCGGCCACCATCGCAACCGCCGACGGTGACGGAATCGCTGTTCGTTTTATTCAGCGACGAAGTTGCCACTGACCGGTGGCAGGCCCAAAACCCCTGGCGAGCCGACCAAACGATTCCACCGCCACCCACGCCGTGCCCTCGATCCGGTAGGGGATCGCGAATTCCGGCACCCTGCCCTGCTTGACGCGCTCGATGTCTCCTTTGGCAAGCCTTGCGATCAAGTCGACCATCTGGGTCGGATCGACGCCCAACCGAACCACCATGCGCGTCCGGTCGTTGGGCGGCACTGTGCGCACCCGCAGATCGCGAAAGTTCCGGTCGCCGAGTGCGACGGCAAACAAGAAATCCTTCGCGGCGTTTGCGAAGTCTTTCGCGTCTCGTATTTCAGGGTCGTTGGAGGTGCAGGCATTCGCGTTTTGTGTGCAGCGATTGGGGTCCTCGCAGAAACTCAGGCACACCGTGCCCAAGTTTGCGCTGCGGGTCTGCCCGGGAAACGCCGTAAAGGCGAAGAGCGACTGCACCACGGGCAGTGGAACCGGATTCGGATTTTGAAACTCCAGCTCCACGTCGAAGGCGAAATTGATGTCGGAGATCGAGGAGACAGGCCCAAACGCACGACAGATGAGCGGACTCAGGTATTGCGCGCAGTAGTAGCTCGCGAGCTCTTTGTTCGACGGCATCTGCGCCAGACGCACCTCGGCGATCGAGATGTTGGGTGGCTTGATGTTGAGCGCTTTTCCGCCGGTCCCGAGCCCGAGCCCTGCGCAACCAAGAGCACCGATGACCAACAAAGCAGGCAGCGCCCGGCGCAACGCGGTTGGCATGGCGGCTAGGTTCCCGACGGAAGCGTCGGGGGCGTACAACGCGGACGCTTGCCCCTCACCCGAGCTCCAAGATAGAGCTCTTTGGCCTGCGGCAGATTGGCCTTGAGATTCTCGATGCGGGTTTCGTGCGCCGGGTGGGTCGACATCCATTGAGGCGGCTGCTGCCCCTCGCTGAGCTTCGCCATCTTCTGCCAGAGCTTGATCGCTTCTGCAGGGTCGAAGCCTGCCTGCGCCATGAACCGCTGGCCAATGACGTCGGCCTCGCTTTCGTGCTTGCGACTGTACGGCAGGAGCACGCCATATTGGGCTCCCACACCGAGGCCGCCAACGACGGCATCCCGGTACGCGGGCTTGGTCTGGCTCAAGGCGATCGAACCGGCCTCCAATGCGCTTTGCGCGACGATGGTCTGCGACATTCGCTCGTTGCCATGACGCAAAAGGACGTGTCCGATCTCATGGCCGATCACGGCCGCGAGCTGCCCGGCTGTCGTCGCGACTGCGAGCATGCCGGTGTGGACCCCGATCTTGCCGCCTGGGAGCGCAAATGCATTCGGCGTTTCATCGTCGAAGACAATGACCTCCCACTTGCCGTCTTTTGGCGCTGCGCCGCCCTTGGGGATCACAGCGAGGATTGGATCGGAGACGCAGCGCACGTAGGCGTTTGCCGCCGCGTCTTTCTCAACCTTGCTTTGTTGCTGTATGTCGGTGAAGGCCGCTGCTCCAAGCGCATCCATCTTTTGGTCGTCGATCAGCGTGAGCTGTCGGCGCCCAGTCATGGTGGTCGAGCATGCGGCGATCAGAAGCGCCACCATTGCAGCCCAACCAACCCGCGCGCGCGCGAAAGTGCTCATCATGCAGATCCTTCCTCGCAAGAAGTAAAGCCCGCGCAGAGCCACCGCTTGGGCTCTGCGCGGTCTCAACGGCCACCCTCGCCTACTGCGTCTGCTGCTGCGTAAGCGTGAAGGTCGCCTGCGAGTTGCAGGGAAGATCGATGTTGAACCAGACCGCAGGAGTGCAGGTGCCTGGCACGGCGCTGACGTCGGTCTCTTGATGATCCCAGGTCACTTGTACCGTCGTATTTTGGTCGAGACTGACGGTCGTGTCGTCGAGCTCGACCGTAAACATATCCATCAGCTCGACCACGCAGTCGGGCTCGGCCATGGGACTATCGGTAAACGTATCCGTGAAGATCACGGAGTCGTCTGCGGGGTCGTAGATCATCGTGACTCCGCCTAGCGTGACGTCGACGGACTCGAGCGCGGCGTCGCTGCCATCGATGGTGATGTCGAAGGCGTTGAGCACGAAGTCCGGCGGATTCGGGGTGACCGCCCCGCAGTCGTCGTTACCAACCACCGTGTAGTCAGAAACGTCCCAGTTGGTTGTGATGAGCCCGGCGCCGCCTGCTCCCCCAGTTCCCAATATGTCTTCGCCGCACCCGGCACCGAGACCGGCAACGAGCACGCAAACTAGGAATATTCTCTTCATCGATCTCTTCCTCCCTCAAAAGTCCAATCACTCACGCTTTTCATAACGGCTTCCGATGCCGGTGGCGGGTCGCCCTTCGGCCTCGCGCTGCTTTTCCATGACCGATTTCTTCGGGGCCCTCTTCTTGGCAGCGGCTTTCTTGGCGGCTTCGGCCTCGGCGGCAGCGGCAGCTTCGGCTTCGGCGGCAGCGGCAGCGGCTTCCTCAGCTTCTGTCTTGGCGGTCGCGAGGTCCTTGGTGCAGGTCTCGACCTTGGTCTTCAACTCTGTCAGCGCCACCTTTTGCTTGTCGAGCGTCTCGCTCAAGGCTTTCTTGAGAGCCTCCAACGAGGCGAGGTTGACCTCGCCCTCGAGGGACGGAGTTTCCACCGTTGCATCCTCACCGGTGATCACCACCGCCTCGCCTTTGGTTTCGGCCAGGTCCTTCATGCAGGACTGAAGCTGCTCCG
>JBFICQ010000297.1:0-3866 GCA_041581895.1 Polyangiales bacterium | reverse complement strand
TTCTTCTCGCACCGGCGCGACCGCGGCGACACGGGGCGGCATCTTTCGGTCATCCTTGCGCGCGATACCGCATGACGCTGCCCACGGGTCGCTCGACCGAAAGCTTCGTGCTAGCCACACGCGAATGGCGGAGTTCGTCAAGACCAAGGCCGGCGTCGATGCCTCCGAGAAGAAGACGCTCGGTGAGGGTCTCTTTCGCAAGTGCGACGCATGCGGCGACGCCTCCAAGAAGGAAGAGTTCGAGCGAAACCTCGAAGTCTGCCCCATTTGCGGGTTTCACTTTCACTTCCGCGCCGAACAATGGATCGAGCTGCTCGCGGATGAGGGTACTTGGGCCGCGCAGGACGCGGAGCTCTTAGCGGGCGACCCGCTCTCTTTCGTCGACTCCAAGCCCTACCGAGAACGCACCGAGAACGCACGACGCGAGACGGGGGTCAATGACGCAATCCTTGCGGGAGAAGCGGAGATCGAGGGCCGACCGGTGCAGTTGGCTGTCTTCGTATTCCGTTTCATGGGAGGCTCGATGGGCTCCGTGGTGGGCGAGGTAGTCACGCGAATGATGGAGCGCGGGGCCGAGAAGAGGCAGCCTGTGGTTCTTCTTTCCTGCTCAGGCGGCGCGCGGATGCAAGAAGGTTCTCTTTCCCTGATGCAAATGGCCAAGACCTTAGCCGCCCGAGCCAAGGTGCGCGCCACAGGCGTTCCGTTCATCAGCGTGTTGCTCAATCCGACTACGGGTGGCGTGGCCGCGAGCTTTGCTCTTCAGGGCGACGTCAACATCGCCGAGCCCGGGGCACTCATAGGCTTCGCGGGGCCGCGCGTCATCGAAGACACGATTCGTCAAAAGCTGCCCGATGGCTTTCAGCGTGCCGAGTTTCTACTCGAGCATGGCATGATCGACATGATCTCCACGCGCCATGAGATGCGCGGTAACATTGCCCGCATCGTCGAGTATCTGTCCGGGTGACTCGCTACGGGGAAGCGTTGTCTTGGCTCTACGGCCTCGAGTCGCGTGGTATCAAGCTCGGCCTCGATCGCATGGCCGAAGCGGCAAGGGTCCGCGGAAACCCAGAGCAGGGGCTTTGCTATGTGCACGTGGCCGGCTCGAACGGCAAAGGAAGCGTCGCCACCATGGTTGAATCGGTGCTCCGGACGGCTGGCTACCAGACCGGGCAGTTCGCATCGCCGCACCTGCAGCGTTATGTCGAACGCATTCGCATCGACGGTCGACCCATCCGCGAAAGCGAGGCTGCGAAACGGCTTTTGGACCTTCGCGAGGATTCGAGGCTTCCGGCCCTCAGCTTTTTTGAGTACACGACGCTTCTGGCGTTCGAGGCGTTTCGGGCTGCTGAGTGCGATGTTGTCATTCTCGAGGTGGGCCTCGGTGGCCGACTCGACGCCACCAACATCGTCATGCCCGAGGTCTCGGTCATCACCAACGTGAGCCTCGAGCACCAGCGCATCCTAGGCGAGACTCTGTCGAAGATCGCTCGCGAGAAAGCGGGGATCCTCAAAAACGGAATCCCCTGCATCGTCGGCTCAAGAAACAGCAAAGTCCGCGCGACCCTTCGCCGCCGAGCAAATGCAGTGGGGGCGCCTCTTCTCTACATCGGGCGTGACTTCGATGCGCACTGGGACGATGGCACCCTCTCAGCAAGGGTCGGCGATCGCCATTGGAGTCGTTTGCGACTCGGCTTGCGTGGCCGCTATCAGGGCGACAACGCCGCCTGCGCGTTGGCTGTGATCGAGCTGCTTCGCGACCGAGGTTTCGAAGTCTCCGAATCCAACACCCGCGAGGGTCTTCGGCGAGCAAAATGGCCCGGCCGACTCGAGTGGCACGCAGGTGAGCCGGCTTTTCTCTTCGACGCTGCCCACAACGCCGCCGGCTGTCGAACCCTTGCAAGCTATCTCGAGGAGCTCGCGTTTGCCGGCCGCGTCGTGCTTTTGTTCGGTGCCATGAGGGACAAGGACCACCGCGCCATGATCCATGCTTTTGACGATACCGTGGATCGTTTCATCTATACCAGGCCCAACATGCGTCGGGCCGTCAGTCCCGACCGCCTCCGCGAAATCGGCAAGGGCACGGTGGCGCGGAGCGTGGGCGATGGCTTGATCCGCGCCAAGCGAGCAGCGGGGCCGAATGGTCTCGTCGTCGTGGCAGGCTCGATTTTCCTGGTCGCAGAGGTCCGGGGGCTCGTAAAAGGGGTTCGCACCGATCCGCCCATCGCGATGTAAGAGGGAGACTGTACCCTTTTTTGCGCTACAACCCGTTGCGATGAGCGTCTTTATTCAGGCCTGTCGTCGAGAGCCGACCGAACACACGCCGATTTGGATCATGCGGCAGGCCGGGCGCTATCAGCCTGAGTATCGAGCGCTCCGCGAGAAGGTGAGCTTCATCGAGCTTTGCAAGACGCCGGAGCTCGCCTGTGAGGTGACCGTTCGCGCGGTCGACCAGCTTGGTGTCGATGCAGGGATCATTTTCGCGGACATCCTTCTAGTGCTCGAGCCTTTGCACATTGGCTTCGAGTTCACCGACGACGCCGGTCCGAAGATTTTGAGTCCGATCCGCACCGCGCAGCAGGTCGATGGGGTCGCCGAGAGCATAGATGCCGCAGGCTCGCTCTCCTATGTCATGGATGCGATCCGAATCACGCGAAAAGAGCTCCAAGTTCCTCTCATCGGATTTGCGGGTGCGCCTTTCACTCTTGCTTCGTATGCGATCGAAGGAGGCGGCTCGAAGAACTATCATGAGACCAAGAAGCTCATGTACGCCGATGAGGGCTTGTGGAACGCCTTCATGACGAAGCTCTCCGGCGCGATCACGACTTATCTCATCGCGCAGATCGATGCGGGCGCACAAGCCGTCCAGCTCTTCGATAGCTGGGTCGGATGCCTGTCGCCGTCCGACTACCGGCGCTACGTGCTGCCGCACACCAAGGCGATCTTCGATGGGCTCCCCAAAAGCGTTCCTGCGATTCACTTTGGCACGGGCAACCCAGCCCTCTATCCGGCGATGAAAGAAGCGGGCGGCGACGTCATCGGGATCGACTGGCGCATCTCGATCAGTGAGGCGTGGTCGGTTCTCGGCGACGACGTGGCGCTTCAAGGAAACATGGACCCAGCGGCCCTCCTTGCTCCGAGCGAGGTGCTGAAAGCCCGCGCGTCCGAGGTGCTCGATAGCGCGGCAGGGCGCCGAGGACACATCTTCAATCTAGGCCACGGGATCATGCCCGAAGCCTCGGTTGCCGGAGCGCGCGCCCTGGTCGAGCACGTTCACGAGGCCAGCCAGCGCAAGTCCTGATCGGGCACCACGGCTCGATCAGTCGCCCTTGCGAACTCCGATGAACTGGAAGGTGAGGGCAAACATCCCGGTGAGTTGTTGTCCGATTAAGCCTCCTTTTTCGCGAGCCCCAGCCGCCGTGTCGCCCGATACGCCGAGCCCGATCAGCGACCAATCGAATGTAAAAGCGAAAGAGATCCACCGAACGATCGGGATTCGGAGCCCCGCGCCGAGCAGCAAGCCGCCCCCGTTCGATTTGACGTCGGACAACCCGATCACCGGGCTGCCATTGCGCGTGCCCGCATAAAACAAATTGACTCGGACCATGGGGTGCACGTACGGGATGAACCGAAAAATGCCCTGCACATCGAGGCCGAACTTCATCAGGTCGTATGCGCCGTAGCTCGCCCAACGAAAGCCGGCCCCGACGACAAAGCCCCCGAGACCTACTCCGGCCGACAGACTGTACTCAGGACCGTTGACGCTCGGAGCTTCCAGGTTCAAACCGTTCCGGAACTGGCCTATGTCGTAGGACGACGGACCCACTCCAAGCTCGAGGCGAAGCAGGCCCCCGACCTTCTTGGAGTAG
>JBFICQ010000296.1:0-3866 GCA_041581895.1 Polyangiales bacterium | reverse complement strand
GTGTGGAGCTTGGCGTAGGGCCGTCCGAGGACCCGGCTACCAAAAGGGGTGACGACAGAGGCTTCCGGCCACGAATGCTCGACCAAATGGTTGAACGCGGAAGAAACCTCGTCGGCCCAAAGACAGTAGTTTGGCTGCCAGGACGCTTCGGGCTCGGGCGCGACGAGGACGACCGAGGCCCCCCGCTGACTGCAAGCCGAGGCGATCGACAGCGCGGCCGGACCGCTTCCCAGAACCCCTATGTCGTGGAGAACGCGCATCGCGAAGTTCACGCCCGTGGTCTATGCAACCAAAGGCAGGTCTTGACAAGAGCTAGACATGATCTAAACGACCCATAGACAGCAAGGTTGAAAATTGCCGTTCCCTTCAATAAGGAGGGCGAGGCGAGAGATGAGCAGTTGGTGGCCGATCCTGATTGTGGGCGGTGCGCTGGTTCTGGCATGGCTAGTCACCCGTCGCACACGGGCGAGGGCACTTCGGCGTGTCGTCGAACGCGCGCTCGGAGGATATCGGCACGAGGCTCACCGGATCAACCTCGCAGTGCCGCGGATCGTTGCTTCCGATGCGTCGCATGTGGCGGTCCTCGGAGGGGGCCTCGCGGGAATCGGAGCGGCTGCAACCCTCGGTGAGAGGGGCCTCGCCGTGACGCTTTTCGAGCGGAACGCCTACCTAGGCGGAAAGATCGGTGCCTGGAAAGTCCGCGTCGGCGATGGGGAGCAAACGATCGAGCACGGGTTTCATGCGTTCTTCCGGCAGTACTACAACTTGAACCGCTTTCTCGGGCGCCTAGGCTTGCTCGAGGGCTTCCGCGAAATCGAGGACTACTTGATCTTCGACTCGGACCGGCGTCCGCTCAGCTTTGGAGGCGTCAAAACGGTGCCCGGCCTCAATATTCTCGATCTCGGGCGTCGCGGCTTTTATCGGTGGCGTGATGTCGTGCGCAAACGAACCCGCAGCCGGCTCGATGCATTTTTGCGTTTCGACATGGTACGGACCTACGAGACCCTCGACGATACGACGTTCAAACGCTTCTGCGACGATGCGGCGCTGCCCGCCGAGCTTCGAGTTTCGTTTCGAACCTTTGCACGTGCTTTCTTCTCCGACGAGGCTGAACTTTCCACTGCGGATGTGCTTCGGGCTTTTCACTTTTACTACCTCAGCCACGACCATGGCTTGATGTACGACTATCCGGCGGGCGACTACGAGTCGACACTCCTGACACCCATCCGAGCGCACCTGGAGGAGCATGGCGTCGATCTTCGCCTAGGCTGTCCGGTCGAAGCCATCACGCTCGGGCAACGCAAGCGCTTTCGGATCGTTGACGACGAGTACGATTGGGTGGTGATCGCAGCAGATGTTCCTGGAGCGAAGGAGATCGTCCAGGGCTCAGCTTGGTTGGAAGAACAGCATTCGAGCTTCGTCTCGAGCATGAAGTCCCTCCGCACGTCGCACGGGTACGCCGTCTGGCGGCTCTGGGTGGACCGAGACGTGCGTCCGGGCTTACCCACATTCATCAACGTGGATCGCCAGCGGGTGCTCGATTCGGTCACCCTCTATCATCGGATCACCGACGAGGCGCGCGCCTGGGCTGAAGCTCGTGGCGGTGCGGTGCTCGAGCTTCACAGTTATGCGTTGCCCCGAGACATCGGCGGCGAAACCGAGTTGCGTCGCGTGTTCTTGGAGGAGCTCGCGTACTACTTTCCGGAGCTCGAGGGCCTCGTCATCTCCGAAGAGGCGCTGCAAGTACGTCATGATTTTCCTGCGTTCGCGCCAGGGCAACACGCGCACCGACCCACCCCGAGCACCCCGGTCGAAGGCTTGTTGATCGCGGGTGATTGGGTACGCCTACCCTACCCGATGACGCACATGGAAGCGGCGTTCACTTCCGGGCTTGTGTGTGCGAACGCAATCTTCGACGCGATCGGCCTCCAAAAAGAGCCGATCTTCACGGTTGCCCCGCGGGGGTTGCTCAAGCCCAGCGCAGTCCGTACTTAGACGCCGAAACTGGGGCCAGCACCTTCACGGACTCGGCAGTGCGTATCGCCAAACGTCGTTGTCGACCCGAAGGTAATTGTTGGGATCGGAAAAATCGAAGGTTTCGCGGTCGCCACCGAAGGTGTAGATCGCACCGTCGAGCGAGAACGCCTCGAAGTCGTATTTGATCTCTTCCGATGTGGTGGCATTCCAGGGCGAATCGCTGACCTGTGTCCAAGTCGCGCCATCGGGGCTTACCCACACGTCTCGCGGATTCTCGTCCAACCCAAAGCCACCGAAGCAGACGATGTTGTCCGACACGACCGCGCACTGGTGTCCTGGTCGCGGAGACCACCCCGCCTCATCCGTCACCAACTCCCATGTCGATCCGTCCGAGGAGCGCCAGACGTCGTTGAAGTAGGGCGGCTCGCAGGGCTCAGGCGCACAGATGAAACCGGCCTCTCCGCCGAGCAGGAACATGAAGTCGCCGTTGACGACTACGACCGCCCCTGCACGCTTTTCCCAAGGTGCCTCGGATGTCAGCTCGGTCCAGGAGATGCCGTCGGCCGACTTCCACACATCATTGAAATAGATGCGCGGCGGGCCTGTCGGTCCGATGATCGCCGAATCGTCGTTGACCGAGCCCCCGAAAATGTAAATCTCATCTTTGAAGGTGACCGCGCGCAATCCTGCACGACCTTCCCAGCCCGCGTCGTCGGTGAGCAGTTCCCATGCGATGCCATCGCTGCTCCGCCAGACGTCGTTGTAGAAGTTGGACATGGCGCCGAAGTCCTGCCCACCGAGCACGTAGATGCTGCCGCCCTTCGTGACCGCCTGGAAGTAGGCGCGGGGGGCCAGTGTCCCGGCGTGGCGGTATCGAGGATCTTTTCCCAAGAGGCACCCCGATCGTCGCTCACCCAAACGTCGGCCCAGATGTCGCTCGCGCCGGGTATGGGTGAATCGAGCGGGGTGCGGCCTCCCATGAGGTAGAAGCGCTGATCGAGCGCAACCACATGAAGACCCGCGCGCGCTTCCCACTGGGCGTCGCCATTGATAAGGGTCCATTCGAAGCTCGTGAAGTCGGGCGGCTCTGTCGCGCTACTGTCACCGCAGCCGATAAGCAACGCCAAGCAAAGCAACCAAACACCTAAAGGCCTCGTAGTCATCCGCCGAGCATACAGCCAGAGGCCTGCCCCGACCACGCGAAGCGCGCAGGACCTCGAGATCAGCTAGTCTCACGGCGGACGCGGGATCAAGACCGGCGTTCGAGCCTTGTAAGCTTGGTACCCAGCGTCATCCCCCCATCGTTCGTCCGCACGTTTTTCGAGCAACGGAATCCCGCTGATACGGGTGAGCAAAAGCGTCACGAAGAGTGGAGACACCAAGGTGATCCACTGCCAACCGTTTAGCGTCGAGGACGCCATCACCGCGATCCCAGTCCACAAAACGATTTCACCAAAATAGTTTGGGTGGCGCGACCAAGCCCACAGCCCGGTGTCGATGTAGCGCCCAGGGTTCTGTCGCCGAAACTCGCTCTTTTGCCGGTCCGCGATCACCTCGAGGCAGAAGCCGAAAAGCCAAATCGAGAAACCAACCCCGTCCAACACACCCAAATCCGCCGGCGCCGTCGTGGTAATCGCCGCAAGAGCCGCGCAGAGCGTGAGGAAAACCCATAGCCCCTGTAGAGTCCATGCGACGAGAAACCGGGAGGCACTCTGTTTGATCTCTTCGAACCGTCCGTCGGAGCCCTCGGAACGAATGCGACGGAACAAGAAACTGCCGAGCCGCACCGCCCACACGCCGACGAGAAGGCCCAACACCCAGGAGCGCGCGTCGCGGGATTGCGTGCCGCCGATCGCAAACGCGGTGACCGTGAGGTAGGTCAAGCTTCC
>JBFICQ010000295.1:0-3899 GCA_041581895.1 Polyangiales bacterium | reverse complement strand
TCGAGCTCGACTTCGAGCTCCTCAATGATCGCGAAGTTCCGGACGCGCAGGCACGTCAGCACGGGCAAGCCTCTAGCACAGGCGTTGCGTGGGCGCTGCACAAGCGCTAGCAATCGTGGGCGAATGGCATCGTCATCCGAAATTCGCGAATCCTTCCTGCGTTTCTTCGGGGATCGTGAGCACGAAAGAGTGGCTTCCGGCCCACTGGTGCCGCCGAACGACCCAACGCTCATGTTCGCCAACGCGGGCATGGTGCAATTCAAAGACGTGTTCACCGGCAAGGACGAACGTGCCTACAGGCGAGCGACATCCTCGCAGAAGTGCATTCGCATCAGTGGGAAGCACAACGACCTCGAAAACGTCGGTGTCACGGCGAGGCATCACACGTTTTTCGAGATGCTCGGGAACTTCTCGTTCGGCGACTACTTCAAGCGTGAAGCCATTCAGTACGCTTGGGACTACTTCACCAAGACGCTGTCGCTCGAACCAGAACGCATGGTGGTCACGGTCTTCGGCGGTGAGAAAGGCCTTGCGCCGTCTGACAAGGAAGCAGCCAAGATCTGGGCCGATGTCACCGGCTTCTCGAAGGACCGCATCATTCGTTGCGGAGCCAAGGACAACTTTTGGCAGATGGGAGATACGGGTCCATGCGGACCGTGCTCCGAGATCCACTACTGCCTCGGTCGTGACGAGATCGATCCGCGAACCTTTGGCGAGGAACCGGATCCCGACGGTCGAGGCTGGTTCGAGCTCTGGAACCTGGTGTTCATGCAGTTCGAGCGACAAGCAGACGGGAAAATTGTTCCTCTTCCTGCGCCGTCGATCGACACCGGCGCTGGCTTGGAGCGCATTGCGGTCGTTTCCCAGGGCGTGCTGAGCAACTACGACACCGACCTGCTGCGCCCGCTGGTCGATTTGGCCGCGGAAATCTCCGGCAAACGCTATCGGTCGAGCCAATCGAACGACGACATCAGCATGCGTGTCATCGCTGACCACGCCCGTACCACGGCTTTCCTGATCTCGGAGGGTGTCTTTCCCGACAAGGACGGTCGAGCCTACGTCCTTCGACGCGTCATGAGGCGCGCCATTCGGCATGGGCATCGGCTCGGTATCGCCGAGCCCTTTCTTCACCACTGCGCGCTTCGCGTCGTCGACAGCATGGGGACCGCCTATCCACAGCTCGTCGAGCGTCGCGCGCTCATCGAGGAGATCGCCCTCCAGGAAGAGCAGAGGTTTCGCCGAACGCTCGACAGGGGCCTGCAACTCATCGACGACAACCGCCAATGGATCGAAACGGGAGGCACACGATCGCTACCTGGCGAGGTGGCTTTCCGTCTCTACGACACCTACGGCTTTCCCGTCGATCTTCAAGAAGTCATCGGGCAAGAACAAGGCTTTGTGGTCGACCATGCCGGCTTCGACGAAGAGCTCGAGAAGGCTCGCACACGGAGTCAGGGCTCCAAGGTTGGGAGCAGTGCGGTGGCCGATGTCTACCAGACCGTGGCGGCGCAGGTTGGAACCGTGGAGTTCCAGGGCTACGACGCCGAGAGCGAGCGGAGCGAGGTCGTTGCCATCATTTCTGACGGGGCCGTGCTCACGAAGCTCGAGGCAGGGCAGGTCGGGGAAGTGATCACCCGAGTCACGCCCTTCTACCCGGAGCAAGGAGGCCAGGTGGGAGATCGTGGCGTCATCGAGCGCGATGGGGCCCTTTTTGAGGTGGAGGACACTCAAAAGCCCCTGGACGGTCTCATCGTGCATCGCGGCCGTGTCGCATCGGGGTCGTTCACGCCAAACGTCGAGGTTGGCTTGCGGGTCGATCGTGCGGCTCGGAGCGCGACGCGCCGGAACCACAGCGCAACGCATTTGCTTCATTGGGCGCTTCGCCAGGTTCTCGGCCCGACTGCGACTCAAAAGGGCTCCCTCGTCGGCCCTGACCGACTCCGTTTCGACTACAGCGCAACGCGACCTTTGGGGGCCGCCGAGATCAAGGCGATCGAGGACCTCGTGAACCGCGAGATCCTCGACAACACGGAGATCACCACTGAAGTGCTGCCGATGGACGAAGCCAAAGCGAGCGGCGCGATCGGAATATTCGAGGAGAGGTACGGAGAAGTCGTTCGGATGCTTCGGATCGGGCCGTCCCTCGAGCTTTGTGGCGGAACCCATGCGGCCCGCACCGGCGACATCGGGCTCTTCAAGATCCTGTCCGAAGGCGGGCTTGCCGCGGGCGTTCGACGAATCGAGGCGACCACGGGGCTCAACGCGCTTGCTCACCTTCGCAAGATCGAATCAGAGCTCACCGGCGCGGCTTCGTTGCTGAAGGCACCAGCACAACAGGTTCGCGATCGCGTGGAGCGACTCATCGAGCAACAAAAAGAGGCCCAGCGCGAGATCGATCGCCTCAATCGCGCGATCATGTCCGGCGGGAGTGGAGATCTTTCGGCGGCCGCGCGAAAAGTCGATGGGGCTCGCGTTCTAGGGGCGATGGTTGAGATCGGGGATGCCGGCACGCTTCGAGAGATGGCCGATCAGTTGCGCGACAAGCTTGCGCCTGCAGTCGTTCTTTTGGGCTCGCCCAGCAAAGATGGGAAAAAAGCCCTCCTCGTGTGTAGCGTTTCCAAGGGCCTCACCGATCGGTTTCGTGCGGGCGACATCGTGAAAGCCGCGGCCGCGGTCGTTGGGGGAAGCGGGGGAGGCCGCCCGGACTTCGCGCAAGCGGGAGGCCCGGATCCGAGCCGTCTCAGCGAGGCTGTCACCAAGGTATACGAGCTGGTGGGAGCTCTCTAGGTGACGGCGAAGTCCCAAGTCGTCGGCTCGGGCATCAACGCGTATCTGGAACTACGTCGCGCCAAATATCCTCTGCACACCCTCGGTCGTCTCCTTCGTGGCGGCCGACGTCGAGTCCGGTTCTACTACCGAGCCGATGATCCCTACTGCCATCTTTTGGCTCAGGTGATGCCGCGCTTCGCGAGCACCTTCAAGCTCGACGTGGCGGTCGTCCCGGTTGCGAAGCCTGGCCTCGCCGCACATCCAGCGCCCGACATGCTCCGTGCCCACGCGATGCGCGACGCGATCTTGCTGGCCGAATGCCATGGGTTGGATTTCCCTGCTCGCCCCGAGCTCCCCCCGGACGATCGCATTCGACGTGCGCATGCGGTCTTGCTCGAAGACCGGCCCAGCACCGAGCAACTCGAGGTCGCGCGCCAGGTTGGAGACGCGGTCTGGAACCGGGATGGAATGGCTCTCGCCAGCGTCGTCGACCAGTACGGCGCCGTGTCGGGCGAATCGGTACGCCCGCTCTTGGAGCGCAATCTCACCGAGCTCCAACGCGCTGGCCACTATCAGCCGGGCATGTTGAGTTACGGCGGCGAGTGGTATTGGGGCATCGACCGCCTTCACTATCTGGAGAGACGCCTTCATCGAGAGGGCCTCGAAGGCGACCTCGGGCTGATCGCCGGCCCTGCGCGGAGTCTTGCAAGAATCATCTGCACGGACGAGAACAAGCCCCTTCTTCGGGTGTTCATTTCATTTCGGAGCCCTTACTCTTATCTCTCACTTCCCCAGCTTCGAGACATGCGCGACCAGGGATTGATCGACCTCGAGGTGCGACCGGTGCTTCCCATGGTCATGCGCGGGCTGCAGGTGCCGCGCGCCAAGCGGCTCTACATCGTCCACGACGCAAAACGCGAAGCCGATCGTCTGGGGATTCCATTCGGTCGGATCTGCGATCCGCTCGGAAAAGGAATCGGCTACTGCTTTGCCGTCTTCTATCACTGCGCGGTTCCCAAACGCCTCGAGTTGGAGTTTGCGCTGTCCGCTCTCCAGGGCAGCTGGTCGGAAGCACGAGACATCGCATCGGTCCCCGATCTGGTCGAGCTCGCCGAGCGCGTGGGGATTGG
>JBFICQ010000294.1:0-3905 GCA_041581895.1 Polyangiales bacterium | reverse complement strand
CGTCTGCCCAACGTCATGGCCGAACCTATTCGATAGGACTGATTGGCCCCCTCGGCCTCGACAAGCTCGACCAAGTGCACGCGCTTCGACTCCGCACGCACCTCGGTCGGTTGATCTCGGGCCGGTTTCGTCGCGAGGATGTGCGAGGTCGTTGGGATGAGGACGCGTTCGTCGTTGGGTTCGATGGGGCGAGCGCGCGTGCCGTTGTCGAAGTGGTACGCAGGCTCCAAGAAGAGCTTGCGGTGCAGCGACAGCGGCGGCCCGATGAGCTTTCGCTTCTCCAGGTGGCGGTTGGCCTGGCATCGTATCCCCTCGATGGCGACACGACCCGCGCACTGATTTTGGCAGCGCACGAGCGCCTCGAAACCGCGATCGAACGAGGGCCGGACGCTTTGATTTGGCGATAGCACCTTGGCTCGCCTGAACCACCACAACCGTGTAGACTCGAGGTGTTGATGCATCCTTCCGCGCGTCCCGGCCCAACCGAGGCTGACGTAGCCGCCGACATCGAAGTCGCCGATTCCGCTTTGCTGCTGAAGCTGAGTGGTCCCGGTGGTTCGAACTTGCGCGTGCTCGAAGGCGAGCTCGGGGTTTCGATGGGGCTACGCGGTTCGACGATCCACATCCAAGGCCGAAATCGAGACGTCGAAATGGTCGAGCGTGTGCTTCACGAGCTGATCGACGCGTTGCAGCTTCGAGACCTCACTCCCGTAGAAATGGCGCGTGCGGCACGCACTTTGAGGGTCAATCCCCAGCTACGACTCAGGGCGTTGTTGGACGACGTGGTACTGACGACTTCCAACCGCCGGATCGTTTCTCCCAAAGGCGTGACACAGCAGAATTACATCCAGTCGATCCGCACGCACGATCTGGTGTTCGGGATTGGCCCCGCCGGTACGGGTAAGACCTATCTCGCGATGGCGATGGCAGTTCGCGCGCTTCAAGAGCGGCAAGTGAAGCGCATCATACTGACGCGTCCGGCTGTCGAAGCTGGTGAGCGCCTGGGCTTCTTGCCGGGTGATCTTGCAGAAAAGATCAATCCTTACCTTCGCCCGTTGTACGACGCGCTACACGACATGATGGAGCCCGGCAGGATCACTGCATTGCTCGAGCGGGGCACGATCGAGGTGGCACCGCTTGCGTTCATGCGCGGGCGCACCCTCAACGACTGCTTTGTGGTCCTCGATGAAGCTCAAAATACCACACCGGAGCAGATGAAGATGTTCCTCACCCGGCTTGGGTTCGATGCCAAGGGAGTCATTACCGGCGATGTGACGCAGGTCGACTTGCCTGGAGGGGCCCGGAGCGGCCTACGCCATGCGGAACGTGTCCTGCGCTCCATTCAAGGGATCGACTTCGTCTATTTCACACACGCTGACGTCGTGCGGCACCCACTCGTGCAGCGGATTGTGCAGGCCTACGACGTACACGAGTCAGGCGGAAATGCGCCAGACGATGACATCTAAGCGCTCCCTGGTATGCTAGCCGCCACATGACCGAGCGAATCTACGACGGAGCACTGGACCTAATCGGCCACACGCCGTTGGTTCGTCTGAAGCACATCTCAGGCGAGAAGGGAGCCGAGATTTGCGGCAAGCTCGAGTTGAACAACGTTGCAGGGTCCGTGAAAGATCGCCCGGCCCTCTCGATGATCCTCGCCGCCGAAGATTCGGGAGAGCTTAAACCGGGGTCCACGATTGTCGAAGCGACCAGCGGCAATACCGGCATCAGCCTCGCCATGATCTGCGCCGTACGCGGCTACCGCTGTGTGATCATCATGCCAGAGGACATGAGCGCTGCGAGACGACACATTCTCAAGTCGTATGGCGCGGAGGTGATCCTCACGCCGGCAGACGACGGAATGGCGGGCGCGGTCGAGCAGGCTGAGCAAGTGCTCCAGACCACATCCAACTCCATGATGTGCGGTCAATTCGAGAACCCGGCCAACCCGGCCATTCACGAGCGCACGACCGCCGAGGAGATCTGGGAGGCCACCCAAGGGGAGGTTGACGCGTTCGTTGCGGGTGTTGGAACCGGTGGAACGGTCACCGGCGTGGGGCGTGTCTTCAAGAAGCGAAACCCCGCGATTCGAATCATTGCGGTCGAGCCACGCGCAAGCGCGGTACTGTCCGGCGGCAAACCCGGGCTCCACGGGATCCAGGGCCTCGGGGCGGGCTTCGTCCCTCAAGTCCTCGATACCGAGCTGGTCGACGAAGTGATCACCGTCACCGATCTCGCGGCCGAGCGTATGACCAAACGTCTCGCGCGTGAGGAAGGCTTACTTCTCGGGCCGTCCTCAGGTGCGAACGTGCATGCCGCGCTCGAGGTTTCACGCCGTATGCAGAGCGGGCAACGCGTCGTCACGATTCTGTGCGATGGTGGCGAGCGCTATCTCTGCTGACCGACCATGTCAGAGCTGACCAAGATCTCGCGCGCGCTTTCGCACGAGGTGTCGAAGCTCCGTTTCGGTGCCCCGGTCGCCTACGTCTACAATCCTCTGAGCTATGCCAGACCCGTACACGAGCTCTATCTCGAGCGCTTTGGTCAGGGCCGCAAAGAAGTGGTGCTTGTCGGCATGAATCCAGGCCCCTTCGGCATGGCTCAGACGGGCGTACCGTTTGGCGACGTTGGCTTCGTTCGCGACTGGATGGGGATTGAGGCGCCAATCGGCAGGCCGGCCGAGCAACACCCCAAACGCCCCGTGCTCGGTTTCGACTGTCCACGTTCCGAAGTGAGTGGCTCGCGGCTTTGGGGGTGGGCGAAAGCACGATTCGAAACGCCGGAGCGGTTTTTCTCTCGTTTCTTCGTGATTAACTACTGCCCGCTCGTCTTCATCGAAGCTACCGGTCGTAACCTCACGCCGGACAAACTTTCAGCCGAAGCGCGCGGAGCATTGCTACCGGCGTGTGATCAAGCGCTTCGTGATGCAATCGATGTGTTGTGCCCCGAACGAGTCGTCGGTGTCGGTGCATGGGCAACGAAGCGGGTGCGAGCGGCCCTCCAAAACGAGCCGCGTGCGATCGGAACCGTATTGCATCCGAGCCCAGCAAGCCCCAAAGCAAACCGCGGTTGGGCCGCTCAAGCCGAAAACGATTTGCTTGCGCTCGGCATCAAGTTATAAAGCGACTATCGGTTCGTCGTGCAGATGCGAGCCACGGGGGTCGATCCAATGTTCAAGCATCTCGTTCTCTTAGCGGCAGGTTTTCTTCTATCGCTCGTGCTTGGAGTGGGCTGCGGGCACGAGAGCGCGGCGACTCAACAGGTTCGGAGCGCCGCGGCCGTCGACTTGAGCTGCGACGAGTCGGTCATCGAGTTCGTCGAAGACGCGCCGATGGAGAAGCGCGTGGTTGGTTGTGGCAGAACACTCACGTACATGTACAAATGCAACCCGAGCGCTGGCGGCGGGCAGGACTGCCGCTGGAAAGCGGTTCCGGACAAGCGCGACCAATAGGGCTGTGCCCCCCGCCCCACCGCCCCCGCGCTAGCGCCTAGCCTCGGCGCGGAGCGCTTCGATGTCGGGATTGCTCGGGTCGTATTCGGTGGCGCGGTCCAGCGCCGCCTCAGCACCTACCACGTCCCCCTCCTCGAGGGCCTTGCGCGCACGCGCAAGCTCGTCCTTGGCGGCCTCCTCTCGCTCATGCGGGGTGAGGGGAACAGCTTCGGTATCGGTTTCGGGCTCAGTGTCGGTGCGGATGACGGGACCAAGGTCAGCGCCAGTGACGGCGTCAGTGCCGGGGCTGGTGCCCGCATCGGCTTCGGCGCCAGTGTCGGTGCCGGCACGGATGTCAGTGCCGGTGCTGGTGTGCTGCCTGCCTAGTAATCCCCACGCAGCCAACGCTGCGCCGACGAGGAGCACGAAGATCATCGGCATGCTACGTCGGCGGCCCGGTTTCCTCGGAGCCTTG
>JBFICQ010000293.1:0-3917 GCA_041581895.1 Polyangiales bacterium | reverse complement strand
GACATGCCTGCTGCCGCGGGCCGAATCAACTTCACCTCCAGGAGAGGCGTCGGCGCGAACCTGGGCACGTCTTCCTCGGGGACATGGCTGTTGCCGCGACCCAGGGAACCTTCTCCTTGGGACAACCACGTGTTTCGAGGAGGGGGTGTCGCGGCACGCCGGGCTGGGATGGGAAGCACAGCGAGTGGGGGGAGCCCTCGTTCGGATCCTTAAAGAGCCGCCAGGGCGCCCGGGTCCCGCTCGCGAGCACGCCCGTCCCAGACGGCGTAGCGCGCGACATCGATGACGCAGAGCGAGCACGCCCGTCCCAGACGACGCAGAGCGAAGCCCCCGTTGGCTTTCGGCTTCGACCGCAATATCGACGACGCAGCGCACGCCACTCGTGCTAGCGTCACCGCTGGAGGTCCTCATGCATCCCCTCGAACGTGTCATCAACGACCCTACGCCCCTCGTCTTGATCGGGAACTCTTCCGAGGATCGCTTTCCCGGAATGTCGTACAGCGCGTACACGCAGACCGGCAAGAAGTTCTATTGCCTCGACATGGGCACGCTTCCCGAATCGCGAGGCCCTACCAAAGGCGGCAAGGTCTACCATTCAGTTCAAGAGCTTCCCGATGACCGGGGCGACTTGGCGGTGATCTGGGTCCATCCGAAGACGGCGGCCGCCGCGGTCGATCTTGCGCACCAAGCCGGCTGCAAACGCATTTGGTTTTCGTTCTGGACCGGACACCCCGACGGCGTAGCCAGGGCTCGAGAGCTCGGGATGGAGGTCGTCGAGATCGGCCGGTGCCCAGTCCTCTACCGCGACGACAAGCCCGCGGCGTGCAAGGCACACACCCTCGTCACGAAACTCACCGGCGCCTACGGCAAGCCCCCGCAAACCGACCCCAACGCCAAACGCCGCGAAATGTACTAACCCGCTACGGTAGCGGGTGTTGCTCGAAAAAACGCCACATGTGGTCGGTGGCGTCGAGGTCCATGGTGGTCTTGCCTTCGCCGAACATCTCGAAGATCTCGGCGAACGGGCTCCCGGGCCAGGTGTGACCGCCGCCGTCGATCGTGCAGAGCTCGACATCGCCGTCGTCCTGGCATGCAGTCCAGGCGTCGCAGGTGCTGTCGCCGTTTTGAAACGTCTCTTGGGTCTCGGCGGAGCAGCCGTTGCGTTGTGACCAGGCGAGTGCGCTGGTCTGCCCGTTGGTGAAGGAGACACGCGCGTCCTCGGTTCCGTGGTACACGATGGCCGGAACCCGGCGCGTCAACGGGCACTGCATCGGCAAGGCTCCAGCGACCGGTCCAATCGCGGCGATCACCTCCCCGCGCGTGCAGGCCAACGTGTATGAGAATGCGGCGCCGTTCGAGATGCCGGCAGAAAAGATCCGCCTCTCGTCGAGGCCGAGCTCTTCGTCGAGCGCAGCCAGTATCTCGTCGACGAACGCGATGTCGGGACTTTCGGCGTCGGTTTCCCAGCCTTGCCGATCGCCGAGCATCCGACCCTGCGGGTAGACGATGATGTAGCCATTTTCCTGCGCGTGATCGTTTGCTGCGGTGAGCCGTTGCTGCAAGATCGAGGCGCTCAGGTTGCCTGGGGTCGAACCATGGAAGCTCATCACCAGGGGTGTCGGCTCGTTGAGGTCGATGCCCGACGGCACGTAGAGCACAAACTCCCGCTCCCCCACGGTACGGCGCTCGTCGATGGGCGTCTGCAGAATCCGAGGCGGGAGCGCTCCTCCATTGCCGCCCGCGCCATTCGCATCGGAGCCACCACAACCAAAGAGCGGAAGCGCAATCAAGCACAAGCAAAGCCGAACAACCATGAGCGCGGAGTATACGCGATCTCGCCTCTCGTGTTCAGGCCAGCCTCCGTGGTAGGTTTTGGGCCCGAACGCGAGGTGTTGAACCGTGTGTGACACAGTGGTCGTCGTGCCCAAGGAAGGGCCGGTTTGGTTTGCCAAGAACAGCGATCGCGAGCCGAGCGAAGCACAGTTCCTCGAGTGTCACGAGCGCGACGCCCACGCCGAGGGCATTCCCGAAGGTTTGCCCGAGGCTCGGGGTCTTGCGCGCGTGCTCTTGAGTCGCCCCGCTTGGATGTGGGGTTGCGAAATGGGGGTGAACGAGCACGGGGTCGCGATCGGCAACGAAGCGGTGTTTACGAGGGTGCGAGTCCCGAAGAGCGGTTACTCCGGGATGGACTTTCAGCGGGTGGCTCTGGCGACGTCACGAACGGCCGATGACGCGCTCGAACAGCTCATCGAGCTCACCGAAGACCTCGCTCAAGGTGGCCCGATGGGACATCGGCATCGGTCCTTTCGCTACCATAGCTCCTTCATCGTGGCCGACCCGGTGACGGCCTGGGTGTTCGAAACAGCCGGCGAGTATTGGGCAGCCAAACGCATTCAAGGCGTCGCGACGATATCGAATGCCCTCTCGATCGAAGACGACTTCGACCGCATCCACGAGCGCGCCTACCGGTTTGCGAAAGACCAAGAATGGGTGCGCTCCGGCGAGGGCTTCGGCTTTGCGCGTGCGTTCTCCAATCGAACGATCACGAGGTTGTCGGGCGCGAAAGTCCGTCGTGCTTGTACGGCTCGGTCGCTCTCGGGAATCGTCGACCCCATGCCGCGCCATTTCATTCGAGCCCTGACCGACCACGGTGAAAAGACCCCGGGAAAGGCATGGCGAAGCGAGTCACCCTGCGCGCACGCTTCCTGGTTGCCCACCATGACGGCTGCGCAGACCACTTCATCGGTGATCGCGCGCCTCGACAAGAGCGGCCCGACCGTCTGGGCGACGGGCACTTCGTCGCCCTGCCTGAGCGTTTTCAAGCCCACGCCGTTTCGCCCTCAGCTCTTCCCTCCGCGTCCCATTGCCGAAGCAAGGTTCGACGATCGCGAGCTCTGGTGGGCCCACGAGCGGCTGCACCGCGCGGTGCTCACCGACTACCAGCGTCGGCGCGTCACCTTCGCCGACGATCGCGAGCGTTTTCAGGGGGCCTGTCTCGAGCCGCGTGTCGACCCTGAAGACGTCTGGCGCGAGCATCGCACGTACATCGATGATTGGCTGGCTCGCAGTCGGGAGGTTGACACTAGACGCATGCCTATCCTCACGCGCCTCTATTGGTCGAAGCAATCGAAGCTCGGCGCGGTGCCAGCCGGCTAGTCGCAGGGCGGCAAACCGCTAGCGGCTGTGACGAAGCAACCAGTCGGTGGTTAGTGCTGCCCACTCGGTGCCGATAAAGACCGGGATGTGGGGGCCGCCGTTGATCGTCCAGAGCTCCGCGTCGATGCCCTGCGCGCATCCTTCCAAGTATGCTACACGGGCCGTTTCAACGCCTTCGATGTCAGGGAAGAGATCCATGCTCTCCAATGGAGTGGCGGCTGCGAGATCACAACCTGCGCGCCCGGCCCACCGCTCCACAGTCTCGACAGCCCCAGGGATAGGGAACGCCTCTCCCTCACCGCGTCCCTCATACGGGACCGTCATGTCTGCGGTCCCGTGGACGTTGAGCACGCTCACAGGAAGCGTGGCAGGCTGACAGTCGTTGGGGTCATTCCAGGTCGCGCCCGCGAGGGTAACGATCGCAGTAATCAATTCCGAACGTTCGCAGGCCATCCGAAACGACATCCATGCGCCGTTCGAGTGACCCATGAGATAGACGCGATCGGCGTCGATGTTGTAGACCTGTTGGGCCTCTTCGATGAGGCCAGTGATGTAGCCGACATCGTCGACCTCGTCGGTAGCCGCACAACATCCCGCCCCATTCCAGCGACCGTCTACGCCATCCGGATAGACGAGCACGAGCTGTCGTTCGTCGATCACGTCGAATAGTTGAAACCAAGCAGCCTGCAGGCGACCAGTGATTTGATCGCCCGCGCCATGAAGCAGAATCAGGAGCGGGTACGAAGTCTCCGGGTCGTAGT
>JBFICQ010000292.1:0-3973 GCA_041581895.1 Polyangiales bacterium | reverse complement strand
GGACGTCGTAGGGCACGCCCGAGGCGCGAGCGATCGGACCGGTGCATCCGTAGGCAAGCGCGCTCTCCTTGGTCAGAATGCCGACGCCCTCCATCCGGTCGAGGAAGATGCGGTTGCGGATGAGCATGACCTCGGCTTCTTTGACGACTTTGTGCACCTCGGGGATTAGCGCGCGAACGTCGTCTTTGAAGTCTGCGGTGGGGGGCGCCGCCATTCCGCCAATGCGCCCAAAGCTGTGTGTCATCCGCGCGCCAGTCTCCTTTTCGAGAATGTCCCAGATCCAATCACGCACCTTGAGGAGCCAAAGAAACGGAGTGAACGCGCCGAGCTCCATCGCCGAAGCGCCATTGCAGGTGAAGTGGTCGGTGATGCGGGAGAGCTCCCCTAGAATCACGCGGTAATACTGGCAGCGCTCCGGAACCTCGATTCCGAGAAGCTTCTCGACCGCAAGCGACCAGCCGACGTTGTTGAGCATCGGGGACACGTAGTTGAGTCGGTCAGCGTAAGGAAAGACCTGCGCCCAGGTGCCGCGCTCGCACGACTTTTCGAAGCCGCGGTGCAGGTACCCGGGCTGAATGTCGAGGTTGAGAATCGTTTCGCCGTCGAGGTCGAGGACCATCCGAACGGTGCCGTGCATCGCAGGATGCGACGGCCCCATGTTCAGCCGCATCGGCTCAGCAGGCAGCTCGAGCGCCGATTCTTCGTCGAGTAGCTCGTCGGCTGGTTCCATCTAGTCCCCCGAGCTTTCTTCCTCGGTCGCGGTCGCCTCGGCTTGGGAGGCCGGCGCCGTGGCGGCCAGTCGTTCTTGAATCCGTTGCGCCGCCTCGGAGTCGCTCAGCGTCCGTCGTTGACCTTGCTGCAACCCGATGGCGGGCGACACCTGGTTGTCCCTTCCGGCGAGCCTCGCTTCCCAGTCGATGCGGGCAAACGGTTGGCCCTCTTCGATCCCGAACGGGGGAAGCTTGTCGATCTCCTCGGTGTCGCGGTAGGGAACCAAGGGTTGCGCGCGATCGATGGGGTAGTCTTTGCGGAGCGGGTGCCCGACGAATTCTTCGTAAAGAAGAATGCGTCGGAGGTCGGGGTGGCCGCGAAAGCCAATGCCGAACATGTCCCAGACCTCGCGCTCCGCCCAGTTGGCTGCCGGCCACACTCCGCTCAGCGTGTCGAGCTCTTTGCCCTCTTCGACGCGCGTCCGAACTCGGACACGGCCGCCATTAACCGACGAGCGCAGGAGCAGCACCACGTCGAAGCGGGCCGTAGCGCGCTCTGGGTAATCGATCGCCGTGAGATCGATGAAATGATCCATCTGAAGCTGGCCGTCCTCGTGGAGGAACTGCGCCACCTCGACCCAGTCTTGGTCGGCCACCACGACCTCGTGATCGCCGAACGCATCGCTCGTGCCGAGCAGCCGTTCGCCAAACTGAGTGCTGAGCCGGTCGAGGACCGCTTGGCTCATGAGCCGCCCTCTCCCACTCGTCCCGGAGCACGCTCTGGCACGAGCCTCGGCGGAACGATGACCGGCTCGCGGTCATTCTTTTGAATCTTCTCTTGGAGCAGCATGAGCGCATCGAGGACGGCCTCGGGACGCGGCGGGCAGCCTGGAATGTAGACGTCGACCGGAATCACCTTATCGACGCCGGGGATGGTGGTGTAGTTGTCGTAAAAGCCGCCGCATGCGGCGCACGTGCCAAAAGCGATGACCCACTTCGGGTCGGCCATCTGGCTCCAAATACGCTTCACGACTGGGCCCTGACGCTGGCTGATCGTCCCCACCACCCAAAGCACATCGGACTGCCGCGGGCTGAACCGAGGCGCCTCTGCACCAAAGCGGGCGATGTCGTAACGCGGGCCCGCGGTCGCCATGAACTCCATGCCGCAGCACGCGGTGACGAACGGGTACTGAAAGAGCGACCACTTGCGCGCCCATTGCAGGAGGTCGCTGAACCGGGTGGTCACCGCCACCTCGCCACCGCCACCGATGACCTTCAGGTCTCCCATTCGAGCGCACCCTTTCTCCAGGCGTAGACCAGCGTCACGCCGAGAACGATGAGGAACAACGTCATCTCGATGAAGCCGAACCAGCCGAGCTCTTCAAACAGGCTGGCCCACGGGTAAAGGAAGACCGCCTCGATGTCGAAGACCACGAATAGGATCGCGGTGAGGTAAAACTTGACGCTCAACCGAATGTGGCGCGCGCCGGTCGTCTCCGAGCCGGCCTCGTACGGAATGGCCTTTTCGGGGGTCATGTTTTTGGGGCCGAGGACCGTGGTGAGCCCGAAGACCGATAGCGCGACGACGGCGGCGATGCCGAGCATCAAGAACATCGGTAGATAGACCGAGAACATGCGGGAATCACCTCCGAAAACGGCCCCTCGGGCGCCGTCCCTGGGTGCTTAGTATCAGCCCCTCGGGGTGTCAACGGATGCGGCGGCGCGGCACAAGGCTCGCGTGACGACGACGAAACGAGACCCAGAGGCCGGTCACCAAGAACAGAACCGCAAACCCCGGGTTGGACCCTTCTGCAGGCCCGATCTGACAGCCCGAGCTCCCCGTGCTCTCATTTCCTTGCCCTGTACGCGGATCGCCTTCCGGGTTTGGATCGGTTGGATCGGCCTTGCGCGCGTGCAGGCGAAGCGCCGGGTCACCGAGGAGCGCATACACCCGGTGCATCTCGACGGGAGCGTTCGAGGCGGCGCGATGAGCGCGAAGGATCGCCTCGCCGATCGTTTCAGCGTCGGAAAAGGCGGCTGCGGTGAGCGTGGTTCGAAGCGCGTCGGTATCGTGATGATTGGACCAGCCGGTGGCGCTGAAGACAGCGGGGCTCATTCCGCGAACGACCAAGTCGTGCCCCAGTGCCAGGTAACCCGGGATGTCGAAGCGCGCGATGTTGCAGGTCCAGCCGAGCACAACCGGGTTGCTATTGGTGCTCAGGTTCGGGACGTCGGTGGTCAGGAGCAAGCCCTCGTCGGCCAGTCGATCGAGGCCGCCATGCCCGACGAAGCTCACCCAGCTGAGCGACTCCTCCCAGAGCGCAAAGAGGCGGGCGCGCGCCTCTTCGAGTGTTTCTCGGTTGAGGTCGACTTCACGGGTCCGTTCAAAGGGCAACGCGTTTTGAAGGAGCCGGGCGGCACTCGCGAACTCCGCTCTCTCCGAATCGTCGGAGGCGATCAGGACATCCATCGCGGCGTGATCGGCTTCGAAGCGCCGTGTCGCTTCGACCACGAGCGCAAGCTCTTCGCTGTTGGCGACTGGCAGTCGGCCGACCGCGATCTCGGGCACGCCGTCATTTCCGACGACATCGCCAAGCATGGAGTCAGACGGAAATAAACCGCCGTTGGTCTGGGCGAGCATGGGCGGTACCCAGTTGCCCCCAAGCCCTTCGAGGTCTCGATAGTCGAAGGTGCCGACACCGACCAACGCGGCATAGCGTGGCGGGGTTGCCCAGGTGCTCCAGGCATGGCTGAGGAACGACCGAATCGCAGCGGGGTCGGGCACACCGCCGGCAAACGCCCAATAGACATCGTCGAGGTCGACCAGGAGCACGCGATACCCGTCTGCCTCGCGAAGCTCGACCAAGGCTCGGGCCTCGTCGACGAGATGGGAGGCAGCGATGATGATGTAGTCCGCGTCTTGGTCCACCGCTCGAAGCGTCGAGGCAAGATGAGGCCGCACCTCCGTTGGTGAGCCGATTGACCCGGAACCCATCGCCAAGAACCGAGCCTGCGCATCGGCTTCCGCAAAGCTCAGGCGATAGGTTGCGCCGTCGGCGACCAGCGGGACCTCTCCATAGGTGACTGGAGAGAGAGGGTCGCTGACGTCGTAGAGGTGTACGGTCTCTTCGCTGAAGCCGGTGACCGTGTGTTCGCCCTCGGAGCTCGCGCCAAACCGAAAGGACGACCCTCCGGCTCGTGCTTCACGTAGATAGTCGACCTCGACCGCGTCGACGTAGAGGACCGGAAGCGCCTCCCCGAGG
>JBFICQ010000291.1:0-4006 GCA_041581895.1 Polyangiales bacterium | reverse complement strand
TCGAACGTAGGCATGTTTGGGCTGGACGAAGGGTACATGCCACCTACGCCCTTTGCGCACGTGCCGCTGTACCTCCTGATCGGAGCAATTCGCGAGCAGCCTTCGGTTGTCGATGGCGAGCTCACAGTGCGAAAGCTAATTACGATCAGCGCTACCGTCGACCACCGGTTCGTCGACGGCTACCAGGCAGGCGTTCTCGCCGAAACCGCGCGGGCCTGCTTTGCCAACCCCGCGTGTTTCGGCCCTGAGCAAGGCGGTTCGGAGTGAGCCGCGGTCCACGCACCCCTAAACCAACCCTCGTATAGGTCGAGGTTGTCATCTCATGAATGACGCAGTCCCTATTTTGATCGTTGCTTGAAGCGGTTAGTTCCCGCGCTAAGGTCGGGGCGCAACGATGACGCGCCTTAAACACACTAGGCCGGCTAGGTACCTCTGCCTAGCGTTTTTCGTAGTGGTGGCTGCCGCTCTCGACTGCCCCTGGCCTGTGCGTGCTCAAGAAGATCAGCCCTCCGATGTGACCAGCGTGACCGACGCGGGTGCGCCGACGCAGCCGGCCGAGCCGAGCCAGGCTGTATCCGAACTCGAAAAAGCCGTGGAGCCCATCGAAGAGAAGACCGAAGGACCCATTCCAACCAAGTTCACGATTGAGTTCGACGACACCCATGATTGGATTCGACTCACCTCCGGCGAGTGGCTCAAAGGCGACCTCAACTGGATGCGCGATAAGAATTTCGAATTCGACAGCGACAAACTCAACATCATCACAAAGGCCTGGAGCAAAGTGGACGAGCTTCATTCTCCACAGGTCAACACTTATGCGTTCGAGGGAAAGGTCGACGTCATGGGAAAGGCAGTTGTCACCAAAGACAGCGTGATTATCGAGACAACCGAAGGAGTGAAGACGTTTCCTCGAAGTGAGCTGCTCTCCATCGTCGAGGGAGGTCGAAGAGAGCGCGACTGGTGGTCCACGCGGCTTGGCTTGGGGTTTTCGGCCAACGCGGGAAACACCAACCAGGGCTCCTTAACAGTCGCTTGGGGCCTACAGCGTGCCGACCAACGCACAGTTTCGGCGATGACCTACCAAGGTACGTTTGGTTATGCCAACAAGGAGCAAAACGTCAATCGTCACCTCGGAGAGGTCAGCGTAGTGCTTCTGATCTCGCGGCGGCTTTACGTCACGCCGGCCACTGGGCAATTTCTCTACGACAGGTTCCAGAACCTCAAGTTCCGAGCCACACCTGGCGCGGGCGCCGGCATTCACATCGTGGACAAGAAGAAGGTCGAGTGGGACTTCGGAAGCGGGCTCGGATATCAGCACACGCGGTTTCTTAGCGCGGCGACCGGCGTGGAGAACCCACAAAACGATAGCTTCGTCTTGCTGCGCACGTACGCGGATTTCGATTTCACAGACGACATCGAGCTCAAGCTCGATTGGCGCACCAACTTGGTCTACACACGAATCGGCAATACGAACCATATCGGCAACGCGGCGTTCAAAATCGATCTCACCACGATATTCTATTTCGAAACTTCGTTCTTGTTCCTGCGAACCGAGAATCCGCCACCACGGGCAGATGGTACGTTCCCCTCGAAGAACGACTACCAGCTCATCGTGAGCATTGCACTTGAGATCGGCTGAGCTGCCAGAGCCGGACTGCCCTACTTTCTGGGTCGGCCGGGGATCACCATCGAAACCTGCCGTTGATACTCTTTATAGGACTCGCCGTGCATGCGGGCGAGGTCGCGTTCCTCGAAGCGAATCCCGATCAAGGTATAGAGCGTGAGCGCTCCTGCGAGTACGAGATGCCCTATCGTCATCGTCGGCGTCACCCAAATTGCGAGGAACAATCCGAAGTACAACGGATGTCGAACGTATCGGTAGAATAGCGGCTTTTTGAACTCGACCGGCGTGTACTCCTTGCCCCGGAAACAAAGAGCGACTTGTCGAAGGCCGAATAGATCGAAGTGGTTGATCTGGAAAGTGCTCAACAAGAGGATCGTCCAACCAAGCATCGATATGCCGATCAGAATGCCGGCTAGCGCGCCGCCCGACACATCCCAGAGCACGCCATCGATGGGGCTCCAAAGAGCCATGAGCAAGGCCAGCGCGAGGCTGGCGCCGAGCACGAAGGTACTGCGCTCCGCTGGCTGCGGGATGACCTTGGTCAGCCAAATCTTGAAGCGAGACCGCGCCATGACGGTGTGCTGAAGGGCAAACACGGTGACGAGAAGAATGTCGATCGCCAGCGCCCGTGCTAAAGGAACGGTTGGCCCTACGTCGACGCTCTTCGGCACGAAGAAGTTGCCGACGAAAGCGATGAAATAAACGAACGTCGCGAGGAAGAACAAGTAGACCGCCAGACCGTACAAGAGGATCGCCGTACGTTGCGCAGCTCCACGCTCGAGGCGAGACGATGGCGCGACGTCTGCTTGCACACCGGGCACAATCCATCTCCTTTTCAGTTGCATTATGATGGTCTCGCAACCTCTTATCGGTGTCAACGCGCTTCCGATTCGACGCGATCGCGTTTACCTTGCGGGCATGAACGACTTCCTCGAAATCCTCAACACCTATTTCTGGGGAGAGCGCGCCGAGGCGCTCTTCTTCATCGTGCCCATCGGCGTCCTCAGTCTCGTGTTTGCGGGCGTCGTCTATCGAACCCAAGAGGGCGGGTTTATGTGGGGGATCGTGATCCCCTTCGTATTGCTCGGCCTGGCGCTCTTGGTCACCGGTGCGGTGGTCGGCCGTCGGACGTCCGGTCAAGTCGACCACCTGACAGCACTCTAAGAAACCGACAGAGCCGCGTTGGTTGCCGAAGAGGTGCCACGCATGGAGCAGGTGAACGCCAACTGGCCACGCTACGTCGCAATGTACGTCGTCTTCTTGGTCGTCGGGGCTGTGCTGCGGTTCGCGGTTCACACAGATTGGGCGCTCTCTGCTGGCACCGCGCTTCTCCTTTTTGCGGCAATCGGGCTCTTCATCGACGGCTTTGCGGAGCGACGCGCCGTGCCGTACACCAAGGCGCTTCAAGATCTCTCATCGCGAATCGATCCGGGGCCCGGCTGAGCGCTCGAGATCGAACGTCCTGGCTCCGCGCATTTCGCTTCCCGACGAAGCAGCTCGCGCTTTCGGTCGACTCCCCATCGATAACCGCCAAGGTTGCCGTCCGCCCGAACGACACGATGGCAGGGAACGAGCACTGCAAGCGAGTTAGCGGCGCACGCACCCGCCACTGCACGAGCCGCAGAAGGCATTCCAAGCGTATTGGCGATCTCGAGATAGGTTCGCGTTTCGCCGCGCGGAATCTCGCGTAGCGCTCGCCAGACGCGCTCTTGGAACGCGGTGCCGCGGATGTCGAGCGGGATGTCGACGGGGCTCGCCAGCTCTACCGCGCGAACGACTTCGGCCGTCCACTCGACCTGCGCTGCTTCGTTGAAAGTCGCTTTCGGGAAGCACTGCGCGAGTTGCTGATCCAGCTCGACCTGCGAATCCCCCAAGGCAACGAGACACACCCCTCGGTGCGTCCACGCGATCAGCAGAAACCCAAGGGAGCACTCGCCTCGTGCGTACTCGATCAGCTCCCTGGGGGCTCCAGCTCTCGCAATCGACGGCTTCATTCCGAGCTCTCGTCCGACACCTTCGTAGAACCGACTGCTCGATGTGTATCCAGCCTCGTAGATCGACTCGGTGACCGACTTCGAGCGCCTCAGCGCGTCGCGGCCGCGCTCGGCGAGCACCCGCCGCCGGTACTGTTGTGGTGTGACGCCGAGATGCTTCTTGAAAGAACGTTGGAAGTAAGAGGCGCTCAACCCAACGATGCTGGCGACCTCACGCGTCTTCATCGGCCCTTCCATAGAAAGCAGCCTGCATGCCTCTACCAATGCTTCGACCGTCGCGTCCTTCGGCGAAGACGGGGTTTCTCGGACCATGGGCATCGCTTCCTCCAAGGCTGGGAGTCTCGCACGCCAGCCGGGAGTGGGCTTCCCGTCGACTGACCTGCAATTC
>JBFICQ010000290.1:0-4064 GCA_041581895.1 Polyangiales bacterium | reverse complement strand
CCTCGGCGCGACGATCGAGACCGACACCTCACCGTGGTCGCCGTCCTGCACGACCACGTTGCATGGCAGCAGAAGTCCGATGTTGCGATCGTGCTCGAGTGCCTGTCTTGCGAGGATCGGATTGCACGCTCCGAGGATCGCGTACTGCCGAAAGTCGACATCGAGCTTCTTCTTGAGGGTCTCGGAGACGTCGATCTTGGTCAGCACACCAAAGCCCTCTTGCTTCAACGCTGCCGTGACTCGGTCCAGCACCTCGTCAAAGCTCCCAGATACGGAGGTTTCGAAACCGTAGTCGAATTCATTCATGGATCGGACTCACTCGTAGTACTCGCGACCGAGATATGTGATCAGCTCTTCGCCCTGCATCCAGCGTAGGGTGTTCTTGAGCTTGCCGAGCTGAACGAAGAGATTGTTCTCGGGATAGAGGCCTTCCGGGGTGATCGGGCTCTTGTAGTAAAACGAAAGCCATTCCTGAATGCCGCTGAGGCCTGCGCGCTGGGCAAGGTCCATGAAAAGTGCCAGGTCCAAGACCAAGGGCGCCGCGAGGATCGAGTCGCGACACAGGAAATCGACCTTGATCTGCATCGGATAGCCGAGCCATCCAAAGATATCGATGTTGTCCCATCCCTCCTTCTGGTCGCCGCGCGGGGGGTAAAACTCGATGCGAACCTTGTGATACATGTCGCCGTAGAGCTCGGGGTGAAGCTCCGGTTGCAAGATCGTCTCGAGAACGCCGAGCTTGCTGACCTCTTTCGATTTGAAGCTGTCCGGATCGTCGAGGACCTCGCCATCGCGGTTGCCCAGGATATTGGTGGAAAACCATCCGCGAATGCCGAGCATACGTGCCCGAAGCCCCGGAGCGAGCACGGTCTTCATCAAGGTTTGTCCGGTCTTGAAATCCTTGCCCGACACCGGTGCATGCATTTCGCGTGCGAGCTCCAGCATCGCAGGAACACCGCCGGCCGTCAGGTGTGGCGCCCCGTTCGAATAGCTGACCTCTTCCCGCAAGCAAGCGTAGGCGTAGACCTGCGACGGGCTGATCGCCGGATCGGAGCGTCGTAGGCCTTCTTCGAATTTACTCACGGATGAATGGACCTCGGTCGGCTCGCGATGGACTTCCGTCGAGCCGCACCACACTGCTACACAACGATCGAGCCCGTTGTCCTTTTTGAATCGGCGGATGTCCTCGCGAACCGCCTCGGCGAGCTCCATTTTGTCTTGGCTGACCTTCACGTTTTCACCGCGGAGACGCTTGACGAACTCCGGAAAAAAGACCGACTCCATGGGTTTGATCGCCGAGAGCTCGCCCTTGACGGCGTTCAAGTGATCGGTTGTCAGAACCTCGGCCTTGAGCGCCGCCTCGTACGCGTTGTCCCGAAACAGATCCCATCCACCGAACACCAGGTCGTTCATGTCGGCGAGCGGCACGAAGTCACGGATCAAAGGCGACCGTCCCTCGGTGCGCTTGCCTAGTCGGAGCGTGCCCATCTGCGTCAACGACCCGATCGGTAGGGCTACTCCCTTGCGCGCCAGAAGAGCCCCAGCGATGAACGTCGTCCCCACCGCACCCATCCCCGGCAAGAGCACGCCGAGTTTGCCGGTGGCTGGTTTGAGCTTTGGTTGCGTCATTCGTATCTGCTCCTATGAATGCCTCGGAACTCGGTATATCACACCGCCGCAGCGAGTCGCCCTGCAGGCCGCGTTGCATGGCGGTCGTTCGACGGCACTACCGATAAATCCACTTCCCGGTCGAGACGCCGGTGGCGAGCCACTTCACGGTGTCTCGCGCGCACGCGGAGCCAGACCATGGCTCCCCCTGCGCGACCGCGGGGTCTCTTGCCAAGCATTCTTCGGCGAACGATTCGATCTTTGCGGCTCGGCTGTCCCACGTCAGACCCGCTGCTTGCTCTCGCCCCGCCCGTCCCAATCGCTCGAGACGGTGGGCGTCGCTCAACAGAACCCGGAGCTGGTGCTCTGCCTCCGATACATCGCCCGCCGATACCAACCAGGCGTTGCGATCGTGCTCCAGAATCTCTGCCGTATCAGGATTGTCTCCCGCGAAGATCGCCCGCCCAGCCGCAAGGTACAAGAACAGCTTGATCGGCAGGACCGTATTTCCCGCTCGTTGGAGCGGGTCGGCAGAGGGGGGGATCGTGAGAACGTCGGACGCGTGGAGATAGGGCGCGATCGAGGAAGAGGTTTGCCAGGGTACGATGCGCACGTTGTCCTTGGTTTCGGCTTGAATCTCGATCGGTCCGCGTTCCGTCGAGCCCACGAGAACGAACAACACATCCGGCATTTGATCGGCCAGCTCGAGAATCACGTCGAGGCCCTTCTTGGTGTTCATGCGGCCGGCATACGTAACGATCGACATTTCCGAAGGCAGATCCAACAGCGCACGCGCTTCTTGCTTCGAGAGCACGGGTTCCATTCTGCGCGGGTCGAATCCGTTGTGGACGACCCGAAGCTTTGCCTCTGGAACGCCGAGCCTCCGGTACGACTCATAGGCATACGCGGAGTGCACCGCCAAGCCCAAAAACCTCGGGTGGTTCATGAAGCGACGGAATATCGGCTGAAGCGGAGGGAACTGATCGCCCCACGGGCGGTAGTGATCCATGAGCACTCGCTGGCCACGCTGTAGTGCGCGCATCACGACGATTGGGTTTCGCGCGTCGATGAAGTCTGCATCCGCGAACCCTGGGTGTTCTGGGAAGCGCATCGCATGATAGATGTGCTGGAACGCGATGTTTTTCGTGAGGCTCGGCATGGGCGTGATTCGCAAAGGCGAATCGATCTCGTAGTATTCGAGCACCTCGCGCTCGAAGGCTGGGCTGATATCGGGTGGAGCGGGAACCGCGACGTGCACCTCGTGTCCGCGTTTGGCGAGCGCTGCGGCCGTGCCGAAGATGGACTCCGCATCGGCCTCTCTCGTGGGCAGAAGGTTCTCGTAACTAAGAAGGATACGCCTCGGCATGGCGGTGCGCTCGCTCATGGGGCCTCCTCTCGACCGCGTAGCATGAGCAACACCGCAGGCATAGTCAGCACAGCGGCGACCAAGCAAGTGACCTCACTGATCGCCATGGCAAACCCAAATGAGTTCATCGCCTGGTTTGCGCTCACGTAGAGCGACGTGTACCCCACGATCGTAGTCAAGGAGCATAGAACGACGGCGCCTCCAGAAAGCCGTACGGCCGATAGAACAGGCTCCACGTTTCCGGCTTGCTCCTCGAGTCGGTAGCGCCTCAACACATTGATCGAGTAGTCGACGCCGTTGCCGAAGGTGATCGGGAAAGCGACGAAATTCAGGAAGTTCAGCTTCATGCGGAGGCCAGCCATGGTTCCAGCCATCCAGAGAATACCCATGAGCAACGCCATGATCGAAAGCAGGCTGTCACGACGCCGACGAAACGAGGCCAGCACCAGGAGGACGGTCGCAGAGAAAGCCGCGGCGATCGCCTTCGGCATGTCTTCGTAAACGGCCTGGATCATGTCGGCGAAAACTGGCGCTGTACCCGCGAGGGGAGGGCGACCGCCGTCGGACATCCGAAGAGTTCTGAGCGACTCGGCCCACCGCACGAGGTAACGCCCATCCCAAATAGATGCCTCCTCGGCTTCCGCGACCACCATGATTCGTCCGCGGGTACCGTCCTTCTCTGCGAAACGGAGCGCCACTTCATCGGGAAGGTCTTGGAGGGTGGGCACCTCGATGGTCTCTGGCGGAATGTTGTCATCGATCTTCTGCAAAGTTTCTTCGTCCTCGACATCCTCACGGATATCGATGCAGAGCTCGCGAATCTCCCTCAGCATCGGCAGCTTCTTCGGGATGTCCTGGGGCAAGAGCTCATGCAACGAATGATGCCCCGCGTGGATCGAGGGGGGCATCGCGTCGAGTTGCTCTTCGATCAACGGAACGTCGTCCACGCTATCGAGCAAAACGGCGATTCCGCGCCCTTGCTCGTGCGAAGCTAGAATGTCGTTCACGCGCCCCTGCACCGTGCGTGCTTCGGAGTTGCTCTCCTGGCGAACGGATCGAAGCTTGCTGAAATCGTATTCAAAGGGATCTT
>JBFICQ010000289.1:0-4065 GCA_041581895.1 Polyangiales bacterium | reverse complement strand
GTTTGAAAACGCCCATTGTGGAGGAGCACTCCCGGACCACTTCGGTTCGAGAGATTCGCTTGGACCTCGTAGGTACGCCCAGGGCCCAGATTGCGGACCGTGAAGTACACGGTGACCTGCTCGCCGCGCTGGACGCGCCCGTCTTCGTTGCCGCTCACATTGTCCGCCACCTGGAGGCCGTACCCGAAACGCGGCTGGGGAAGAGCGCGAATGACCGTCCGCACTTCGACCGGATCGGGCGCATGGCCGTGGGCTTCTTCGAACTCCACGATGATTCCGTCAGCTCGGTCGGAAACGTCGCGTGGAATTCGGCAAGCGCGCTTTTCATCTTCCATGCGACAGATACCCAGGGTCGTCCTCCAGGAGCGGGTCTCCCCGGGTGCAAGCTTGCCGAAGACCAGCTCTCGCCCCGCGAACAAGCGGTTGTCGCTGCGCGTGACTGCGCCGAGCTGGTACAGAGTATGCTTCCCCTCGTTGGTCACCTCGACCTCGAGCTCGAGGGGATCTCCCGCCCTGGCGTGCTTGCCGCCCGCGCTCGTCTTGGCAACCACGCGAACCGTGCTTGGTCCCTTATCCGGCCCGACGCTCCAGTCGACTCCGAGCTTGCGCAGGTCGCGGGCGACTTTCTCGTCCTCTTGCTTTTGAATGCGCTCGATGATCGGCCGCGCGGCGCGAAGCATCTGAGGACGCTTTGACGACTTCGCGTTGACGATCAGGTTCTGCGAGAAACGAATCAGGAAGTTCTCCTGGTCTTCGTTCTCTTGTTCTTGGGGCTCTGCCTCGAGGAGCCGCTGACGAAGATCGCTGTTGAGATAGTATCCCAACAAGACCGACGGCCGCTGAGCATCGGTCGCGCTCTCGTGGGTGAGGTGCGACGGAAGCTCGCTTTCCCGCATGAAGAGCTGGTCGACCTTGAGGTCCATGTCCTCCTTGTCGACCGTCATCGGGCTAATGCCGATGTCCGGAACGATGCCGACGCCTTGGATCGATAGGTCCCCGGGGGTCAGGTACTGGGCGACGGTCAGCTTCAGCGCCGAGCCGTCCTGGAAGTTGTAGAGCACCTGAACCGAGCCCTTTCCGAAGCTCTGCTCGCCGATGACGAGCGCCCGGTCGTGGTTCTTGAGCGCCCCCGCTACGATTTCGCTCGCCGATGCGCTACCGCCGTTGATCAAGACGACCATCGGGTAGTCGGGCTCGGTACCGCCGCTGCGTGCGAACTTCTCCTCCCGTTGATGTGGGTCTTGCGACGAAGTGGTGACGATCGGGCCGCCGTCCAAAAAGGTGTCCGCCACCTGGACTGCCTGATCGAGGAGCCCGCCCGGATTGCCGCGAAGGTCGAGAATGAGGCCCTTCATCTTCTTCTTGTGCAGACTGGCCAACGCACGGCGCAGGTCTCTTTCCGTGTTGCCCTGGAAGTTGTTGATCTTGATGTACCCAACACCATCCCGAAGCATCCGGTGCTCGATCGACTCGATGTGGATCACCGCCCTCGTGAGCTCGACGGGCCGCGGCTTGCTCCACACCCCGGCCTTGCTCTTTCGGGTGATGTAGACCGTCACCTTCGACCCTGGGGTTCCGCGCAGGCGATCGACCGCTTCTTGGAGAGGCATGTTGAGGGTCGACTCGGCGTTGATCTTCACGATGCGATCGTTGCGCTGAAGCCCCGCTTTGAAAGCCGGCGTGCCGGGCATCGGACGGATGACCGTCAGGTGCCCGTCGCGAATCGAGATGACGATACCGAGGCCGCCGAACTCGCCGCGGGTGCTGGTCTGCATCTCTTGGAATACCTTCGGAGTCAGCAAAATCGTGTGGGGGTCGAGCGTGCGAAGCATTCCGTTGACCGCCAAGTACTCGACGTCCCGAAGCTCGAGGTCTTCTTCGTACTGAAGATGCTCTTGAAGGAACGCGAAAACTTCGCGGAACCGTCCAGCCAGCTCCCAAGGGCTGGTCACGTCCGACACCACGAACTCGCTCTGGTCGCCGTTGACCTGCACGGTGAGGGTGTCGGCGCCGTCTTCGTAATGGACGAGGACCGGAGCGATGTTTCGCTGAATCGCATTGAGCCCAGCCAGCATCATCCGCTGGTGGTCGACTCGGCTCGGATCGACGTAATGCTCGTTCACCTCTAGGATCGCGCGGTTCATCACCGTGAGCTTGGTGAGATCCCAGGGCGTCTGCTCGCGGGCGGCACGGGCCCGCGGCGAGGTGTCGATGTCGATCTGGAGGCCGTTTTCACGCGGCCAGCCGAACGAAAGGGTGAACGCCGCAAGGACGGCGGCCAATCCAAGTAAGGGCTTCCAGAGTCTTCTCATGGCGTTTGGGGGGTAGGGGGCGGAGAAAAGAGTGTAGCTTTGTTATCCCAACGGGCCAACGCGCCGCTTGTCAACAACGAATAGAGCTTGGGACAGTAGTCTTCCCAACGAATATTGCACTTAGGGGTCCCTAAGGTTATCGAACCAGCGTGCCAAGCCGCATTCTACGACAGCAGATCGCGAGGCCGGTGCTCGAAATATGCCAGGAGCTCCGCAACGCCGGCGAGCGCGCGTGGATCGTTGGCGGCTGTGTCCGCGACACCCTGCTCGGAGAGCCAGTCAACGACTGGGACGTCACTACCTCGGCCCTCCCCGAAAAGGTGCAGGCGACCTTCGAAAAGGTCATTCCGACCGGCATCGACCACGGCACCGTCATGGTGCTTTGGAAGGGCCGGCCCTACGAGGTAACGACGCTTCGCGGGGAGGGCGCCTACAGCGACGGGCGAAGACCCGACAGCGTCGTATTCGTCGGCGACATCGACCATGACCTGGCGCGGCGGGACTTCACCGTGAACGCGATCGCCTACGATCCGGTCGACGGACGAGTCGTCGATCCCTTTCATGGCCTCGTCGACATGCGGGCCAAAGTGCTTCGGGCGGTCGGTGACCCGAAGGAGCGTTTCCAAGAGGATGGGCTTCGGATTCTCCGTGGCGCTCGCTTCGTTGCCACGCTCGAGTTTGAGCTCGAGGATGCAACCGAGGCCGCCTTCCGGGGGGCGCTCGACACCTATCGCAAGGTCAGCCCCGAACGCGTGCGCGAGGAATGGCTCAAGACGATGAAAGCAAGAGCACCTTCGCGGGCGTTCGAAGTCATGCGACGAACGGGCATCCTCGAGGTCACCTATCCCGAGCTTCTCGAGCAGGTGGGATGCGAGCAAAACCAGTGGCACGCCTATGACGTTTGGGACCACACGATGCGAGTGCTCGACGAGTCGGAGGGCGACCCCGTCGAGCGCGTGGCAGCGCTTCTTCACGACGTTGCCAAGCCGCGCACCCGCGCTCGATCCGACGAGACCGGTGATTGGACCTTCTACCATCACGAGCGGGTCGGGGCAGACATGGCGGACCGGTGGCTTCGCGACTACCGATTTTCCAACCAAGAGCGCGAGCTGATCGTCGCTCTCGTTCGTCATCACTTGATCTGTTACGGCAGCGAATGGACCGACGCGGCTGTACGGCGCTTCATCAAGCGCGTGGGTCCCGATCGTGTCGAGCCGCTCCTTCGATTGGGGGAGGCCGACGCGCTCGGCAAGGGTCGTAACGTCGAGCAAGAGCTCGCGGCGCTCAAGGAGCTTCGAGGCCGGATCGACGAGCAGGTCGAGCAAGGCGGCGCGCTTACCACGCAAGATCTCGCCATCGACGGCAACGATGTGATGCAGCACCTCGAGGGCGGCGCCGGCCCGGTGGTCGGACAGGTTCTTCGAGAGCTTTTGGAGCAGGTGATCGAGGACCCGTCGCTCAACACGCGGGACAAGTTGATGCCGATCGTGGAGAAGCTGGCGCCGGAGCTCGAGAAGCAAGGCCAGTAGCAGCACCGGCTCTGCGGTCCGCACCGCCACCAATGTGGCTTCGTCGAAGGGTGACCCGGTCCACGCCACAGGCACGCCCTCGGCTCTGCGTCGCTCGTATCCCGGTCCGCGCCCGGCACGACGCGGGACACGGCCATCGGCCGGACGGCTCGCTTGCACTTGTCGGCGCGGTTCACTGGTGGGCTAAGGCCGACGCAAGCTCGCCTCGTGCCTCGTGTCCAACC
>JBFICQ010000288.1:0-4115 GCA_041581895.1 Polyangiales bacterium | reverse complement strand
TGTTCGGCGTGGCCGTCACCCTTATCGCTTGCCGACAAGGTTTCTACGCGAAAGGCGGCGCAGCAGGGGTAGGGCGTGCGACCAATCGTTCGGTCGTGCACAGCGCGATCGCGATCCTCGTGCTCGACTATCTGGTCACGAGCATGGTCCTCGGTGAAGGTTTTCCGTGGTGAAGGTCTTTCGACGCAATTTGATAGGCGTGACGCGCCCCGCGCTGCCTGAGGAGATCAAGACCAACCCCATCCACGTGCAGATCCGCGATCTTCACAAGTCGTACGGCGATCACCACGTATTGCGGGGCGTCTCGCTCGACATTTACCGTGGCAAGACGAACCTGGTCATCGGCCCCTCGGGTTCCGGCAAGACCGTGCTGATGCGTCAACTGATCCGCCTCGAAAGACCGGACGCGGGTCAGATCTTGGTCAATGGCGTCGACTTCGCCCGTCTCACGGGTTTGGATCTCGCCTCCAAGCGCCGCACCTTTGGCATGGTGTTCCAAATGTCCGCCTTGTTCGATTCGATGACCGTGTTCGACAACGTAGCCTTTCCCTTGCGCGAGCATACGCATTTGTCGCGCAAAGAGATTCGGGCTCGCGTCATGGACAGCCTGGGAGCACTGGGCATTGCCGAGGCTTCGCAGAAAATGCCGGCGGAGCTGTCCGGGGGAATGCAGAAGCGAGTCGCAGTGGCGCGCGCGATGATTCTCGAAAGTGAAATCCTGATCTACGATGAGCCGACTACGGGGCTCGATCCCATCACCACAGAGATGGTCGATGATCTCATCAGCGAAGCCGAAGAGAAGTTCGGCGTCACTTCGGTGGTTATCAGTCACGACATGGCGTCTGTGGTTCGCATTGCCGACTACCTAAACTTCCTCCACGAGGGGCAGATCGCCGCAAGCGGCACGCCCGAGGAGCTCCTCAACACCGACCATCCCGCTACCGCCGAGTTCATCCGAGCTTCCCGCATCACCCTCGACTAAGGGATCTGTTCAGTGGTCAAGCTAGGTGAGTCGATCCTCCGCGCCCATCGGGAAGCTGTGGCGCGCGGTGACGATGGATACGTCGACCCTGAGACTGGTTTCTTCGTGATGACCGAGGAGTTCCTCCTCGCACGAGGCGAGTGCTGCGGCTCGGGCTGCCGCCATTGTCCATACTCGGAAGAGGAGCAGCGTGCCGCGGGTCGGCCGAAGTGACGCGCTCGCCGGGTCAAGGGCATGCAATGCACGCAGGTGGGATTAGTCCACGATCAGCGGCGCGCCCCCCGTTTCCTCGAGGTAGATCCGCAAGCGCCTTTCCAACGATTTGGCATCGCGCATGCCCAGCAGATTTCGGCCGGCCATGGCGGGGTCGTTGACGTCGTATAGGCCGAGCGTGTTGTCGAGCCGGTTCATGATGAGCTTATGAGGGTTGGAAACGGCAGAGGCCAGATCGAGCGTGAACTTGGTGCCTCTGTCGCCGTTGGTCTTGTCGAAGATGAAGGTATCGACGAAGAGCACGCGGTCTCGATAGTCACTGGCGGAGTTTGCGATAACGCGAAGCGACGTCCCGTCGAGCCCCGCTGGGCCGGGCGTTTCGGTGATGTCCAAGATCGTCGGCATGAGGTCGATCGCACCAACGACAGCGTCGATCTCCTTCGATGGAAACCCCGGCCCTTTGACGAGAAGCGGAACCTTGATGTTGTGCTCTGAGTGATCGTAGCCGTGGCCTCTCGAGCGCTTGTTGTAGATTCGCTCGCCATGGTCGGCGGCTAGTAACACGGTCAGGGGTCGGTCCGTCTGCTCGCCGATGACCTCGAGCAAGCGACCCACATGCTTGTCCAGGTAGCTGATCTCGCCGTCGTACAGGTCGCTTTCGGTTTTACCGGTTATCGGGATCTCCGGATGACGTTTGCTCGGGGCGTGTGGCCCGAAGAAATGCACCCAAAGAAAGAATGGCTTGCCCTGGGGGCGGCTGCGTAGGACTTCGATGGCTTTGTCGGCTGTTCTGGCGTCATTTCGTTGGCGCGCAGCTAAGAAGTTCATGTCCACGAAGGTGTCGAACCCCTCCCCAGTGCCCCACTTCTGGGAGAGTACCTCAGTGAAACCGCCATCCACGACCGCTGTGGTGATCATGCCGCGCCGACGCAAGTAAGTAGCAAACGACCAATGCGGGTCGCTCAGCGGCAGCAAAAACATCGCGCGCGCGGTTTCTCCAGGGCGCAACTGGTTACCCAGCGGCGCTTTCAGGCATCGGTACCGGCTGGTTTCGTACATGCGCGTCCACCGCAGGCGCCGTGGATTCACGCCGCGCAAAATCGCTGGGACGGCGATGCTAGTCCATCCTCCCGCGGCATAGGCGCGGGTGAACTTCGTTCCATCTTTGAACCAACGAGCGAGCTCAGGTGTGGTGTTTCGTTCGTAGCCATAGAGCGACATTCGATCAGGGCGGACGGTGTCGACCGTGATCAAGACGACATGCTGCGGAGACGGCTCGGCGGGGACGGCGACCTTGGCCTGGTGCGCGGCCGCCACGACCGGGTTTGCGTCGCCCTCGAAGCAGTTGTCGTCCAATCCGTTGCCGGCAATCTCTCGTTGTTGGGGGTTCACCCTTGCATCGAAGGGCATGCAGTCACCGCCCCCCAGCACTGCCGAAAAACCGTCGCCGTCGAAGTCCGCGATGAGCCGAACAGTTCGAAGCGGAAGCGCTGCGAAAGGCCGATTGAGCATGGACTCAAACGCGGGTTGTCGGGGCGCATGCAACAAGAGAAAAGGCAAAAGCACAAGCAGCGCGACACATACGACGCCAACCCCGCGGACCAAGCGCCCTCGGGGCCATAAAACGAGCCCGGAAAGCAGGATCACCATGGCGAGACCGAAGAGCGCCAGCCCTCGGAGGGCCACGTGAAAGATCGCGTACTGTCCCGGAAACTGGGTTCGGTCCAAATAGACGCAGAGAATGGCTCCAACGAGAAGCCCGATGCCGATTGCCCATCGAATCCAACTGGGTGCCCGCGTCAGCAGCGGCGCGCCGGTCCGGGTGGGCTGCATCAGAGCGAGGAGAGCGCCGGTCGCCAATGCGGCAAGGCCGCACGCGACCAGCGTAGCGACTGCGAGGGTATGGTAGCGGGTGCCCAAGTTCGCGAGTGCGCGAAGGCCCTGAGCAACCTCAGCGAAGACCCAAAGCGCCAACCCCATCCATACCAACGATGAAACGAGCGGAGAGGATCGTTGAAGGAGGTGTGCCAATCCCGCCCAAAGCGCGCCAAACATCAAACCAAACCCTAGCCCAAGTCCGACGCTAGCGAGCAGCGCTCGAGCCGAGAGGTCGTCTCCGGCAAGCGCGATGTCCAACACAGCCGCGACCGTCGCCGGTACGCCCGCCGCTGTCAGTCCGCGGGCCAGCTTGCTTGCAAGAGTAACCCAGTCGTCGCGGCCGGAGAAAAGCGAAGCCAAGATGGTGTCAGAGCCGGTCATGCAACGTTTTCGGGTAGGGCGCTTTTTGAGGACGAGTCGTGCTTGCTAAGGGATACGGCGCCCTGACACGAAGTACTGCGCACCCAGCGGAAGCCACCTTAGCCCGGATTCGATGGTTCGAAAGCCAGACCTCTTCCACGGGAAGAACAGGACGTACCGCGCCTCGGCTCCTTCGAGCCCTGCGCTCCGGAGGAGTGCTGCAGATTGGGTGCGCGTCAGTAGCTCCGCGTCAGCGTCAAAAGGGCAGTTGTTTACAGCCCGCCTGGTCAGGGGGTTGTAGGGGTTGTGCTCGAAAATGTAGAGAAACCCCCCGGGTTTGAGCACTCGTGTCATCTCGGCAACGAGCGACTTCCATTCCTCTCGCGGCACGTGATGCAGAACACAGACGGTGAACACGACGTCGAAGGTTTGCTCTCCGAATGGTATTCGTTTTCCGTCGTAGAGCTGAAACTCTCCTTTCGGAACGTGGGCCGCCGCCTGGGCTACGACGCCAGGGGCAACGTCGACGCCACAAAGCTTTTCGAAGTGTTCGCTTACGTACCGCGACATGAGGCCGATACCACATCCAACATCCAAAACGCTGCGCTGCTCCAAAGACCCGAGCTGCCTTGTGCACGACGCGATCAGCTCGTCCGCCTTGACGCGGATGAAGAAATCATGG
>JBFICQ010000287.1:0-4133 GCA_041581895.1 Polyangiales bacterium | reverse complement strand
GGGCTCGTCGCCGTGCTCGCGGGCGCACAAAGAGGGATGACGACCTGCCAGCAGCTCCTGCGCGCGCTCCTAGGCCAGCGCGTGAACGAAATGATTCTAGAGAAAGCGCTCACTCTGGATCTCGTCGCCTTCGAGGATTCGGAGCTCTACGATCGGATGACGCGCGCACGTCGCGAGGCGTCGCAACGCCCGTTGAGCTTAGTCATGCGGAGCTTTCAGCTCGTGCAGCACTCGTTTTCGCTGATCGCGTATAGCGGGCTCCTCCTGCAGCTTTCGGCTTGGGCGCTCGCGGTGCTAGTGGTTGCGGCAATCCCTGCCTTTTTCGTCGAGACGAGATTCTCCGCCAGCGCATTTCGTTTGTTCACTTGGCGAGCGCCCGAAACGCGAAAACAGAACTACCTAGAGGTTTTGCTCGCACGCGAGGACTTCGCGAAGGAAGTCAAGCTCTTCGACCTTGGGCCGGTCTTCCTTGAGCGTTACCGGGACATCTTTCGAAACCTCTTCGCCGAGGACCGTGCGCTCACCCTTCGACGCGGCGGCTGGGGCTTCGTGCTCGGGTTGCTCAGCACAATCGCGTTCTATGGAGCCTATGCCTGGATCGCGCTCGAGACCATCGCCAAGCGGATCACCCTGGGAGACATGACGATGTACCTTCTCGTGTTCAAACAGGGGCAATCGGCACTCTCGGCGATCCTTGCCTCGATTGGCGGAATGTACGAGGACAGCCTCTATCTATCGAACCTCTACGAATACCTCGAATACGAAGCCCGGGATGAGGTGGGCACTGCGACCGTTGGAACGAAGCCGGGTGATGGCATTCGATTCGAGCACGTGAGCTTTACGTATCCCGGCGTCGATGAGCCCGCACTCCGAGACGTGAGCATCCATCTGCGACCTGGGTGCAAGCTCGCCCTAGTCGGCGAAAATGGAGCCGGGAAGACAACGTTGATCAAGCTGCTCACGCGCTTGTATCGACCGACCGAAGGGAGGATCCTGCTCGACGGCTTGGAGCTGTCGGAGTGGCACCTAGACGTCCTTCGGAAGCGAATCGGGGTGATCTTCCAAGACTTCGTGCGCTATCAACTCGCGGCTGGCGAAAACGTCGGCGTGGGAGACGTTCGGGCATTTGGCAATCCCGATCGATGGCAGGTCGCTGCAGAGAAGGGAATGGCTCACGAGTTCATCGAACGACTACCGGCGGGCTATAATACGCAGCTCGGCCGCTGGTTCGACGACGGCCATGAGCTCTCTCTCGGACAGTGGCAAAAGGTAGCGCTCTCACGCGCCTTCATGCGCGAGGAGGCCGACATTCTGGTGCTCGACGAGCCCACCGCCTCGATGGACGCCGAGGCAGAGGCGACCGTGTTCGAGCGCTTTGGACGATTGGCCAAAGACAAGATGGTGATCCTCATTTCACACCGTTTTTCGACCGTGCGCATGGCGGATGAAATCGTCGTGCTCGAACGCGGGCGCGTCACGGAACGCGGCACCCACGACAGCCTGATGACGCAGAACGGGCAGTATGCGCATCTCTTCACCCTACAAGCCGCCGGCTATCGCTAGTTCGATTTCACTTCCCAGTCGTAGGAGAAGTCGAGATAGAAGCCGTTGATCCGGAACCGGTAGTCGCCGGCGTATCCGCAAGCCGGGCACTCGGCGAGGAGCTCCCCTTGGGATAGAGAGGTCGTCGGACCTGGGGGAGGCGGCTCATCGATGGTCACCCTGGTGAAACGGCGGGCGTAGGCAACATTGATCTCCCAAGGCCCATGGTCGTACCCCAACCCTATCGTGGCCGCATAGGTGGCCTTGGGCGGAGTGGAAAAGCCACTTGGGTACTGGAAGCTCGTGGTCTTGGAGTCGTAGACGAAGCCGAGGCGGATTGGGACCCGTTCCTTTGCGACCCGGTACACGGTGCCGATGCGTAACGTCCACTGGTCATTCCAATCGAAGACGTTTTGAAGCATGTCGGTCCCGCCGGACGTGTCGGTCACGGTGATGGTGGCGCGGTCATTCTGTGAATTGAAGCCCCACTCGAAGTCGGTCTTGAATGCGAACTGCTCCCAATCGAAGCGAATGCCGCCTGCCAGACGCGCGGGCAACACGAACTCGGTCGAAGCTTCGGTGAAAAGCTGACCGAGACCGGCCGGCGAACCGCTGGTTCGATTTGGATCGCCGCTCTCGTCGACCTTGGTCGTGGTCTTGCTTCGATAGTTCAGGCCGACGGCGAGATAGTCGGTGATGCGCCACTGGAGCCCCACTCGAAAGCCGAGGAAACTGAAGCCGGAGAGGTTGAGGTCGATGTCGGACGCGATCGCACCCAGTGCGGGCGGGCTGTTGCGGGATCGATCGAGCGTGACGAAGGTGATTCGGTAGCCAAGGCCAATGCGAAGGCCGATCTTGTCGATATTGACGGCGATCGCGGGTGAGGCCTCGAGAAAGAGAAGCGTGGTGCTGTCGGTGACATCCACCGGGTTGCCGGAGGGATCTGGAAGCTCGTACTTGTACTCGCCCGAAGCCGCCGCGACCGGATACACCGCGCCCCCGATGGTGATGTACTCGTGGACGCGGCCCGAAGCACCCAAGAGCCCAAAGGGCGCCACCACTGGCTCGGATTGAATGCTCTGCGGCCCCAAGATGTAAGGCGTGGCTCGAAGATCACCGGTGAGAATCGAGACGTCGATCAGCAGGTTCGCCCTCCCGATCTGTCCCATGCCGGCAGGGTTGTGAAAGATGGCGGAGCTGTCGTGAACATCCGCGACCGCCGTCCCACCAGCGCCGATGTGCCGCGCCGAATAGAGGATTGGAATGTCGTAGCCACCTGCTCGGGCTGTGGAAACCAGACCCAGAGCTGAAAGCGTGATCAGGGCTGCCAACCAACGCGCGCGCATACTCTACCCGCCGGCGTTGGTACCGGGAATGGCAAGAAAACACAAGGGTCCATGCGCTCCCGCAGCCGCGACCAAGACCGACGCTTACTCGGGCACAACCCAAAAGATGTCCGCCGATCGCGCCGTTGGATCCAACTCGAGCTCCGCCTTCAACTCTTCTTGGGTGACCGGCATGACCACCGCGTACGGAGTTGCGCCTCGACGCGCTGCCCGTTCCGGGATGCCGAGGCCCCGCTTCACGTGCACCCGACCGGCGAAGACGATCATCTTGGTCGGGCCCTTGGGACGGCCAAGAGTCTCGGCCACGCGCTCGGCCATCGTCTCGTCCCAAACGACCTGCGCTTGGTAGTACCGGTCGACGCGGTCGCCCACGTCGTGTTGGCTCGGGTCGAACTCCGCGTTGAAGAGCGCACGGTGAGCAGGATCATCCAGTTCTAGCTCGGGCAGCGTCGCGGCGACCTCTTCCGGAAGCGCCTCGACACCGTCCTTTGCGACCGCGAAAACGACCTCTCGCGGCGCATTGAGCGCGACGACCTCGAGACCGCGACTCTGCGCGTACTCGAGCATCGGCCGATACATGCCGAAATCAAACCCCCACCGCCGGTCGTACTCCGTCGCCTCTCGAAGCACCGTTTCGTCGATTTCGCCAGCGCTCCACCGATCGAGGGGGTCTTGGAAGGGAACTTGAAACATCTCCATCCCGATCGCGAGCGACGACTCCTCCTGATGGAGCCGCCGGAGAAGGGAATACTGGACGCCGTGATCGTGGGGCCGATCGTGACGCTCCCCGACATACACCACCCGCTTCTCGCGCATCAGCGAAAGCAGCCTTTGGAGAGTGACCTCGGTCCCGGTCGCCGCCTCCACGAGCTCGAGGGGCACTTCCTGCTCGCGCACGATCGACTCGGCAGTTCGCGGCTCAGGCCTGGTCGCGCCGGCACAGCCGACAGCGCCGATCACGATGCTCGACGAGATCAGCGCGAGCCACCTCATGACGCCGGCGGCACGAAAAACGCCTCGCGGTAGTACTTCAGCTCAGCGATCGATTCGAGCAGGTCATCCATCGCACGATGGTTGCCTTTTTTGGTAGGCCGGTTGGCGTATTGCTGGGGATACCAACGACGCGCCAGCTCCTTGATGGTCGATACATCGATGTTGCGGTAGTGCAGCCACTTTTCTACCTCGGGAAGGTACCGAGCTAGGAAACGACGATCCTGGTGGATCGAGTTCCCCGCGAGCGGCGCT
>JBFICQ010000286.1:0-4150 GCA_041581895.1 Polyangiales bacterium | reverse complement strand
GTTCCGAGGAAAGGGTGTTGCGCGCGGCGCCGGGCTGTCGAAGGGCAGTGGGCGTTACGGGCGGGCGGCGGGATGTAGCGAGGCGGGCGGCGTGGGGAGTGCCAACCCTGTCTCGAGGAAAGGGTGTTGTGCGCGGCGCCGGGCTGGGATGGGAAGCACAGCGAGTGGGGGGAGCCCTCGTTCAGATCCGTCAAGAGCTGCCAGGGCGACCGGGTCCCGCTCGCGAGCACGCCCGTCCCAGACGGCGCCGCTAGTGGAGTATCGGTGACGCAGCGCGAGCACGCCCGCTAGCTATCGACCTTGAGAATCGCGTGAAACGCGTCTTGCGGGATGTCGACGCTGCCGACGGCCTTCATGCGCTTCTTGCCCTCTCGTTGCTTCTCGAGGAGCTTGCGCTTGCGGGTGATGTCGCCGCCATAACATTTGGCGGTCACGTCTTTGCGAAGCGCGCGCACGGTCTCGCGGGAAATGATCTTCGAGCCGATGGCCGCCTGAATGATCACCTCGTACTGCTGACGCGGGACGATCTTCTTGAGCTTGGCCGCGAGCGCTCGGCCTAGATAATAGGCCTTGTCTTTGTGGACCACCGCGCTCAAGGCGTCGACCTTCTGGCCGTTGACCAACATGTCGAGCCGAACCAGAGGGTTTTCGCGATATCCCGAGAGCTCGTAATCCATCGATGCGTAGCCGCGGGTGGCGCTCTTGAGCTTGTCGAAGAAGTCAAACAGCACCTCTGCGAGCGGCATTTGATAGGTGATGATGACCCGGTCCGACGAAGCGTATTGGATGCCCTCCTGCTCGCCCCGCCGGTCTTGGCAGAGCTTGAGCACCGATCCGACAAACTCGGCGGGCACGTGAATGGACACCTTGAAGTAGGGCTCCTCGATTCGGATCCGCCCATCGGGGATCTGCGAGGGGTTGTCGATCTCGAGCGTCTCTTCTTCGGTGTGCACGCGGTAGACGACGCTCGGCGCCGTGGTGATCAGCCCGATGTCGTATTCGCGCTCGAGCCTCTCTTGAATGATCTCCATGTGGAGCAGCCCGAGGAAGCCACAGCGAAACCCAAACCCGAGCGCATCCGAGCTCTCCGGCTCGAACATGAACGCGGCATCGTTGAGGTTGAGCTTCTCGAGCGCATCGCGAAGCTCGGTGTACTTGTCGCTATCGGTCGGGAAGATCCCGCAAAAGACCATCGGCTTCACCTCTTTGAAGCCAGCGAGGGGCTCCTCCGCACGGTTGTGGGCGAGGGTGATGGTGTCGCCGACCTTCGCGTCGTGGATCGACTTGACGCTGGCCGCGAGGTAGCCGACCTCTCCGGGCCCCAAGTGGTCGAGCTCCTGCTGAAACGGGGTATACACGCCGAGCTCGGTGACCTCGTACTCGGCGCCCGTGGCCATGAGCCGGATCTTGTCGCCTTTGGCTACCCGGCCGTCTTTGATGCGCACCATGCACACCGCGCCGCGATAGCTGTCGTACCAGCTATCGAAGATCAACGCGCGAAGCGGCCCGCCTTCGAGGGTTTCGGGCGGCGGGATGCGCGCGACCACCGCCTCCAGGATCTCTTGGACGCCTTCGCCGGTCTTGGCGCTGCAGGCGAGCAAGTGGGAGCAGTCGAGCCCGACCACGTCCTCGACCTCTTGACGAACCCGCTCGACGTCGGCGCTTGGAAGGTCGACCTTGTTGAACACTGGGATGATCTCGAGGTCGTTTTCGACCGCGAGGTAGACATTGGCGAGGGTCTGCGCCTCGACTCCCTGCGTAGCGTCCACCACCAGGAGCGCTCCGTCGCAGGCCGCAAGCGAACGCGACACCTCGTAGCTGAAGTCGACGTGCCCGGGCGTGTCGATGAGGTTCAATTGATACGTCTGGCCATCTTCGGCCGTGAACGGCAGGCGGACTCCCTGCGCTTTGATGGTGATGCCTCGCTCCTGCTCGAGCTCCATGCGGTCGAGGAGCTGCTCCTTCTGCTCGCGAGCAGAGATCGCCCCCGTCACATCGAGAAACCGGTCGGCCAGCGTGCTCTTGCCGTGGTCGATATGGGCGATGATGCAAAAGTTACGAATGAGCTGGAGATCGGTGCTCAACGTGCGACCTCTCTAACCCCCGGACATCGCAGCAGCAATGCGCCGGTGTCGGGTTGTGTCGCAGCTATTTCTCCGAGCTCGCATCCAGCGTCATTTGACCGGGAAGCGACTCTTTGTGGCGATCGAGGACAAGATCGATACCTTCGCGGATGTAGACCGCCACGGGCACTTTGGTGCGCTCGTGCAGAAGCTTGAGCCGCTCATTCTGCTCGGCGGTGATGTAAACCGTCGTCGAGATCTTTTTGCGCGCCATCGGTGACCCTCAAAAACGTGGCATGAAGCTACATGGCACCATATATATTGTCAAACGACTCGGCCAGGTACTTGCGCGGCTGGCTCGGTCGACCCTATCCTTGCGGGAATCGGGGTTTCCGGGGGAAGCCAAAGTGTCTGAAAACATGAGCATTCTCGTGGGTGCCGTGTTCGGGCTTGCCGCCGGGGCATGCCTGATGGCGTCGGGGTGCGCGAAAAGCTCGTCTCTTCCGAGCGGCTCCAAGACAGAAGCCTTATCCTGTGATGGACGGGAAGTGACGCAGACCGACGTCAATGAAGACGGGCGGCCGGATATTGAACATGTGGGGCGTGGCGGGCGTCGATTCTGCTCGAAAGCGGATATGAACTTCGACGGCAAGATGGACATGGAGCGGTTTTACGAAGGCGACGGAAAGACGGTGGCCCACGAGCGCCACGATTTCGACTTCGACGGCCGTATCGACCAGCTGTCCTTTTATGAGGACGGTCGGCTGGTCCGCAAAGAGCTCGACACCAATTTCAACAACGCCATCGACACCTGGCTCTGGTGCGCCGATGGCTGGGTCTCCCGCTCCGAGCGCGACCGCCGATCCAACGGCCGGCCCGACGTGTGGGAGGTCTACGAGCAGGGCCTGATCGTCGAGGCGAGCTACGACGACAACAACGATGGCCGTCCCGAGAAGTGGGACGTGTTTCGGGGCGGCAAGGTCGTCCTGACGAAATATGACGACGACGGAGATGGCAAGCCTGACCGCACCGATGAAGTGCCACTCCTCAGCATGGGCCCCGCCGACGACGCGCTCCGTTGTGAGCCCGTCGAGCAGGCGGAAGTTGCGACACCCCAAACCGAGGAATCCATACCCAAGGAACCCGAGGCCCAGGGTTCTAATGAAGTGTCGCAGGGGGAACCGTAAATGAGATACGTTGTGATGATTGTAATGAGCCTCACGTTGGTGGCGTGCGGCTCGAAGAACGCCGAGCCGGTAACGAGCCCGGGCGCCGAAGACCTCGAAGCGACCGCAGGTGGCGAAGTCTACGACGCAGGCCGTTGTCTACCGCCCGGTCCCGGCTACGAGGTGAGCGAGTACGATACGTCCGGCGACGAAGTGCCGGACGTGCGCAAGCTCTTCAAGACCATGGGCGAGGGGAGCCTCGCGCGCTTAGTGTTGGTGTGCCGCGAGGCAGACCTGAACGGCGACCGCCGCAAGGACATCGTTCGGCTCTACACCGATGAAGGGCGACCGATGCGTGAGGAGGCCGACCGCGATTTTGACGGCCAAACCGACGAGGTCACCCACTTCAGCGAGGGCCGGGTGCGGCTGCAGGAGCTCGACAGCACCGGCAACGGCGTGATCGACACCAAGATCTTCTACGAGAACGGGCAGCCCGCGCGGGCCGAGCGCGACACCACCAACCGGAGCACGGCCTCCGAGTGGAAGCCCAACCGCTGGGAGTACTTCGTGGACGGCCGAACGGTTCGTATTGGGACCGACGTCGATGGCGACGGCAAAGTCGATCGGTGGGACCGCGACGAAGAGAAGCTCCGCAACTCCGCGCTCGCCAAGCAGCAGGCGGAAGCCGCAAGCCAGTAAGTCCGCTGCGTCGTCGATACCGCGCGCTTGCGCCGTCTGGGACGGGGGCGAGCGGGATCAGGTGAATGTCGCGGGCGAGCGCGGCACGCAGCTCCGCGGCGGACAGCTCGCTTGCAATTGTCGGCCCGGTTCACGGATGGGCTAAGGCCGACGCAAGCTCGCCTCGTGACTCGTGACCAACCCGAGCGAGTTGCTGTTAGACGGGTTGGCACTCCCCACGCC
>JBFICQ010000285.1:0-4171 GCA_041581895.1 Polyangiales bacterium | reverse complement strand
TCCGCGGTGGGCCCCTACGCCAAGTACGGTCATGAGCTCGTCGCTGCCTGCGTGCGAAATGGGACTGACTATTGTGACTTGACCGGTGAGTCGACCTTCATCCGAGACATGATCGACACACACCACGAAACGGCACGGAGCAACGGCACGCGCATCGTCCATTGCTGCGGCTACGACTCGATCCCATCGGACCTCGGCACGCTCATGGTCCAGGAGGCCATGAAGAAGCGTTACGGCACTTACGCATCCGAGGTGAAGATGGCCGCCGAGGCGAAGGGCGGTGCGAGCGGCGGAACGATCGCCAGCATGATCAACATGTTCGACGAGATCAAAGCAAACCCGAGCGTGAGAAAGGTTCTCGGAGACCCCTACGCGCTGAACCCCAAGGGGGTACGCGGTCCCGACAAGAGCGACCAAACCGGAATACGCTTCGATAAGGACTTCGATAAGTGGACCGCTCCTTTCGTGATGGCGGCGATCAACACCCGAGTCGTCCGTCGAAGCCATGCGCTGATGGGGCTCCCTTGGGGCAAGGACTTCCGCTACTCGGAAGTGATGAGCACCGGCAAAGGCGCGAAGGGCTTCGCGCGTGCTGCGGCGGTCGCAGGCGGCCTCGCGAGCTTCATCGGCTTGATCGCCTTGCCGATCACACGGCCAATCATCGAGAAGCGGCTACCCGCACCGGGGGAGGGGCCCGACAAAGAAGCCCGCGAAAGTGGCTTCTTCAAGACCAGGCTCATCGCGCTCCGCGACGGCAACGAAGTCCGAGGGATCGTCGAGGGCTATCAAGACCCGGGCTATGGCGCTACCGCGATCATGCTGAGCGAGGCGGCGCTCTGTCTCGCGCTCGACGGGGCGGACTTGCAAAGCGAAGGCGGCATTACCACCCCGGCTGTCGCCATGGGGATGCGACTGATCGAACGCCTCCGCAACGCGGGCATGAAGTTCGAAGTCCAAGACCAGCCTGGCGTGGCCCACGAGAAGCCAAGAAGCGACGCCGGTATCGAGTCTTCTCGACGCGCTCAATAGGGAAAGTTTGGCCGATGATGGAGGCCGGGGCCCGGTGGCGCCCCGGTCCGAAATGCAAAGTCATGCGCGCTTACTTGTTCGACCTCGACGGGACCCTTCTCGATTCGATTCATCTGATCCTCACGTCGTTCCATCACACTTCGCGGGCACATCTGGGCCACGAGTTTTCGGACGCCTACTGGCTGTCGGGTCTTGGGACGCCTCTTCGCGATCAGCTCAACCGCATCGCTCGATCCAAGGAGGAGCTCGCGGCGATGCTCGAGACCTATCGCTCATACAATCTCGCGCACCATGACGCGATGGCGAGACCCTACCCTGGCACGGTCGAAGCAGTTCGAAAGCTTCACCACATGGGGGTCGCGCTCGGATTGGTGACGAGCAAGCTCAGTCCAGGTGCCAAGCGCGGGGTTCGTCTTCTCGGGCTCGAAGAGGAATTGCGGGTCCAGGTGTGCGCGGATGATGTGATCCACGGGAAGCCCCACCCCGAGCCCGTGTTGAAAGCGCTCGATGCCTTGGCGGCTTCGCCCGAAGAGACGATGTTCATCGGCGACTCACCACACGACATCGAGGCGGGGAAGCGCGCGGGGGTGACCACGGTGGCGGTCACGTGGGGGCCCTTTGCGCGAGAGACCCTAGCTGCTGGGGAGCCCGATCTTTGGCTCGAAGAGCCGATACACCTGCTCGATTTGTGACCTCTGCTTGAACGCAAGAACCCGAGCACACCTTGGCCTGCTCTTATTCGTTTGCGCCGGGCCCCGAGATAGCCGTATCACTCCGTTCGTATGAAGACCTGGATGAGAAGGGTCGGCGTGGCGCTTGCGTTTCTGTTCACGGTGCTCTTCGCATCGTCTCTCTATTACTACATGCCCCGCGCAACGAAAGTGACGATCTCCGGCACCGACGTGAAGCGGATGGATCGCGAAGGCGCACAACCCGGTCAGCCTCAAACACGGGACGTCCGTTTCGTCTACGCTACGGAGGTCGACAGCGGGAAGGCTTTGGCGTTCCGCAACGAGGACAACGGCTGGTACCTCAAATGGGACTCCGGAGACATCGCAGCCGAGGCGATGAGCCTGGCTCGGCCCGAGACCGCCGACACCGCGGAGCTGGTCCGAAGCGACAAGGACGTCGTGCTCGTGAAGTACTACGGTATTCGAATCCCAGTCCTGGACCTCTATCCCAACATCTTGTCCTTGAAGAAGGTCTCCGAGGACTACGTCTACATCCCCTACGGCAACATCGTCTTCTTGATCGTCTTGCTCGCTCTGTTCATCTGGGGCGGCGTCAAGCTTCGAAGATTCCTGCGCGCCGCCGGGGAGAAGGCGAAGGAGATCACCAAGCGCAAAAGCGCGTGACGGGAGGCGGGCGCTTGCAGTGCACCGCCATGGACGCCACGTGTGGGTGACGCTTCCCCTGGTTTGGTCTACAAGGGCAGCTTGTGACTGGACTCAAGCTCGTTGCACTCTGGGTGCTCGCCCTCGCCATGATCGCGATCGGGATCTTGCACTTCGTTCAGCCCAAGCCGTTCGTCCGCATCGTCCCGAAGTTCCTGCCTGCGCCCCTCGCCCTCGTGTATATCAGCGGGTTCTTCGAGATCGCAGGCGGCGTCGGTCTTTTGATCCCGGCCACACGCGTTGCCGCGGCTTGGGGGTTGATCGCTCTCTACATCGCGGTGTTCCCCGCGAACATCTACATGCTCACGCACAACATCTCGCTCAACCCCAAGAAACCGATTCCTAGATGGGCGTTGTGGGCGCGGCTGCCCTTTCAGTTCGTTTTCATCGCCTGGGCTTATTGGTTCACCACCGGATGAACGCGATTTCTGAGACTACCCAAGCGGCGCTGGCTCGAACCTTTCGATTCGCTCGAGGGCGGCCTGCGCTGCGTGATAGCCGCACATGCCGTGAACCCCGCCACCTGGAGGCGTCGAGGCAGAGCAGATGTAGAGCCGCGGATTCGGAGTCGTGTAGGGGTTCCAACGCGCCACCGGCCTGGTGAAAAGCTGAAACGCATCGGCAACGCCACCGGTGATGGCCCCTCCGACGTAGTTGAGGTTGTAGTGTTGGAAGTCATCGGTGCGCATGACGTGCCGCGCGAGGATGAGGTCTTTGAAGCCCGGCGCAAAACGTTCCACTTGGTTCTCGATGATTTCGGTCATATCGAACGTAGAGCCACCGGGCACGTGACAATAGGCGTAACCGGTGTGCTTTCCCTCCGGCGCCCGCGTTGGGTCGAGCTGACTCTGCTGGCAGACCAGGACGAAGGGCTTTTCTGGGTGCTCGCCTCGGTACATCGCCGCTTCGCCGGCTGCGATCTCCTCGAGCGTACCCCCCAAATGCACCGTCGACGCCTGAAGGCAGTTTGGATCCTTCCACGGAATGGGTCCGTCGAGCGCCCAGTCGAGCTTGAACGCCCCAGGGCCGTACCGATACCGCTGAAGGCGTCGAACGTAACCGCCGGGTAAGACGGGCTCGCCGATTGCAGCGAGCTGATTGGGGCTGGTGTCGAAGAGGTAGACTCGCGCAGCGGGCAAGTCTGCCAACGAGTCGACACGAGCCTCAGTGCGGATCTGACCCCCCAGCTCGCGAAGGAGCGAACCGAGGGCCTTTGGAATTGCGGCCGAGCCTCCTGCCGCGATCGGCCAGGGCTCCACGTGCCCGGCGATCGAGAAGATCATTCCGAGCGCTGCAGTGAACAACTTGCTGAGCGGTAAAATGCTGTGGGCCGCGCATCCCGCGAACAATGCCCTCGCTCGGACGTCCTGAAACCTCCAGCCCGCGACCCAGGTGGCAGGCCACATCGCCCTGAGGCCGAACCGTAGGAACAAGCCGGGGCGACTCGGCCAACCGAGGGGGCCAAGCACGTCCTCGAAAAACACGTGCGGCTCCTCGAGGAAGGGAGCGACGAGCGTCTCGTAGCTGTTTGCGTCTCGTCCGAGGCCCTCAGCGGTTTCGGCAAGCGAGGGCCACATGATGACCGCCGGGCCATCGTCGAGCGGATGCGCGACCGACGCGGGTGGAGCGATCCATCGAAGCCCGTGATCTTCGAGCGGCAACGAACGAAAAAACGGTGACAGGACTCCGGTCGTGTGCACGGCCGAGCAGACGTCGTGGCGAAATCCGGCGAGCGTGAGCTCGGCTGT
>JBFICQ010000284.1:0-4297 GCA_041581895.1 Polyangiales bacterium | reverse complement strand
TCCTTGTCGCGCACCCCCAACTGGTCACGCAGGTCAAGGATCTCTTTGTCCTTCGAATTGAGCGTCTCGCGGAGATCCAAGAACTGGCGGCTCGATACTCCGCCCGCCGTCTCAGCCAGCTTCGCCTTCAGCTCGGAAATCTCCGACCGCAAGCGAGCGGCTTCGATGGGGCCACTGCCCGAATCTTCGGGTTCGGGCCGCACGGACCCTGGCGTTGCCGACGCCGGCACGGAGCTCACAGACGCTTCCGGTGTTTCGGAAACCATGATCACGTCATCGAGCTCGACGTCCTCGTATTCGCCGGTGCCCGGCTCGTCTGACTCCGTGGCGGCTTTCGCACCGCCGCCACCCATCATCAGAGCGTCGAAAGCGTTTTCGGCAAAGGCATCGATTTCGTCGTCGATCTCCGGGGGTTCTCCGACTTTCGTCGGCACATCGCTTTCGTTCTCGTCGGACATCTCTTGCTCCCCTTCGATTTCGATCTCGTTCACCGCCTCGAGCGGAATCAGATCTAGCATGCGCGCCGTGACTTCTTCGACGCTCACCGGACGGCGGAGATAACCCTCGGCCTTCGATTTGGTCTTTTCGTGCTGCTCGAAGAGGTTATCAGCGTTCTCGTCGTTTGACAGAATGATGATCGGGATGTGCCCGAGCTTTTTGCTGCGCTTGAGCTTTCGGCCGACGAGGAAGCCGTTGTCATCGCGCAGCTCCACCGCGAGCACGATCAGGTCCGGTACGTTGGCCTTCGCAGCCTGCAGGCCGGTTTTTCCGTCGTCTGCGAGCTCTACCTCGACCTCGTAACGACCGAGATGGGCTTGCAAAGCCCCTGCGAATTCCTGCTCGCTGTCGATCACCAGAACGCGCTGCAACTCACTCCCCCCCGGCGTGCAAAGTTCCGTCTGTGTCAAAAAAAGAATAGATGCCCAGAGGTTACCCTGTCAACGGGCGGGACTGGTATTTCGCGGGGCTTCGAGGGGGCCTCAGTAGGCGACGCGGGCATTCGCAGCGAGCTGGAACAAGGTCGGTCGCTCGAGGTCACCAAAAAACGCGTAGTTCAAGCCGTTCTGCTGCCGGATGGTGACCACGCGGCTCCCTACATTGTGATAGTAGAGCTCACGCCCGCCCACATGCGTGCGTTGGGCAGAATCGACCAGTCGGGGGTCCTGAAACACCAACAGGGTCACTCGACGGCCCCCGTGAACATAATAGAGCGCCGCCGCGGGTTTGGCGCCGACCTTGATGTAGCGGGCTCCGACGAGCTTCACACCCTGGCCCTCGAACTCTGCGGGCCTCACCGGGAACGGGGTCTTGCCCCGGAAGTAGCGCACGACCTCTTGAGGTTCTTCAGCCGGCACATCGGACGGAAGATCCTGGGAGTGAAGGTTCACGACATCCTGCAACATGCTCGCGCCTTGATAGCTGGCGCGTTGGGGCAAACCCACGACCCCCCCGAGAACCAAGAGCGCGACGGCCGCGGCAGCGATCGGCCACGCCTGACGCCATTGCATCGGACGCGCTCGAACCAGGGACGTGCCGTACTCGCGCGCATCGTCAGTCTCGTCGAGTCGGTTCAAGGTACGACCCCAAAGGTCCTCAGGCGCCTTCACATCACCGATCGCGTCCCGCGTCTGCTCGCGGAAAGACGCCTCGAAGACCAAGTGTTCTTGGCAGCCTACGCACGTCTCCAGGTGCCGCTCGAACTCGACCTGGGTCGCGGGATCGAGCTCTTGATCCACAAATGCCCCAAGATGACGCCGTACGAGCCTGCAACTCACGACTTCACCGCCTTTCGAGTTCGAAACGCCTCGAGCGAAACCGGGTCTGCGGCCTCGCCTTCGCCGTCCTGGTCGATGATGCCGAGCTGAACGGCCTGTGCCTGTAACGAAAGTTGGAGCTGCTTGCGCGCCCGATGAAGCCGCGACATCACGGTGCCGATCGGGCATGCAACGATTTCTGCAATCTCTTTGTAGGAAAGCTCCTCGACGTCGGCAAGGAGAACCATCGCGCGCGCATCTTCCGACAGCTCGTCGAACGCTCGCGCGATCTCGCGTCCGATCAGCTTGCGCTGGGCGTCGCCGACGGGGTCGGTGAGAGCACGCATGCTGGCCCGACTCATGACCCCTTCGCCCACTGGCGCTGCCATCGGACCATCGAGCACCCGGCGCTCACGAATGTTTCGTCGATACCGATTGACGAAGGTGTTCATCTGGATTCTCAATAGCCACGCTTTGAAGTTGGTTCCGGCCTCGAACCGGTCATAGAACCGATAAGCACGGACCAGTGTGTCTTGTACGAGATCCTCGGCGTCCACGCGGGAACGGGTGAGCCGAAGCGCAGTCGCGTAGAGGCTATCGAGATGTGGACGTGCATCCGCCTCGAACAGTCGACGCTCGTGGGTGGTGTCCTTGGCGCTTCTCGGCATCCCTAATCCTGACAACCCCCCGCGGCGGAGATTATTCCGGAGGCTCGGTCGGGTCCTGTTTTCGCTGGCTCCGATCGGCAGTTTGCCGCACTTTGAGCTCCAATTCCTCGATTCTGGCCTGGAGGCGCGCCACCTCGGACTGAAGTTGCTTGATGTGGTTGGCCGCCCCTTCGAGCAGAGCCCGAACCCGGTCGTCCGCGGCCCCGCGCACCTCTGCGCCGAGCTCCTCGGCGCGCCCCACGAGCTTGCCGACCGGTCCTTCCTTCAGGGTCGAGAAGAGCCGCTCGCGACCCTCCTGAATGAAGTCGCGCAGGCTCCGTACCGACCAGGCCGTGGCGTTTCCGCTCTTTTGCTCTTCGTAGATGATCTGCGCCAGGGTGACTTTGGTCAGGTCTCGCTTGGAGCGATTATCGACGACTTTGACCTCTTCACCGTTGCGTACGAGCTCTGCGATACGGTCGAGCGTGACATAGCGGCTGTCGCGGGTGTCGTACAGTTTACGGTTCGCATACCGCTTGATCACCCGAAGCTGCTCCGCCTGCGCCATCGCGTAGCGAGGCTAGCGCTGCGACGCATTGCGTCAAGGTGGCGCTTCGAGCCAACCCCACTAGGCTGAACAGGAGGCCGGGGCGTGCAGCAGGAAACGGCATTTGCGGACCTGTTCAAGCGTTTGGCGCGGATCGACGAAATCGACATGCGGGTCGCACGGATCTGCGAGCACCTGGAGACGCTCGACGTGGAAGAAGGGCTCGAGCTCGTCGGGGCGGCCTATCGTGTCGCAGCGCTCGGAGGCGGGGACGCTCAATCGGCATTCCTCGCCCTCGGGTGGGCGCTATTCGAGCCGCGCCTGGCGCGGCGTCGCGTGGAGCTTGGCGCGGAAGCCAAGAAAACCGAGCTCCACCACCTCGCCGACTTTCTGATGCCCCCCGAAGCGGAAGCGGCTGACGACACCAAGCGACGCATCCCGGATTTCGGCCGAGGCCGTCCGCTGACGCTCGGCGAACGGAAGTCGCTCGCACGGACCCACGACCGAATCCTGATTCAGCGGGTGGTACGGGATCCGCACCCCGACGTGGTCCGCATCTTGCTCGACAATCCGTCACTCACCGAAGACGACGTGGTGCGCATCTGCGCCCTGCGTCCCAACGATCCAGGCGTCCTGCAAGCGGTCTATCGGCATCGACGTTGGGTGGTGCGTTATCGCCCGAGAAACGCAATTGTCCGAAATCCCGATTGCCCGCTCGACACGGCGCTCCTGCTCGCACCGCTACTCCGACCGGGGGAGCTGAAGGAAGCGGCCGTGGCCTCCGGACTTGCGCCCGCCCTCCGGCTCAGCTGCCGGTCCATACTCGAGCTTCGCGCCAAGCCGGAAGCCGTCTAGCGACTAGGGCTTGCTTTCGACCTTTGGATCGACGACGTCCGCGTCCTCGACCCGGGATGCCGCTTTGTCGGGGACCTGCTTTTCGGTCGGGGTGACGTCAATGTCGTCGTCGGTGTTGAGGCCGCGCTTCAGGTTGCGAATCGCCTTGCCGAGACCTTCGCCGATCTGAGGCAGGCGCCCGGCGCCGAAGATCAGCATCACGATCAGCAGGACAATGACTAGCTCGCCGAATCCGAGATTAGGCACGGTTTCCCTCCTACATCTACGGTACGCCCCCCCGGGGGGCTCTGCAAGCCCAGGGCATGTGATATGCAAAGTAGCGGGTGATGAAGCACTACAAAGAGCTGGATCCAACGGGCCTGCGTGGAGTGGTCTTCGATATCGACGACACTGTGACAAAGCACGGGGTGCTCGAGGCCGAGGCTTTCGCCACCATGCATCGACTCAGCGCCCTCGGTATTGACCTCGTGGCGGTCACTGGTCGTCCACTCGGT
>JBFICQ010000283.1:0-4356 GCA_041581895.1 Polyangiales bacterium | reverse complement strand
GCGCCAGCTTCTTCCCGGTGTTCTCACCTGGTCATGGTTCTCCGAGCCGCATGGCTACGATTTCAACGGAACGCTCTTCGTGCACGAGGAAGGAAACCTTTGTGTCGATCCCGTTCCGCCGAGCGATGATGTCCTAAATCAGCTCGAGGAGCAGGGCGTCGCGCAGATTCTGATCACCAATCGCAACCACACGCGCGCATCCAACCCCGTCGCCGAGCGAACCGGTGCACAAGTTGCCATCCACCCGGCCGATGCACCGCATGCGCGGGAACAGGGGACGCACATCGATGCAGCGCTCGAGGTGGGACAACGCGTGGGCCCTTTCTTCGTCATTGGTGTACCTGGAAAGTCTCCAGGCGAAATCGCCCTTCACGACCCAGTGCGAGGGATCCTAGTCGTCGGCGATGCGGTCATCGGCAACCCTCCCGGAGCGCTTTCCTTCTTGCCCGATCGCGTGGTGGACGACCCGGCGCAGCTACGCAAGAGCGTACGCGCGCTGATCGAGCTCGAGTTCGATGCGCTGATCGTCGGGGATGGAGTCTCGATCTTGGAGGGGGCAAAGGCGAAGCTTCAGGAGTTGGTTGGCTCATGAACCGAGAAACTCGGAGATGAGCTGCCCCACGCGCTCCGGCTCGTCTTCTTGCAAAAAATGGCCGCAATTGGGTAGCGACGTGATCTGCACGTTCGGAAGGTCGCCCTTCACGCGTTGCATGGTCTTTGCGACGTCGGGCAGGGCGCGGTCCTTTTCGCCGTAGATGATGCGAACCGGTACCTGGAGGCTCGGGAGCTTCTGTCCGATCTCGGCAAGGCCTTTGATGCCGAGCCCCGAGCCTGCCTTGATCAATGCTTGCCGCGCAGCGGCATCGACGAAAGGTGCCGTGTAAGGGGTGAGCGCTTCTCGGTTGAGGCGGTCTTTGTGGACAACGCCGAGCTTCATCGCGGCGACGAGCCCCTTCGGACTCACCAGGTAGTCGCGTACGCCGGGTAGGCGGAGGGCGATCAAGAAGAGCTTCACCGCCCACGAGGTTTCGGGGTAGACCAGCGTGTTCAAGATGATGAGCTGGGTGAGCCGCTCGGGATGATGTACTGCCCAAAACAAACCGACCGGCCCGCCAAGGTCGTGGACCACAAGGGCGGTCTTCGTGATCCCAAGTGCATCAAGAAAACCCTCGAGGACCCTCTCGAAAAAAAAGAAGTCGTAGTCGATGTCCAGCGGCTTATCCGAGAGCCCATACCCTGGGAGATCAATCGCGATCGCGCGGTGACTCTTGGCAATCGCTGGCATCACATTGCGCCACAAATGCGATGACGTGGGGAACCCATGAATCAACAAAACGGGAGCACCTTCCCCGGCCGACAGGTAGTGAATCTTGAGCCCTTCCACCTCGACGTACCGACTCGACATTTCGGTCATCAGAGCTCCAGCACGTCGCTGCTCGATGGGTCGCGGTCGAACATCCTGCTGACGAATGGGCAGGTCGACCGGATGCCGGTCCCAGTCTCTCGGGCCCAGGCGACCATCCCTTGAAAGAGCCGAAGCCCTCCTTTCTTGCCGCGAAGTGCATCGTCGACCTCGGTATGCTCGATGGTGATCGAATCGTCCGCCTCCCGGCTGAAGATCATCTCCCCAAGCATCTGACCCTCGTCGTTCACCAACTTGAAGCGCCCGCGCGGCGGGTTCTCTTCGACTTCAAATCGAAGGTTGTCTGTTTCAATCGCGGGCATACCGGCTCCCTCTAGCCGTACTATGCCCGCGACTGCGGAAAACGTCATTCAGAAGTTTTCGCCTGTCTGCTAGCCCTTTCCGCTATTGCTGCCGCTGCGGTCGTCGTATTCGTCGCAGTCGTAGTCGCAGTCGTCGTGGTCGTCGCGGTGATCTTCGTCGTCGCAGTCATCGTCGTCGCCGCCGTGAGGCTTGCAGAACGACAGGCCATGCTCGTACTCGCACTCCTCGCCTCGAGGGCAGTCGTAATCCGACTCGCATTCCATCGCGTCCGGGTCCGGCTTGTCTGCCGGTCGATCGTCGTCGCCGCCGTGGGGCTTGCAGAACGACATGTCGTGCTCGAACTCGCACTCCTCGCCCTGCGGGCAGTCGTCGTCGGACTCGCAGGGAACCGTCTCGGAGCCGCCGCTGCCCGGGGACCGCGTCGAAAGCTCTGCCCCGCTAACACCGGGGTCGCCGCAACCGTAAGCAAGGCAACATATGGCCGCGAGAAACGACCCAATTGTCTTTGAATTCATGGTGCTGCTCCTTTGTCTCCAGTACATGAGAGACGACCCTACCGCCGGATTCCCGTCACTCACCCAACAGCCGCTGACGGGTACCTTCCTAGGCCTTGCGCAATGAGCGAGTTCCGTATCCCCTTAGCGATGATGAGCCCACCCGACCTCGAGCGCCTGTTTTACGAAGGCTGCTACGACCGGATTCTCGCTGCGACGCTTCGGACGCAAGCCGGTGACTTGAATCCGTTTGTCGTGGGGGCGCTCGCGTTCAGTGGAAGGCTCGACGAAGCCGAGATCACCGGCCGCCTCATCCTCTCGGACGAAACCCGTGACGAGGTCGATGCCGTAGCCGTTCGATTTTTTCTTTGCGCGGGGGCCTGCCATGCAGGACTTCTCGGCAAGGCGCTGAAATGGGCCAAATCGAACATCGGTGCACTTGGTGCCCCTAACCCGCGGAGTCGATTCTTCGGTTATCAGGGCCTCGGTTTGGTCCGCTACTTCGAAGGGCGAATGGCTCGCAGCCGACGCTTCACCCTCCGCGCGCTTTCAGCAGCGATCGAGGCGCAGTTCCCGTACGGTCGGCTCCTGGCATTGGACTTGCGGGGGCACGCCCTCGTGCAAACCGGTCAGGTTTTTTCGGGCCTGCGGCTCTTGCAACAGGCGGAGCACTTGGCTGCTGACCTCGGGTTCGTGGCGAATGCGCAGACCATTCAAGTTGCAGAGCAGGTCTACCGCTTGCGATATCGCGTTCCGAGCCCAGGTGATGCGCTCGCGCGGCTCGAACAGCTGGCGCGTTCACCTTCGGTGAGCTTCTTCGCGCGCCGAAACGCCTTGCTGGAGCTGGTCTGGCAGCATGCGTTCCGGAGCGATGTCCCAACCGCCGAGCTATGCTTGAACGAAGCGGCCCGCATCGCTTTGCCCGACGAAGACCGACGCGGTCGAGTGCGTGGCTTGTTGGCGCGAGCGGTCTTGCTGATGCTGTCCGAAGGCCGCGTCGCTGCGGTCCCGTACTTGGAAGAGGCGCGTCGGATTGCTCAGGAGGACCCTTCCCTTCGCGTCGAGGTGCTCTTCGTTGAAGCTGCGGTCGTGCGAGCCGAACGGCCCGGGATTGCGTCTGAGCTCGGGCACCTCGCGCACAGAACTGGAATCGACCGTGCACGTATCGCCCAAGAGCTGGCCCTCGGATCTCGATCGACGTGCCTACCGCTCGAAGATCGCCTTGGCGAGCTCCTCTTGAATCTCCCGTCGATGCCACCGGAGATGCGCGTGGTGCACCTCGTGCACGAGCACCTGGCAGGTTTGGTTCCCTGGTCCCTCAACCTAAACCCTGGCCGACGGATTTATCTAACCGAGACCTCGTTGCTCACCGAGGATCACGGGCGCCTCTCGGTTCACAAGCACCCCTCCAGACCTTCGGTGCGGGTACTTCGCGAGCTTGCAACTGGGCCGAAGACGAACGCGGAGCTCATGAGCTCCGTCTGGAACCTGAGCTCGTACTCCCCATCTCGGCACGACCCGACGTTACACACCGCGGTGGCGAGACTCCGTGCGGGCCTCGCGCCAAACGGCGAGTGGATCCTGACGACCGACCGCGGCTATCAGCTGGCCTCGGACGTCGAGCTCGTTCTCGTCGGGGACCGTCTTCAGGTCTACGCCATGGGTACCGTTGGAGATGAAGTAGAGCTGGAATCCGCGTCCGAACGGGAATCCCACATCCTCGAAATCCTCGGACGCCGAAGAGCGGCAAGCTCTACCGAGCTCGCCGAAGACCTACGCGTCTCGGATGCCACCGCGCTTCGCTCTCTCCGTGCGCTCGTCGCCACGGGGAAGCTCCACCGAACGGGCCGCGGCAAAGGGACTCGTTATTCACTGGTACCGGAGGAGTCGCCGGTCAGGGAAGAGAGATCATGACGCATAAAGAACGACTGACTATTGGTATGTTGCTTTTGCTTGCAGCTGCTTGTGGCGAGAGCGGCGAACCGGGCTTTTTGAGCACGGGAGCCGGGGGAGGCGATGGCTCGAATCCGGACACCGCGGCACCGGTCGGGGACGCGGGCACCGGCGGCGAAGACGGATCGATCACCGTCGATGGGCTCTACACGGTCCCCGTCGATGACCCTTCGCTCTCACCAT
>JBFICQ010000282.1:0-4395 GCA_041581895.1 Polyangiales bacterium | reverse complement strand
CCGCATCATCGCGAAGATGCCCACCGTCGCGGCGTACGCATACCGTCACCGCCGTGGGCTTCCTTATGTCTATCCCGACAACGACCTCAGCTATGCGGGGAACTTCCTGAACATGCTTTTTAAAATGACGGAGCAGAGATACGCCCCGAACCGGATCATCGAGCGCGCACTCGACGTCCTGCTCATTCTTCATGCCGATCACGAGCAAAACTGCTCGGCGAGCGCGATGCGTGCGGTGGGCTCGTCGCACGTCGATCCCTATAGTGCGCTGTCGGCGGCTTGTGCCGCCCTCTACGGGCCGCTCCACGGTGGCGCCAACGAAGCAGTCGTCCGAATGCTCAACGAAATCGGCTCCGTCGCTGCGATTCCGGATTTCATCAAGCGCGCCAAGGGCGGTGAAGAGCGGTTGATGGGCTTTGGGCATCGTGTCTACAAGAACTACGACCCGAGGGCCAAGGTCATCAAGAAGCTCGCCTACGAGGTGTTCGAAGAGATGGGAAAGAACCCTTTGATCGACATCGCCGTCGAGCTCGAACGGATAGCGCTCGAAGATTCGTATTTCGTCGAGCGCAAGCTCTACCCAAACGTCGACTTCTATTCAGGCCTGATCTATGAATCGATGGGCCTGCCGGTCGATTTGTTTCCCGTGCTTTTCGCCATCGGCCGCACACCCGGCTGGCTTGCGCAGTGGGAAGAGATGCTCACCGACCCAGAGCAGAAGATCGCACGCCCGAGGCAGGTGTACCTCGGAGAAGGCGAGAGGCACTACGTTCCCATCACCGAACGGTAGCTGGTGCTTGGGCGCTCGGGATGAGCTGTAGAAGCGCCCGCTCCAGCCGCAATACCGCGCTGTCCGACATCGGACGACGCGTGGCCCGGGCAGAGCAGGATCCCCGCTCGAGGCTGTCGAGATGGCCCTGCATCTTGCGTCGGGCCTCGTGAATGCGCCACGCGATCGTGCCTTCGGTGGTTTCGAGGACAACGGCTGCCTCTTTGTAACTGAGCCCCTGCAGGGTGGTCAGCACGACGGTCGTCTGAAGAAGCGTCGTGAGCTGATCGAAGGCTTCGAGGAGGGCACGGTACCGCTGGCGTAGCTGGACGGCGCGTTCCGGGTCGCCGTGGGAATCGACGGCGACGGCAGCTACGAGACGCGGATCATCGAGGGGCACCGCCTGCCGACGTCTTCGATCACGCTTCGCGTTCAGGGCGCGGTGCAGAGTGATTCTGTAGATCCAGGTGAAGAACTCGCTTCGCCCCTCGAACTCGGGGAGCTTGTGGTACGCCCTGAGAAACGCGTCCTGCGTGATGTCGTCCGCATCACTCGCTTGACCGGTCAGGGTCAGCGCCAACGCGTAGACCCGATCGCGGTATTTGCGCACCAACTCGTCGAACGCGGCTTTGTCGCCGCGCTTGGCTCGGTCGACGAGCTCCGCGGCTTCAGCGCCACGCCGCTGTGCTTCTGAAATGCATCTCTTTGGTCGCAAAGGGCCCCCGTCTGTTCAGGACCCCTAAAGGTTACTCACATTCCTGGCCCGGGCCCAAACGAAGGGGTGAGAATGCCCTGTAGGGCGTTGTGTGCGATCCCTCCCGCACCGTTCGCGCCCGTGCTTGAAACGCCCAAAAGGAGCTGATACATGCTACCCCCTTGGACCGGAAGCCCTTGGAAATGGTGGGGAATTCCCTTCTAGAGTCCACTCGACACCGATGATTTCCGACTGGTTCTACGGCTTCTTCTCCAATGACCTCGCCATCGACCTGGGTACCGCGACGACGCTGATCTACGTCAAAGGGCGCGGGATTGTGTCCTGCGAGCCCTCGGTGGTCGCCGTGCAAGCCGACCCACGCGGCGGCAAACGCGTCTTGGCGGTCGGAAAAGAGGCAAAAGAAATGCTCGGACGCACCCCCGGCTCGATCCAAGCGGTGCGGCCGCTCCGCGATGGGGTGATTGCGGATTTCGACATCACTGAGGCAATGCTGCGTTACTTCATCGCGCGCGCCCATCACGATCGGCGCACGCTCGTCAAGCCGCGGATCATCATCTGCGTCCCATTCGGGATCACCGAAGTCGAAAAGCGTGCCGTCAAAGAGAGCGCGGAAGGAGCAGGCGCACGCGAGGTGTTTCTGATCGAAGAACCCATGGCCGCTGCGATTGGAGCCGGCCTTCCAATCACCGAGCCGAGCGGCAACATGGTTGTCGACATTGGCGGCGGCACTACGGAAGTCGCAGTCATCTCGCTTGCAGGCATCGTGTACTCTCAGTCCGTGCGCGTCGGTGGAGACAAAATGGACGAAGCGATCATCGCTTACCTCAAACGCAAGTACAATCTGCTCGTCGGCGAGCAAACTGCAGAGCGCGTCAAATGCACCATAGGGAATGCGTATCCGGACGGCGAAGCTGCGACGTTGGAAGTCAAAGGTCGCGACATGGTGGCCGGTGTTCCGAAGACCGTGGTGGTCAATGCCGATGAGATTCGGGACGCACTGGCCGAGCCGATCAACGCGATCACCGAGGCGGTCATGATGGCGCTCGAACGTACCCCGCCCGAGCTGTCGGCCGACATCGTGGACAAGGGCATCGTGCTCACGGGAGGCGGCGCTTTACTCAAGAATATCGATATGTTGCTGCGTGAGGAGACCGGCCTTCCCGTAATGGTTGCGGACGATCCCGTGTCGGCAGTCGTGCTTGGCTCGGGCAAAGCTCTCGACCACTTGGACCTGCTACGCGAGGTGACGATCGCGTAGCGCGCGAACGCGGCGATGAACTATTTCCAGACATTCCGAGACGCCGCGATCGTGATCGCTCTCCTGATCGTCCCGCTCCTCTTTCTCCGTGCTCACCTCAAAGATCCCTCCAAGCTTTCCTGGCTCGACCATGGGATTTTGCAAGTGAGCGGCCCCATACAGTACGCCGCCGAGTGGGCGGCCGATGCGGCGACGAGCATCATCGAGGACTACGTCTATCTAGTCGACGTGAATCGCGACAACGACCACTTGCGGGCAGAAAACGACCGTCTACGAAGGGAGATGCGCGCGCTCCGAGCGGACGCCCAGCGTCTTCATGGGCTCGAGGCGCTTCTCGGGTTGCGTGAGCGCCTATCGACGGAGACCGTAACTGCGCGAGTCATCGCCAAAGACATTTCGCCGTCTTTTCGGATCGTCAGGCTCGCAATCGACCAAGGTGATCGCTCGGGTGTGCAGCCAGGGATGCCAGTGGTCTCAAACGAAGGACTGGTCGGCCAGGTCCGCCGAGTCTCGGGGCGGTTTGCGGACGTGCTGCTAACGATCGACCCACAAAGTCGTGTGGATGTACTGGTTGGCGACCAGAAAGCACGAGGGCGCTTGGAGGGGCTCGGTGAGCGAAGCCGCTATCGTGCGCGCATTCAGTTCGACCGAGCCGATGACGAGGTGGCGGTGGGGGACCAGGTCTATACGTCGGGTCTCGGGAAGAAATTCCCCCCTTCGATTCTCATTGGATATGTGAGCAGGATTGACGACCAGGAGTTCGGGCTTCACCAGGAGGGCGAAGTGACTCCGTCCGTCGACTTCACTCGGCTCGACGAGGTATTGGTCCTGACCTCCGGTCCGAAGGGCTCGGACCCATTCTAGAGGGGCGAATGCAAGGGCTCAGGAGCAGTATCCTCATCGTTCTGATCGCATTCGCGATGTTGTTGGCGCAATCGTCCTTCGCGAGAGCTCTGTCTCCGTATCCATTTTCACCCTGCCTCGGGCTGCCACTGGTGTTCGCGCTCGGCACCGCCCGGGGCGTGCGGCTGGTTCGGGGTGCAGCGACGTCTTTTGCTCTCGGCTATCTCTTCGATCTCTTCACCGGAAATCCGCTCGGGATTCACACGCTGGCTTTCGTCATCGGATACTTGGCGTCGTGGCTCGTCGGGTATCTCATGTCGTTTCGTGGGCTCTTGTTCGAGATGGCGCTTACCTTTGGTTTGACGATCTCGATCGGTGGACTGATCGAAATCATTCGCTCCTTCGTGCCAGGCGGCATGGCCTGGAATGGTGGAGCGCTCGTGCTCGCGCTCTTCGCATCTGCGCTGGCCACTTCGCTGGTGTCACCGCTCCTGTTCGCATTGGTGCGATGGGTCGACCCCGAATCGGCGCGGGCTTCCACATGATTACGCTTTCACAGCGTCGCGAGGTGGGCGAATTTCGCAAGCGCTATCGCTGGATGGCGCTTTTCGTGGTGCTTGTCTTCGGAACACTGGTCGTGCGCGTCGCCCAGGTGCAGCTCTTCCAACGGGAGCGTTGGTCGGGCATCGCTCAACAGAACATCACCAAGACCCTCGAGCTCCCCGCGACTCGAGGGGTGATTCGTGACGTCCAAGGGCGCGTCGTCGCTTCCAACAGGCCTTCTTACGACGTCCATGCCACCCCACGTCT
>JBFICQ010000281.1:0-4411 GCA_041581895.1 Polyangiales bacterium | reverse complement strand
TCACCTTTGGCGAGCATCCCGAGCACCATGCGCTTCAGATCAACCGGGTCGAGCACGAGCTTCCCGTCACGGCGCATGAGATCGAATTCATGGCTGCAGTCCTCACGAAGCTCTTTCGATTCGCCACCGACAATGCGTTTGTAGCGGAAGAGGTTCACTTCGAGCATCCCTATCGGGGCAGCATAGAAAAGTACAGCCGCGCGTTTCAGACCACGGTGCTTTTTGGTAAGGAGCACAACACGCTGCTCATCAGCGACGCTTCGTGGAACCTCAGCCTCGCGCATGGCAACCAGTTACTACACGGCGAGCTTCGCCGGATTGCAGCCGGGCTTCATGCGGAGCATCCGGACACCAGTTTCCTCAACAGCGTTCGCAGCCGCATCAAGGCTCTGCTCCCGAAAGGAAACTGCGGCGTCGAATCCGTTGCCGCGGCGCTTCACATGACGCCACGAACGCTCCAACGACGTCTCCAAGAAGAGGGCACTTCTTTCCGCGCCCTGGTCGACGCGACCCGAAAGTCGATCGTCCTCGAGTGCGTAGAGCGCCGCCAAACTCCGGACGAAATCGTTCGCCACGCCGGCTACACCAACCCGCGAAGCTTCCGTCGGGCGATGAAACGCTGGAATCTGTAGGGCGGATTTCCGTTACCTCCGAGGTTATTGCGTTCGTGCCGCTTGGTGCCACGATCGACCCACGACTCTGGAGGTGTAGCCATGCCAACGATCGAGTTACCTCAAGGGACTCTCCGCTACGAGGACTTCGGAAGCGGCCCACCCATCGTGTTCGTCCATGGTTTGCTGGTCAATGGAAAGCTTTGGCGAAAGGTCACGCCGGAGCTCTCTCGCTCCGCGCGGTGCATCGTGCCCGATTTACCGCTCGGCTCGCACGAAATCCCCATGAACCCAGACGCCGACCTGAGCGTTGAGGGAGTCGCGAAGCTGGTCGCCGATTTGTTGGAGGGCCTGGACCTTCACAACGTGACCCTCGTCGGGAACGATTCAGGTGGGGCGATCTCGCAAGTCGTCGCGGCGCGTCACGGGGAGCGCATCGGACGCCTCGTGCTGACGACCTGTGATGCGTACGAGATCTTTCCTCCGCCGCTCTTCAGTTATCTACGCATCTTGCCGGTCGTTCCCGGCCTGATGACCGCGCTCGCCAAGGGGATGCTTCACGTGAAGGCCCTTCGCGACCTTCCCCTCGCCTACGGATGGCTCGCGAAATCGGGAATACCCGACGACATCGTGCAGAGCTACGTGAAACCCTGCGCGACCGATCCCCGGATTCGACGTGACGTGAAGAAGTTCGTACGTTCGACTTCTCCCAAGCTCACTCTGAAAGTCGCCGAGGAGCTCCGGTCATTCGACCGTCCCGTGCTGCTTCTTTGGACACCCGAGGATCGGTTCTTCCCGGTATCGCTCGCGGAGCGCCTCTGTGAAGACCTCCCGAACGCACGACTCGAGCGGATCGAGGACGCCTACGTGTTCGTCGCCGAGGATCAGCCCGAGCGGGTAGCTCGGGAGATCGCTCGTTTTGTGGAGACAGAGGCGTCGGGCGACATCCGCGCCACGATCAACTAGTCGGCCTAACTGTCCGCCGGCTTGATCACGCCGATCATGCCGCCGAGTGGGTCACGGAAGATGCCGAACCGTCCGACCCCTTCAGCGTCGACGGGCTCTGCGACGATCGTCGCACCATTTTGTTTGGCGCGTGCAAGCGTAGCATCGCAGTCGTCCACCGTGATGTACTGCAACCACATCGTCGGGATGTCCGAGCTAGGCGCCTGCAACATACCGCCGCGCATGTCGTCACCGTCCTTGAAGATGTAATAGGTCCCGTTCGGCATGGACATCTCGTCGTGGGTATAGCCGAGCGCGCGTTCGTAGAAGGCGAGCGACGCTTTCGGCTCCTGCGTCCAAAGCTCGTTCCAGTGTAGAGAGCCCGGACCATCGACGCGTGGGGGATCGCCGGTCTCTCCCTTGAAGAGACAGAACATACCGTTGTGCGGGTCGCTCACCGGCTGCATGCGACCGACGCCCGGCGCGTCGAATGCGTCCATCTGCGTCGTGCCGCCGGCGGCCTTGATCTTCTTTGCCGTCTCATCGACATTGGCGACCGAGACGTAGCTCACCCACGCGGTGGGAACGTCGGCCTGCGGGGACATCAATCCACCGACGCCTTGCTCCCCGACCTTGATGAGATTGTACGAAGACCCGTCCTGCATCGGCGTGGGCTCGATGCGCCAGGGCAGGACCTCCGGATAGAACGACTTGGCTTTGTCGATGTCTTTGGTCAGCAACTCGAACCAGACAAATCTTCCGTGTTCGTAGCTCATTGAGGGCTCCTTTCGTTGCGGGATGCACGCTCCTTCACTCCCCCAGCCGAACCGGGTTGACCATGGGACACCAGGAAACGATTTTTTTCCACCACTATCTCGATTGCGGCGGCTTTTGGTCGAATCGACGGCTCTTGGGAAGGCTGGCGCTTCGGCGTAGACTCCGCGCGTGAGACGGAACGCGCTCCTGTTGCTTTTGGTTTGCGTGGCTTGTGACAAGGGCCAGGGCCGGTTTGCCGTCGGGGCGTGCGAGCAGTTTGGGGCCGAGGAGCCCGCGCCGATTCCAGCGAGTTGCGGGATCGACATCGCGGGGGAGGGCACCACCGTTCGGGTGTTCGCCGTTGGCGCAGTGATTCGGTACGCGCAGATGGATAGCTACGCGGCCTTTTGCAAGGCATGGGACGACGTCGTGCGAACCGAGGTGTTGCCCTGCCTGGCCGACGATAAGCCGAACCTCTTGGTGTTTCCCGAGAATGCGTCCCTGGCAGGCGCTTTCATTGGGTCACGAGGAGCGGAGAGTCGCGCAGAAAGCGAAACACTTCCGGCCTTCTTGTCCCTATTTCGAACCTATGCCGATCCGTTTTCGTACTACAGCGAGCGGTATCCCGACACCTCGGCGAACGCCCGTCTGGTGATTTCCGTGACCGATACTCTTCATCGCGCGTTTCAGACCTTTCCCGAGATCGCGCGGCGATATGAAGTGTATGTCGCGGTGTCCTCGGACTTCGCCCCGGCCGAGCTCAGTCAAGACCCCGATGCGGTCGCCGCGCTTTCCGATCCTGATCTCGAAGAGGTCGAAAGCGTCTACGTCGCGACCGAGGGTGCCGCCTACAACTGGGGTTTGTACTTCGGCCCCGACGGCGAGGAGGTCGGCCGTGTGGCCAAGAGCTATCTCGTCCCTGCCGAAGAAGACCTTCTAGATCTGACCCACGGCGCTCTCGAGCAGGCGCGGCCGGTTGCGCTTCCATTTGCTCGAACCGGCATGGTCATTTCGAAAGATGCGTGGATGCCAGGACTGTTGGAGCGCCTCGATGCGCTGGGCGCGAATCTGATGCTGCAACCCGAGGCCTTTTCGGGTTGGGCAGTCGAAGAGTTCGAGGGCGATTGGCTTCCGGACATCGTGCGTCAATCCGGGTGGGCGCATACGCAGCGGCATGCGGGCTTTCGCCACAACATCACGCCCTGCATCAAGGGGAACCTCCTCGACCTCGTGTTCGACTGCCAGTCGCACGTGACCAAGCCAAGCCGGCTCGACGATGCGCCGGCGGCATTCATTGGGCAGGATCCGTACCTTGGGCTTGCAACGGTCGAGCCGTGGGTGATCGACGACCCTGGTCCGCCCGCATCGCTCCAAGAACGCCGCGCGATATTGCGTGATCGCGGAGAACGCATGCTTCCTGGGAGCGGTGACCCACTCGAAGACGCTTACGAGGCGCAGGTGGTCGCCGCGGACCTCGAGCTTCGAGGCGATGGCCGGTTTCCTGAAACGGGCGACGGGGCGGCAGGAGCGCTTGGCGGCAGCAATGTGGTCGCCGAGCCGCGCGTGCCGCAGAGCCATCAACGCTTTCCTGCCTTGGCGGTCGACGTCAGCTCCGCGATCGTCGCCTGGATGGAAGGCCCGTCGGGCGACGAGAGCGTGCGGGCTTTCGCCGAAGCAGGAGATTCATTCACGGAAGTCACGCTTCGCACCAATGTGAATGTCGTGCAGCGACTCCCCCGGGTGGCGCTCGGGGCTGGGCGTGCGGCGGTCGTGTGGGAAGAAGAACTGGACGACGGCGCGCGCATCGCGGCGGCAATCCGTCTCGAGGAGGCTTGGAACGTAATCAACGTCATCGATCCCGAGCCTGGTTCCGCCTGGGCTCCGGATGTCGCGATCGATCCGGTGACCGGCCGAATCTTCGTGACCTTTCTCAACGTGCAACCCGGCGGCCGCGCCAAGCCTTGGATCGGGCGAAGCGACGATGGGCAACTTTGGCAGTTCATTCCCGTCGACCCGGACAACGCGATCGCCGACAACCCGCGCGGTGATGCGGCCTTCGTGCGTGTGAAAGCGCGCGACGGAGCTGTGTTCGTCGCGTT
>JBFICQ010000280.1:0-4417 GCA_041581895.1 Polyangiales bacterium | reverse complement strand
GTCATAGAGGTACACGGTCCCCGACGGTGGCGCACCACACACATAACCGTAAGGCTGTCCGTTTGCGACCGGGACGACGCACGGCATGAGCAAGAGTGCTCGGGACGGGTCCCCAAGCGTACCCGGAATGTTTCGTATGCCCTCCAACTCGAGCTCGATGCCCTGTTGGTTGCGCGCATCGACCTGCGCGGTTGCGGTGACCACGAGCTCCTCGGTCGTCTCGCCTTCGAGATCTTCCGTCTCACTGGTGGCCTCCTCGCCCGAGTCCGTGGCGTCATCGATGGTGAGCCGAATATCGACTTGAACGCGGGAAGGGACCGGGTTGCCTTCGCGGGTTGCAGGCACGAACTCCGATCTCGCGATCGCCTCGTCGATCACATCGCAAAGAGCCCGGTCCGCGTTGCATTGTTCGACCACTGCAGAGCCGTCGGCCTCGATCCGCACCCGCAAGCGGACAGTTCTGTTTTCGGGCACCTCGAGCCCGGCGGGTACCTCGACGACGGGCAAGCTCTTGACCTCGGGTGGCACGACGTCCTGTGCGGAGGCCAAACCAGCCCACGCGCACAAGCTCAAAGCCAAGCAAGGCGCTGAGCGCCCAAGCCACCGCATGATTTCCATACTAGATGGGATCGCGGTCTGCCTGCGCAAAAAGACGCCGATTGACGCGAAGTCGCGCCACGCGTACCCCTCTGCGAGCCCCGAATGTCCGCCACTCGCCTACATCTTGCGCTCGTGCTCGCGGTCGTCGTCGCTGGAGTGCTTGCCCTCTTCACCGGCGCGGCCTCGCTCGGTGACGAGAGCCTGCGCGCGACGCTGCTGCAACTTCGGGGCGCACGCTTACTCGCGGCTTTTCTGGCCGGCGCGGCGTTGTCGGTCGGGGGGGTCGCGGTCCAAGGGCTGTTTCGAAATCCACTGGCGAGCCCTTCGATCCTCGGCACCACGGCGGGCGCGAACCTCGGCGGACAAATCGCACTCCTCACGGCAAGCGCTCTCTCCGGCGCAAGCGCCGCCCTTGCGATCGAGATGGTGCTGCCCATTGGCAGCTTGATAGGAGCATTGGTTGCGCTCGGAATCTTGCTGATCTTTCTTCGCGCAGGCGCTGATCTTCTGACGTTGCTCCTGACTGGGTTCATATTGTCATCGCTGTTTCTGAGCATCGGAAGCTTTTTGACGAGCATGGCGCAGGAGTCTTGGGAGCTCGGGCGCACGATGGTGGCTTGGTCGCTCGGAAGCGTCAGTGGAGCGGGAGCGCGGCACGTTTTGTTTGCGCTCCCATTGACCATCGTCGGCACGATTGCGATTTGGGGTTGGGGGCATGCGCTCGACGTGATGCTTTCCGGGGAGGAAGAGGCGGCGAGCCTCGGAGTCGATGTCAAAGCCACTCGAAGATGGGTCGTGGTCTGGGTTGCGGTCCTCACCGGCGCGGCAGTCTCACTCGGTGGTGGGGTCGCGTTCGTCGGGCTCATCGTTCCACATGCGCTTCGACCCATCGTCGGGGCCGAGCACCGTCGACTCGTACCGAGCGCTGCTCTATTGGGCGGAGCGTTTCTGATCGCGTGCGACGCGCTCGGCCGTGCCCTGCCCGGCCGCTCGGAGATTCCACTCGGCATCGTGACTGGCCTCATAGGGGCGCCTTTGTTTCTTTGGCTGCTCGTTCGGATGCAACGGGAGGCCTACGGTGGGTGACACCGCCATTTTGACAGAAGGCGTGCAGGTGACGCTCGGCGCGCGCCCCGTGCTGCGGGATATCTCTTTTCAAGCCCGGTACGGCGCGATCACCGCGCTGCTCGGTCCGAATGGCGCCGGCAAGACGACGTTGCTGAAAGCCGTCGCCGGTCTTCTTCCGCACGAAGGCCGAATCGAAGTGGCGGGCGAAGACCTTCATCGCCTTCACCGTGCCGATCGGGTGCGGCTTCTCGCCTATGTGCCTCAAGAATCGCTGCTCGCCAGTCCGTTTCGAGTGGAGCACGTCGTCCGGCAGGCTCGTTACAGCTTGCGCACCGATCGACAGAGCCACCACGCTGCCGTCGAGCATGCCATGGAGGTGGTCGACGTCGCACACCTCCGAAAACGATCGTTCACGCAGCTGTCGGGGGGCGAGCGGCGTCGCGTCCTACTCGCCCGCGCGCTTGCCACCGAGGCCAAGCTGATCCTTCTCGACGAGCCCACCGCCTCGCTCGATATCCGTCATGCGCTCTCGTTTTACGACTTGCTCAAAGAGCTCGCAGCCAGTGGGTATTGCATCGTGGCCGTGCTTCATCGTCTCGACGACGCCGCCCGATTCACCGAGCGCGCGATTCTGCTCAAAGACGGACGATTGCTCCATCAAGGGACGACGGCGGACGTCATCTCCGCCGAGCCGATTCGCGATGTCTACGGAGTGGAGATGGAAGAAGCGACAGTGCTCAGCTTCCGGCTTAGGTGATAGTGTGGGGGTGGTGGTGTGGGACCATCTTGCGGCTCGGGATCAGGTGCCTGCCTCGTCTCGGACGACTTGGAGGGCCTTCTTTTCGAGCTTCTCGGTCAGCAGCTTCCACTGCGCACGCTCTTCCTCGTCCGCCTGCCACATCGTGAAGTGGCATGTCTGCGCGCCGGCCGGAATCGTATAATCGAACCGCACCTGGAACCCAAAGCGGTCGGCGTGGTCTTGAGCGGCGTCGATCATGCCCTGCACGAAGTAGCGCTGCACTCGGCAGTCAAATGCTTCGTAGTGGTCTTGATGCGGGCACCAAAGGATGTGAAAGCTCGCCTGCTCCTCGTGGTCGATTTTCGGGTCTTCGAGCGATGCGTAGGCGATGCGATTGATGACCGTCGCGTAGAACGACGTGAACTCTGCGTCGGTCATGTCCTCGGGAATGGTCGTACCTTCAAGGATTTGCCGGCCCACGTCGTATCCGGTTCGTCGAAGAGCGCGATACGCAGCCTGCTGGCCAGCTTCGCCGAACGTGCGCTCGTTCTCTTTCAGCATCTCGATGAGGGCCATCGCCTGCATCGTGCCCCACTGCCAAAGGGTCGCGGGGTCGAAGTCGGTTTTGGCGAGCACCTCTTCCTTGAGTCGCTTGAGGCCTTTTGCATACGGCTGATTGAACTCGAAGTCTTTCCACTTCTCTTCTTTGCGGTGTTCCCAGTGTGCCATGTGACCTCCGGCCCGAAAGTCTATCACCAACGAGCGTTCCGTCGGGCCGCCTTGATCCCGCGGCCCCTTGCGTTATCGCAGGATGGTGCGGACGGCCTTGATCAATCTGGTTGCGCTGATTGGCGCGCTCGCCATCGCGATCGCGATCGTGCCATGGGGCGAGGCAGCGATGACCATCGGGGAGACCGAGGACTCGGCCCGTGGTGTCGTTCGAGATGCGGCTGGCGTCGCGTTTACAACGGGAAATTACCGACGCATCGCCTCGGCAAGCCCGGTCGCAGACGAGCTCCTTCTCGAGCTTTGCGAGCCCGATCGAATCGTCGCCTTCACCGGATATAGTCAGCGCGAAGGGATTCGAAACTACCGCTACCAAGGCAAGGGGACGATCGAGCTGGTCACCGACATCGAGCCGATCTTGATGCTGAATCCCGATCTGGTGCTCGCCCACAACCTCACCGACCCTCGACACGTCGAACGACTCCGCGAGGCGGGGATCCGTGTTTTCGATTTTGGGTCGATCGATGGGCTCAGCAGCCTTTTCGAGGACATCGAGACTCTCGCGACGTTGGTGGGTCACCCCGACCGTGGCACCGCGCTTGCTGCTCAACTCAAAGAAGACCTCGATGCGATTGCCAGCGACATCCCCGCCTTGAAACGAAAGCGGGGACTTTACGCGACCGTGGTTGGCAATCGAATCTACGGTGGCACCGTGGGCTCGAGTTACCACGACGTTCTGTCGTACGCGGGCATCATCGACGTAGCTGCCGGCGAGTACGAACGCTGGCCCAACTACAGCGTCGAGCAACTGCTCAAGCTCGATCCGCCGATCATCGTGACCGGCACTGGGACTGGGGAACAGCTTTGCGCTCTATCTGCGCTCAGTCGGCTCACTGCGTGCGCAAAGGAGCGTCAGGGAATCGTGGAGATCGACGGAAAGTTGCTGAGCAGCGGAGGGCTGGGGATCGTCGACGCGGCTCGAGCGCTCCGAGCCAAGGTATACGGCCCAAGACCCACCCCGCAGTGAGACTGCCGTTCGCGCTGTGTCGTCGATATTGCGGTCGAAGCCGCAAGCCAACGGGGGCTTCGCGCTGCGTCGCCGATATTGAACACGGCGCCCGCTGGGACGGGCGTGCTCGCGAGCGGGACCCGGTCGCCCTGGCGTCTCGTCACGGATCTGAACGAGGGCTCCCCCCACTCGCTGTGCTTCCCATCCCAGCCCGGCGCCGCGCGCAACACCCTCTCCTCGAGGAGAAGGGTGCCCCGGGTCTCGCTACAGGCGCG
>JBFICQ010000279.1:0-4428 GCA_041581895.1 Polyangiales bacterium | reverse complement strand
TGCGTGTGCGATCGCAATGAGCGGAAGCTCGACGGGGTCTTCCACCGTAAATGGATGATTCGGAACGATGAGGTCTGACTCTTGCACGGCAGACACGCGGGGCGCAGCCTGCTCGTACGGTACTTTCTCACCATCCAAAAAGATGTCCGGAGTGATTTGCTCTTGCGGCACTGGGTAACTGCGCAGTTGAATCAGCGGGGTGGGCTTCGGCAGCCCTCTTCCACCGGCGGCAAGACCGGGCACGGCCATCGCAAATGAACCAAGCTCACGAACGACGGCGGCGAGTGCCTCGCGGGCGTCGTGGTGTAGGGCGATCTTTACGACCACTTCGCGTGTGTGTGTCGTCCGCGCGTGCGGACCGTACGTGCTTTCCGCTCCTAGAACTTCGATGTCGGTATTGCGCACGGCCGGGTAGCCGTCTCGCTCGAGGAGGCGTTCGGCGCGCCGAACGAGCTCATCACCAAACCGTATTGCTTTCTGTGTCGCATCACGCCCGCCGATCATCAGCAAAGCCATCACTTTGTAGCCATCGAGCACTTGCGCGCAGGCTTTCAGCGTCGGAGGCGGGGGTCGGCCTCTCGCCCCCGTGACCTCGATGCGATCGGTTCCGACTTGGGTGAGCTCGACATGTCGCCAGTCGCACGTCACGTCCGGCAGTAGATAGGCCGCCGGGTCACCGATCTCATAGAGCAACTGCTCCGAGACGCCGCGTACATCGACCAAGCCGCCGGTACCTTCCGGCTTGGTAACTACAAACGACCCATCGGCACGGCATTCAGCGATGGGATAGCCGATGTCATGCCAAGACCCAACGTCTTGCCAGTCGGTGAGCAGGCCGCCCGTCGACTGGGGTCCGCACTCGAGCAGGTGACCGGCGAGGCTCCCCTGCGACAGCGCATCGAGGTCACTCGGCCCCCAACCGAACTCGTGCATCAGCGGCCCGAGCGCGAGCGCCGAGTCCACGGCGCGCCCGGTGATCACGACGTCCGCGCCTGCATCGAGCGCGGCAGCGATCGGCTGGGCACCGAGGTACGCGTTGAAGCTCAGCGGTTTGTCGATAGCACTAAGCGCCGAGCCGTCGCTCATCTCTTTGAGATCGAGCGCAACGAGCTCGTCGAGTCGGCCCATCAAGTTGTCGCCTTCAACCCAGGCGATCCGTGTGGAAACGCCGGCCTTCTCGGACATGGCACGAAGCGCTGCCGCTGCGGCCTTAGGATTGACGCCACCGGCGTTCGTGACGACGCGCACATTTTGCTCCGAAATGCGTGGGAGCTCGCTTCCGATCATCGCGATCACATCAATGGCGTAGCCGAGCTCCGGATTCTTCTGCTGTGCACGCGTGAGGATGCCCATCGTGATCTCGGCTAGCGCCTCGAATAAGACGTAGTCGCAGCGCGCCCAATCGAGCAGCTGCCCCGGCGCGAACGACGAGTCGCCCCATGCGCCGGCAGCACCGCCCAACACCACCGTGTGGTCGCCATCACACTGCATGTCCACCTCCCCGGTTAGTCATTGCGGATCACTCAGCCCAAGACGGTTCGGGCGATGATCTCTTTCATGATCTCGGAGGTCCCGCCGTAGATGCGCTGAACGCGTGCGTCGACGTAGAACCGCGAAATCGGATACTCGGTCATGTAGCCGTAGCCGCCGAAGAGTTGCAGGCAGCCGTCGGCAATGTCGCTTTGCGCTTCGGTCGAGGCGAGCTTTGCCATGGACGCGGTCGCCGCGTCGAGTTTCTTGTCGGCGAATAGTCGGTAGCAGCTGTCGACGAACGCCTTGTTGAGCGCGTACCGCGTTTCCATTTCGGCAATGCGAAAACGCGTGTTCTGAAACTGCGCCAAAGAGCGACCAAATGCCTTGCGCTCCTTGACGTATTCGATCGTGAGGTCGAGCGCGCCCCGGCATGCCGCAACCGCGCCGAGCGCGAGACCGAGGCGCTCGCGCGCAAGCTCTTGCATCAATACGATGAAGCCACCGTGGAGGGGCCCCAGCACCGCCGATTCATCGACGACGACGTCTTCGAAGAAGAGCTCCGAGGTATCCGCCGAGTGCATTCCGATCTTTTTTAGGTTGCGCCCGCGAGTGACGCCCTTGTCGTCCAGATTCACGAAGAACAAGGAGGTGCCGCTCGATGCCTTCACATCGAGGTCGGTTCTTGCGACCACCACCCCGAGGTTCGAATGCTGGCCGTTCGTGATGAACGTCTTTGCGCCCGAGATTGTGAAGCCTTTCGGTACGCGCCGGGCCACGGTGCTGATGCCCTGTAGATCGCTCCCTGCGCCCGGCTCGGTCATCAACACCGATGCGACGTATTCGCCCGAGGCCATTTTCGGCAGGTACCGTTGTTTCTGCTCCTCGGTGCCGTGATTCAAGATGTAGTGGGCCACGATGTCGGAGTGAACGCCGATGCCCCCCAAGCTTGCATAGCCCTGGCGAAAGATCTCCCAGCTGAGCGCCACCTGCGCGTCGATCGATGCGCCCCCACCGCCGTACTGCTCGGGGATGTCCATGCATAGAAGCCCTGCTTCCCCGAGCTTGTTCCAGAGCTCCCTCGGATAGATCCCGGCTTCTTCCCACTCGTCGTAGTAGGGCGCGACCTCCGCCGACACGAACCGCTTCGCGGTTTCACGAATCAGCTTCACCTCTTCTGAGTTCTCGAGCCCAGTCATGACGCCACCTCTCGGCTACAGCCTGTATAGCAGCCCTTGCTACGCATCGGCGGCAGCGAAGCGCTCGACAGATTCTGCCGACGCCCCGAGGGGCCGGCTCATCGCGAGGTCTTCGTACGCTTCGACACCCTTCTTTCGTAGCGCGCTGAGGAAAGCTTCCGGGTTGAGACAGCCTTCGGGGGCGAACACTCCGCCGCCGGTGCAGGTGATCTGCTCACGGCCGAGCATCTGCGTGCCGATCGAGAGAGACAAGCCGGTGGTTGCTCGCATCTCACCGGTCCCGCACGCCATGTAATGCGCTTCGGCGCCGTCTTTGTCTCCCCACACGTCCAGGCGGACAGCACCCGGGGCAGGCGCGCTCTCGGGCGCGAGTCGCTCGATTGCACCGATCAGCCCGACCGTGGCTTCGGTCACGGCTTTGTTGCTGAGCAAGCCGAGGCGAGCCGGAACGACGAACAGTCGCGAGCCCTTGCCGTAGCCCATGTAGAAGTTGACCTCTTCGATGTCGGGGAAGAAGCGCGGCACCGTCACGGGCTCCGCATGGCCCATATTCCACACCTGCAGTCGACCAAAGCGAGGAAACTCGACCGTACGCTCCTCGGAGCAGGCGGGAACCCGCATCGCATGCCCCTTTCGCCACACCGCGACGTCGCCACTCATGATGAAGAGCATGTGTCGCAACACGGCTTCGCCGCCGCCCGCATTGAGGGGCTGATAGACGCTCACGTCGACGCGGCGGACCCGATCGAGCCGGTTGGCGAAGTAGCGTACTCCGACGTTGGTGATACCTGGGCTCGCGCCGAGTCCCGTCAGGATGGTGCAGCCCCTTGCCTTTGCCGCCTCATCGAGCTCGAGGGCCTTTTCCGCCGCGCTCCAGTCGTCGCAGACGCTGGCATAGTCGACTCCGGCTTCGATCGCCGCGCGCACCAGCGGCGCCTCGAACACATAAAACGGACCCAAGGCCGATGCGGCCACGTCATGGCCTTCCATGGCCTCGACTAGCTCGCCATGAATGCGTGCGTCAACGGGCACCGAGCGGGCTTGGGTGCGCCCGCTTCCGACTCTTCGAGCGAGAGCCTTGGCCGCCTCTTCATTCCTATCCGCGATGGTGATCAGCTCCACATCGCCGCTCTCTGCGAGATCCTCGACAGCTCGGCTGCCCACATCTCCTGCTCCACCAAATACAACAACCCGCATGGCCCTGACGGTCCCACAGCTCTCCGGCGAGCGCCAGCCGGAAGCCTCGTGTATGTTTGCCGGGCTTTCATGTTGCCGGTAACGCAATGAGCCGAGACGTTCCGAGATCGAAGCGCCGACCTACCCGAGGAGGAATGTCCCTCGGGCGAATCTTTGGAATTGAGATTCGGCTCGACTTCAGCGTGCTCATCGTCTTTGCGCTGGTCGTCTACAGCCTAGGGGCCGGATTGTTCCCTCGCTGGCACCCTACATGGAGTCCCTCGCTGACGTGGAGCACCGCCCTGGCCGCCGGTCTCTTGTTCTTTGCGTCTCTGCTCGCCCATGAGCTCTCTCACTCGGTGGTTGCCAAGATTCGAGGGATCCCCGTGCCACGGATCACGCTCTTCGTCTTCGGTGGTGTATCCGAGCTCGAGCGGGAGCCGGATACGCCGGCAACCGAGCTCCTGATCGCGATTGTCGGTCCAGCAATGAGCGCGTTTTTGGGCTTCGCGTTTACCTGGCTAGGAGCCGCCATCGCGGGCGCGGACTTCGCCGGCGGCGTCTTTACCGATCCCGAGGCGGC
>JBFICQ010000278.1:0-4490 GCA_041581895.1 Polyangiales bacterium | reverse complement strand
TCTCGTAGCCAACCATCGAGTCGAGCGCCGTCGGCGGCGGCGCCATGAAGAACGAAGCACGGCCGGCGAGCCCCTGGGCCTCGGTCGCACGACCGAGGAGCGCGAAGCCGAACGAGTATGGGAACCCCGATGCCGAAGCGATGATCGACACGTTGGGGTCCGCCGCCTCTTGTTGTGCGCCTTCTCGGAAGTCGAGATAGAGCTGTTCCCAGTCGACCGGATCGCCGAGCTTGTCGTAGACCCAGGCAAACGACGAATACGTGGCGTCCCCTTCGATGACGGTCCGGGCGCCCATCACGCCGTCAGTGGTGTCGACGTTGGCGTAGACCGTGTTGATCCCGAACTGCCGGTCTTGAATGGCGTGCACGAACTCGTGCGCCAGGATCGACTGCGCACTCACTACTTCGTAGTCGCGGTCGATGACGGTGATCGAACGGTTTCCGCCGCTGTAGTAGGCCGCGATCGCGCTCACTTGGTAGTCGATCTGGGTTCCGATCACACTTTGTGCCGCCTCGGGGATGAACCCGATCAGGCGAAGCCCGCGCGTCTCGGGGTCGTCTCCCATCAAGTCGTCGGGGTTGACCCCGCTTCGAACCTCATCTTCGAACTGCTCGACCGAGATCGTACGAATCGCCGGCATCGTCGTCGAATCGGCACCCAAGCTCTCCGCCACCGATTCGAAAATCGCGCGTTGGCAATTGCTCTCGGTGATGTCGCACCGCACCAAGTCCTGAAGCGCGATCGGCACCGGCGGCGCATCATCCCCGCAGGCAACCAGGGTTAGACTGAGCCCCGCTCCAAGAGCCACCCAAACGAGAACACGCCCCACGCACATGGCCTCAGGGTAGGCGATGGCCGGCAGGTCGCCCAACCAAACCGCACTTCCATGGGAATTCCGAGTCGAAAGTCGTCGCTCACATGGTTCGCTGACGCCGTGTACGAAAACGTTTGTTGTCGTGCATGAAAGTCGGAGCGCGCGGCAACCCCGGTTGACGACCACGCACCCGCTGCGCCCCCACACCCCAAACGCAAAAACTGCGCGAAGAATCGGCTCGGCAGGGAAGAATTACGTATGGACTGGTTGGCGCAAGAGTGAAATGGTCAGCGTTCCGGAAGCAGGGCGACAAGCACGCCGCCTCTTTCCGCCAAAAACATGGGAACGCTCATCATCAAGATGGGAATTTGCGTTCAGATTCCAAGGAGGCATGCCATGAAGAAGTATATATCAGCAAGCTCGGCGCTCCTCGCGGCCGCAATGATGGTCACGCTGTCGTTCGGGTGCGGAGAAGGCATCGAGGGCGAGACGGGTAGTCAGTCGGCAGAGCTCATCGCGGGGCAGTGCAACGCGATTGTCGCCAGGGTCCTTGGTACCGCACAACATTGTAACAAGTTTGGTTGCGGCGAGAACGAGTGCGCCGAGCTGGTGGACGCCTTCAATGAGTTCTTCTTCATCCCTGGCGAATGCGGGCTAGCTTCAGGGATGGGCGAGCTCAATGGTCTGCCAGGTAACGCGTTTACGCAGCCCGGTGGCCCGATTGCTGGCAACCCGAAGCACATCCAAGAGGTGATTTGCGGCGCGGGCGAGGCATGCGACGCGTGCGTAGCTGCACAAGCCGTAGGCATTTGCTTAACAACAGACGCTTGCAACCCGTAAACCGGAATGCGCCGCGACGGCACATCTGATGTTCCGTGCGTAGCGACACTGGGAGGACTCCGCTTCGGCGGGGTTCTTCTTTGGCTGAACGGCGGCCTTCGGTTCACTCCGCGGGTCGCCGTTTTGTTTGAGCGACGTCGGCGCGTCTGAGGTGCAGCCGTAGGGCAGCGTGAACGTCAATCGTTATTGCGATCAGCCTGCCACTTTAGCCAGGCCTTAGCGTTCTAGCGCTTGGTCTTCCTCTTCTTGAGGACGTTGCCAGGGCGCAACACCCGGACGAGGTCCAAGGAGACGACCCGACCCGGGTTCATCAAAAAAGCACCCAAAGACGTTGTCAAACAATACCAGGCATGGAAAGAGGTCGTCCAAGCATCTGGACCGCAATCGTTGCGGTTGATTCCCGGCTACCGGGATCATGCGCTCAAGGGCGAGTGGAAAGGCGCACGCTCGAGCTACTTGACCAGGAAATGGCGCGTCCTCTACGTGGTCGAGGGCGACCGCTTCGAGGTCCTCGTGCTGGAGGTGAATCCCCATGAGTACTAGGCGCGGAAAGAAGGTTCGAGAGGCACTTCAGAGAGGGCGGTTCACGAAGTCTGTCCGTCGCGTCAAGCTTACGCCTGCCGACATGGTTCGTATCCTCAGGGATAAGAACGAGCTCACGCAGGCGGAGCTAGCCGAGCGCACCGGCCTGACACAATCGACCATTTCGAACATCGAGAACGGACGGACACGGCTCGGCGCAGAACGAGCCAAGGCCCTGGCGCGAGCTCTTCGTGTTCATCCAGCTGTGTTGCTTTTCCCGGGGTGGGACGTGCGCAAAGAAAGCGCCGCTTAGTTCAACCCTTTGCAGACCCACCCCCGACGGTTACGCTCGCCTCCGATGACGGACGCCAACCCGGGTGGCCTGAGAGCAGCAGGGCGGGTCGAAGCCTCGCCGCAACGACAGGGCTAGCCGGACGGCCAAGCGTCGAGTATTTTCGCGGGTCTTGTGAGGTGGTTCACATCGGGGCAGACCCAGAAGGCGGTACTCTTGGCGGCCTTGCTTGACGGGTCCCCGGCCAACCCGGGTCGGTCCCCAGTTGGTCCCCCGAGTGACGCAACGTTACGGACGACGCGCCGATAACGATTCCATCGACATGTTCCGAAGCCCCGAAGCCCACCCTTTTTTCGCCCTCCCCGCCCCCAGTGCTCGGTTGGTCGCTCTGGCGGTGCTCGCTGCATTCGCCGCTGCAGTCGCCGCGTTTGCCTCCGGCTGCGGGACGGTCGCTTGTCCCGACGCCTTCATCGACTCCGAAGGCATCTGTGTGAAAAGCGAGTCTCCCCCCGAGCGCTGCGACGGCATCGACAACGACGGCGACACGGCAATCGACGAAGACTGGCCCGAGCTCGGCCGGCTTTGCGGGGAGCGCCTCGGGGTGGGCGAATGCGTTGCCGGTTTGTTCGTCTGCGCCGACGATGAAGCGAGCGTGGTCTGCGAAGGGGCGGTAGGGCCGACCGCCGAACTGTGCGACGGCAAAGACAACGACTGCGACGGCATCGAGGACAACGGCCCACCCGAAGTCTGCGACGGTGAGGACAACGACTGCGACGGCTGGGTCGACGAGGGGGTGCTCTCCTTCAAAAAGGAAGAGGCGTTCGACGGGTTGGGGTCGGTGGCGGCGGTCGAGGGTGGCTTCGTGGTGACTCGGGTCTTCGGCGGGCAGCTGCGGGTCGAAACCTACGACGACGCCGGGGTGCGGACCGGGCACCACGACGATCTCTCCACAGCTTCCGAGGTCGCCTTTGTCGAGTCGGATGCAGAGGGGAGCGACGTTTTTCTCACTTGGGGCAAGCTCAACTACTTCGCGGCCGAGGCGCAAGTCGATTCGGACCTGATCCCCGTGGTAGTCGGCTCGCACCAGTTGCACGAAAGGTGGGACCAATCGACGATGTTGTTCGCCTACCGGCCGCCCTTTCATCCGCGGGTGGTTGCCTCGTCGCGGCGGTTGATGGGCTTCGAAGACCCATTCACCTTTTCGTTTGTCGCGTTTGGCGACGACCTCAGCGCGGTAACCGAGCCGCCCATTGTCTCGCCGGATTTCCCGGTCGTGGGTTCGTACGAGGCGGCGGGTGTCTGGGTCGTGTGGAGGGCCGATCAGGGGATCAAAGGCGCGTGGCTCGGCAACGACGCCAGAACCGTCATCGACGCGGACCTCGGGCCCGGCTTCGACCCGAGTGTGACCGTAACGCCCGATGGGCTCGCGGTGGCTTCGATCGACCTCGGCGATCTCCAGCTCGCGGAGCTCGACCCGCTGACGCTTGATTGCCGCGATGGGGGGCTCTGCAACGCGCGGCTCGAGGCCGAAGACTTGTTGGGGCCCGCGGCTGGGCCCACCGACCTCGCCTACCACCAGGGCACCGACACGTGGTTCGTCGTCGCGGGCCGACAGATCCTCACGGTCGGGCGCGACAGCAAGAGCGCGGTCGTCCACCAGCTCGACCAACGCGACGACCTGGCCGACGCACCGAATCTGGTCGACGTCGTGGTGAGCGGCGACCCGGTGGCGGTCATGCAGTCCCTGCCAAGCGGCAGCTCGGCGCTTTCGTTCCTCGGGTGCTTTTAGAGGGCGCATGCGGCTCTTCGCGGCTCCGCTCCTTGCGCTCACTTTGGCCGGGTTGATTGCCCAGTCGGTCGGGTCGGTGGCGCAGGCCGAGGATGCGTCAGGGTCCGCGAGCCAGCCTTTGAACCCCGGCGCACGCTGGTTGGTGCTGCCGGCAGTCGCCGATGGCGGCGCCGAAGCGCTTCACCTCGAGCCACTTCACGACGACGCCGAAGCCGTACGCCACGAGCTTACGG